>NZ_DELU01000022.1:6013-173938 GCF_002352785.1 Marinobacter sp. UBA2688
CCTGGGCTGGCTGGCGCACCCCGCCAGCAACGCGAGACACCCTGTGAGCAGAACCGCACGTGCTGTTTCAGGCATCATCGTTGACCTCCTCATTCCACGTCATCCAGCGCACCTCCCGGTCGTACCTGCCGGGGAACAGGTCCGCCAGAACTTGCAGGCTGCGTTCCATCCACTCATCAAACCGGCCTTCCGCCAGGCGTTGATGATTCCTTGCGTGCAGGTCGATGGCCTTTTCCTCGAAAGGGTAGGCCTCCTCTTCAAGCAACATCCGGTACTGGGTTGCCTCAAGGTCGCTCAGATTCGCCGGCGCTTCTGACGTCATGAGATCCTGCGCCATCACCCGGTACAGCTCTGCCCGACGGAACAGAATTTCCGAACCTGCGCCCTCGCCAATCAGCTTCTCAGCTTGTGAGAGACGCTCCCGCGCAGCCGAGAGGGCCGCTTGTTTGCGCCCCAGGGATTCGGCCAATGGAATCTGTAGCGGAACATCGGCAAATCGCTCGGACTCCTCCGCCCCCAGCACGATGGCTGCCCGCCCAGCCCACGCCAGCGTGTCTTCCGAATGCCACTGGCTGGCGAGCTCTCGCTCTACCAACTCGATTCGATATCGCCGCGGCTCCACATCGTCGAGCACAAGACGCTGGCGCAGGGTCTGACTAAGGATATGGCTCTCGGAATCGGCAGCAGCGGAATCGCGGTTGAGCCACGCGACGTAGATGCGATTGCGACGCGCATGGGCCTCTGCCTTGTGATACAGCTCAGCCGCCCTCAGTTGCTGATCCCAGGACGGCGACTCTCCTTCGTCGGCACGCATGATTTCATCCGCCGCGCGCACCAGTTGGCCCGATGACTGATAGGCAAACACCAGCTTTTCGCCTACGGTTGGGGTCAGGTCATGCTGCGGGTAATCCGTGCGGAATCGGGTCAGTTCATTAACGGCAGCCTGCCAGCGCTCTGCCTTCAGAAGTGTATTCGCTGCGTCGTAACGGCCCTTGATCGCAATGTCCGACCCCGGAAACGCAGACTCCACACGCTGAAAATGCGCCACAGCGGTATCAATCCGGCCCTCACTCGCCGCTTTCTCCCCCTGGTAGTAGATGCTGCTGGCTAGTTGCCGTTTCAGACTGTCGGTATCTTTGGCCCGCCCTTCCTGTAACAGCCCCTCTGAAATCAGTGCCAGTGCTTGACGCCAGGCATTTTCAGCAAGCCCATAAGACGCCATCGCCAGGCTCGCCTCACCGGCTGCGACCCAGGCACTGTAGCGTTCGGCTGGGCTGACCAACGGATGGGCTATGGCAAGCTCGGCAAACCGAAGGGCCTCAGCATAACGATGCTCCGCGAGCATTCGGTTGGCGATATCCGCCGTCAGACCAGCCTGACGTTCGTCCTCTGGGAACTCAGCCGCGAAGCGGTCGGCGGCTGCAGCCAGGTCGTCCAGTGTCGCGGGAAGTGAATTGCGATTGTCCAGCGCATCACGCTGAATTACGATGGCAGCCCAGGCGGCATCCGCCGCCCCCGGATACTCTTTTGTCTCATGATCCGTGTCATAAGCCGCACGCTGGTAATGCTTGAAGGCGTCAGTGTGGTCACCTGCCTGCAGGAACGCATCACCGGCCATGCGAAGAACGTCTCCCTTCTGGCCGCTCCGGCCAGCCAACTGGCTGTAATACCCCCCAGCCAACCGGAAAGATGCCACTTGGCGCTCCGCTTGCCCCTCTTCGGCCTGATCATAGTGATAGTCCGCCAGTGACCGGCTGAAATTCTGCCAGCGTTCCTGATCCGCTTTCGCGAGTTGCTGGTAACGGGCATCGCCGGCAAATGCCTGGACATACTCAGCCCTGGCGGCCCTTGCGCGATCAGTTTGCCCCGCCATGCGCCGGACATCCACATTCTGGGCCAGAAAGGCCGGTACGGCGTTATGCGCCTGGAAATCGCGAACAAAGGCATTGTTCACCGCCACGCTGTCTTCAAAACGCCGGTTGCTGGCGTAGTAATCTGCCAGCCTGTCGTACAGCAGGTACCCGAAGCCCTTGCCACCCGCATCGGTCAACCAGCTTGCCAGGGATTCAACGCCCCGGTCTTCCGCCGCCATCAGAGCGACAATCCTGAAGGTGTCGTCAACCAGTTCAGCGTCGCTGGCAGGAATGCGGCGAAACCCACTGGTTTCCTCACCGACACCGTCCAGTACCGCCAGGAACGTCTTTGCGGCCCTTGTCCGGCCAGAAGACCCTTGCTTGTACTGGCTCCAGCCCTGCATATATCGGGCCTTGGTTTTCAGGCTATCGGTGCCGTCACTCGAGATCACACGGCTGTACTCGGACTCAGCCTCGGCATAGTCTCCCGCCGAAAACGCTGCCTCGGCAATGCGGAAGCGGGCCTCAGGTACCAGGGAGGACGAAGGATACAGACCAACCAGTTGGCGTAACCGGTCAATAGACTCCTCCGCCTGCCCCGTGTAGGCATGAGCCTTCGCCATCTGGTATAGCAATTCATCAAGCCGGCCCTGGTAGGCGCCCCTGTCGAGAATGGATTCGTAACTTTCCAGCGCCTGCCGGTATACCTGTTGTTCGCGTTCTTCGCTGAAGCTGACGTCCTCGTCAGTCACCTTCTGGATATTGGAAAGTCGGTTAAGTGCATCAATGCGTACTTCAGGTTCATCAGAGTGTTCAAACAATCGCTGGTATCGACGGGCAACTTCTGTTGGCGATATGGCCGGCATCGGTCGGGACTGGAATTCCAGAAAAACCGGGCGCATATCAGCGATGGTTTCGCCGTCGCGACCGAGCTCTACCCGGAAAGATTCCTGTGCCTGGGCACTCGCCGCGAACGCCGTAAACAGCACCGTCAGGGAAATTGACACCACTGGCTTCATGGCTGACCTCGCTCAAGGTTTTCCAGGGCCAGATACTCGTACAGGTGGGCAATCTGCTGCTCGGTCCGATCCAACGCAAACGCCATACGGTGATCCTGCTCTTCGACATAGGCCAGAGCCAGTTCATCCAGTTCCGACTCTGCCCTGCTCAGAAGTGCATCGGCCGTGCGACGAACCGTCCGTATCCGCTCCAGCGCATGGTCGGTGCGTGTCACCAGTTCAGTGAGCTTGCGATCTTTCTTTTTCAATCTTCCATCAAGCCTGCCAACGGACGCTTTCAGATCGGCCAATGTCCTGGCTACACCTTTCAGCGCCTCTTGTTGTGCAGGAGAGATGGTCCGGGCTTTCAGGTTCGCCAACCGCTGCACCAGCTCTTTGATTTCTTCGTTGAAGGGACCGCCATCAACGTTGTGCCCCACAGGCCCCAAACGTTCACTGATGGCCCCCCGAAAAACAGCAAGGCTGTCTTCCCGCTGATTCAGTGTTTGCCTCATCTCCTTCAGTTCAGCCACCCGGTTGACGGCGGCCTGGGCAGCGGGCTGCTCAATGAAACGAATCAGATAGGCAGTACGGGGCTGTGTGAGCGTACGGTTGTCGGCAAGGAACCATTGGGCCTCAGAGTTCCGTGCGTCCAGTACCAGCGCCTGATACGCACCTTTCTGACGGATCTGGTCAGCCAGTTTGCGAAGGGTCACCCGTTCACTTTCATAGGACGCATTTGCTGCCAGATAAGCTTCACCCGCCTGCCCCAGGTAACCGGCGAGGTCGTACCCCCTACCCGTTCCAAGCCAGGCATTGGCCACACCAGGATAGGCCAGTGGGTACTTTTTGGCGCGATGCCAGGACTGCATTGCCGCACGCTGGTTGCCACTGGCCGAGAGTGCAAGACCGTGAAGGTAGAGGCCATGGGATGTGCTGTAGCTTTCCAGGGAGATTTTTTCCAGGAAGCCGATGGCCTTTTCGTAGTCTCCGTGATCGTAAGCAAGGTAGCCGGCGCGAACCAGTAGTCGGCTTCTGAGTTCCTGGCTGCGTTGGCTGTCGACGTCTTCTTCGGACATGGCCAGAGCCACTCGAAGTGCAACCAGTGCTCGCGATGGAGTCCGGTCCTGCCTGCCGTAGTCAGCCGCAATGTTCATGTAACCCAGCGCAGCCCAATAGCCTGGCTCCATGGACGCCAGCACCTTCCCGGCCCGATCGGTATGCCCCGCCTCCCGCTCAATCTCGGCCAATCGGTAAAGCGCCTTTTGCCGGTCGCTGCCACTGGCCCGCTTCGCAGCAGTTTCAAGGTATTCCCGGGTTTTGTTGTCTCCAGAGTCCGTCGGCAGTTCCGCCAGCAATAGTGCCGCCTGCCCGCGGTAATACTGTCCTTCGATCAGTTCTTTCAGCAGCCGTTCAGCCTCCTGATGACTCCCCGTGACTAACAATGCTTTAGCGCGAACCAGGCGTTCGGCTTCGGTAGTGGCATTCCAGGTATAACGCAATGCTGCAGCCGGTTCATGGGTGTCCAGGGCGAATTGTGCGAGCCCCAAGTGCAACGACGCCAAATCGCTGCCTCCGGACGCCAGCCCCGGGATAAGGGCCGCGGTCAGACTGAGAGCAAACCGTGTGGAGACTTTCCGAAACTTAGCGAGCACGACCATCCTTTCGCCCTATTTCCATTCCTGAAACGAAACCACTGGTTCGTAGTCCGGCGCCGCGGCATCCAGAGACAGCTGTATGCGGGATTCACCGGGCCGCTTCCGAAATTGATGGGTCGCTTCACGGCGAACAAAGCGTTCATTCGCTGAACGTGCCGTCAGAACCGCTTTTAGTTGATGGGCGCCATGAGGCAGGTTACCGATATAGAGCCGCTGGACACCGCCCTGCTTCAGGGAGTCACGTTCCTGGTCGGTATAGAGGTGGGAAGCAACTGGCGTGTCGTTCAGGTACAGTTCCACCGAGTCCAGATCCAGCCCCTCCCGATTTCTGAGTGTCAGGAAAACTGCCACTTGCGTGTCGACTGGGTAGAGTACGTTCTCCTCCAGTTGGTACAACGTCTGGCTGAGGTCCGCCACATCGGCTTTCAGGCGGTCGATCTCCTGGTCCAGCGATTCAGCAAAGGCGCTACGCGTCAAACCGAGCTGAGATGCCACCATCATGACCAAAATGACCAGCCACGCCACCCTGACCTGGCGCCCAACCGTTACTGTTTGCTGCGCTCCGGCGACCATACGCTTCCTGCCTCTAGCAATGTTCTGTAACAAACCGGCAGAAAGAGTAACACTTGGTAACAGGCAAGAACGGTATCCAGATCACCAATTGGAAATCCGAAACCGTCGGATTTTTTGACAGGAGCAAAACGTCGAGGAATCTCCCGTTCACGGGAGATGCACGAAAATTATTCTAATTAACTGATTTATATTAACTATTTTAAACTGGCCCCGGATTTGCTCCGAGAGAAGCGCGGGACAGCCTTTTGGCCACCCCGTTTGATATGCCGAGCTTAGCCGATGCTCTCAACCGCATCGGCTTTTTTTATTTGCTCAGTTGTTTCATGGCCGATTCCAGGCCTTCAATGGTCAACGGATACATGTGGTCATTCACCAGCTGACGGGTCATACCGAGCGACCCACCCATGCCCCAGTAGCTCTCCGGCAATGGATTGATCCACACCACCTTGCGGAAGTGATCGGTAATGCGCTGAAACCACGTTGCGCCCGCTTCCTCGTTCCAGTGTTCGATGGACCCGCCGGGGTGTGACACCTCATAGGGCGCCATGGTGGCATCCCCTACAAAGATCACTTTGTAGTCCGGCGTGTACTTGTGAAGAATGTCCCAGGTGCTCGTTGTTTCGTTCATCCGGCGGATGTTGTTTTTCCACACGCTTTCATAGATGAAATTATGAAAGTAAAAGTACTCCATGTGCTTGAATTCGAGCCGAGCAGCCGAAAAGAGCTCCTCGCAGACCCGCACGTGAGGGTCCATGGAGCCACCCACGTCGAAGAAGATCAGGACTTTGACCGCATTGTGCCGCTCGGGAACCATCTTCAAGTCGAGGTACCCGGCATTGCGGGCAGTGGAGCGGATAGTATCGTCCATGTCGAGCTGGTCCGCGGCACCCTGGCGAGCAAACTTACGCAGCCGACGCATGGCCACCTTGATATTGCGAATGCCGAGAGTAACGCTGTCGTCCAGGTCCTTGAACTCCCGTTTTTCCCAAACCTTTACGGCGCGGCCATGACGCCCCTTGTTCTGGCCAATGCGAAAACCTTCCGGGTTGTAACCGTTTGCACCAAAGGGTGAGGTACCACCAGTGCCAATCCACTTGTTGCCGCCCTGATGACGCTCCTTCTGCTCTTCCATGCGTTTCTTGAAGGTATCGATCAGCTCTTCCAGCCCGCCGAGGGAATCGATTTTGGCCTTGTCCTCTTCTGACAGCTGCTTTTCAAATTCTGCGCGCAGCCAATCATCCGGAATCAACGCCTGCATCAGGTCATCGAGGTTTTCTATGCCCTCGAAATAGGCCTGGAACGCCCGGTCGAATTTATCGAAATGGCGCTCGTCCTTGACCAGGCAGACACGAGCCAGGTAGTAAAACTCTTCCATATTCGCAAAGGCGAGCCTGTTCTGCAGAGCTTCAAGCAGGTCGAGGAGTTCGCGCAGACTGGCGGGCACCTTGGCCCGCCGGACTTCGAGAAAGAAATCAATCAACATAGGGTGCTGCTCTTGCTGTATTTCAGCTACGACGACGGGCCATGAAGGCCAGCTTCTGCAACAGGTGAACATCCTGCTCGTTCTTCACCAGTGCGCCATACAGCGGCGGCAAGGCGGAACTGGTGTCCTTCTCCTGCAACATTTTGGCAGACAGGTCATCCGCCATCAGCAGTTTGAGCCAATCGATCAGTTCTGAAGTGGACGGCTTCTTCTTCAGCCCTGGCACCTTGCGAACGTCGAAGAAAACTTCCAGCGCATCGCGAACCACCTGCTGCTGCAGACCCGGGAAGTGCACGTCCACGATGCTCTTCATGGTGTCGTGGTCCGGGAAGCTGATGTAGTGGAAGAAACAACGGCGCAGGAAAGCGTCCGGCAGTTCCTTTTCGTTGTTACTGGTGATCACGATGATAGGCCGATGCTTGGCACGCACAGACTGCTGTGTCTCGTAGACGAAGAATTCCATGCGATCGAGTTCGAGCAGAAGATCGTTCGGGAACTCGATGTCCGCCTTGTCGATTTCATCGATCAGCAGTACCACCTGCTCCTCGGATTCGAAGGCTTCCCACAGCTTGCCCTTGACGATGTAGTTGCTGATGTCCTTGACCTTCTCGTCACCGAGCTGGGAATCCCGCAGACGGGAGACCGCATCGTATTCGTACAGTCCCTGTTGGGCCTTAGTGGTGGATTTGATGTGCCAGGGAATCAGGCGCAGGCCGAGGGACGCAGCCATTTCTTCGGCCAGGAGGGTTTTACCAGTGCCGGGCTCGCCCTTGATCAGTAGCGGGCGTTGCAGCGTTATGGCTGCGTTGACGGCCATCTGCAGGTCATCAGTGGCAACATATTTCTCGGTACCGGTAAACTTCATGCTGATAGTGTCCTGTTCAATTAACGGTTAAACGTCTGTTTGAAAATAGACTCAGAGTATAGAGAACCGAAGCCGTTCTGATAAGAGCCCTGTTCGATTAACCGCCAACTACCGATCCTTTCCGCCATCCTTATCGTCGTTTTCAGACTCATCGTCTGTGGGCTCACTATCCTCATCAGTGGCTGGCAAATCGTCGAACTCGGAGAGATCAAAGTCCTCCAGCCCGAATTCGTCTTCACCGTCCTCCACCTCCGCATCAGCAACGGGGATATCGTCCTCGGGCAACGCTTCGTCTTGCTGGAGTTCCGGCACCTCTTCAGGTTCCGGCAATTCTTCGGGTTCGGGTTCCGGCACCGGTTCTGGTTCAGGTATCTCTTCGGGTACGTCTTCAGGCGCCTGTTCAGGTTCGGGTGCGGCGGTAGCCTCTTCCTCCGGCGTTTCCTCTGCGACCAGGGGCGGCTCCTCGTTGTTGCCCTGATCCTGCGCTGATTTTCTGCGCTTGACGAACAGGAATGCCACCCCGGCGACAGCCACCACACCCAAGGTGCCGGCAGCGGCCCATACCCAGAACGGAATGCCGCTCGCCGCCTCCTCAACGGTGGCCGGCGTTTCCGGTTCCGCCTCTTCCTTATCGACAGGCTGTTCCTCAAGCGGCTTCGGTTCTGGCTCTTCAACCTGGCTGATATCGATCGGCCCGGAACTGGACACAGGCGATTCAATTTCGGGAGCGGGTGAGGCCTCTGGCAACTCATCCTCCATCACTGGCGCTTCCTGCGAGGGCTCGTCAGAAACGACTGCCTCAATTGGGGCTTGTTCGCCCTCGGGCTGAATATATCGGGTAACGGTACTGAAGCGTCGGGAGAACGTTTGACCATCCGCAACAACGCTGAGTTGGTATTCACCGGCATCAGGCAGTCGTGTGATAGTGTCCGTATAGACGCCGTCCTGCGGCGGCTCATCCGGAGACAACACCTTGTTACCGCTGCGCCCGTCCTCTGAGGTTAATGACACACTGACATCGATAACCCCCAGGAAGTCCCGGTTTTCAATTTTTCTGTCTTCCTCAAAGAAGGCCACCTGAAGGGATACTGGTTCGTTTTCCGTGAATGTTGGCGGGACCGGGCTCACCACCATCCGCAGATCGCTGACGACAGTGACCCGACTGCCCTCACCCAACTCGCCGTTGATCGTCCAGTCGCCCGCCTCAGGATCGGTGACGGTAATCAGGTCGTATTCCGTTTCGCGCACCCAACGCATTCCCTCGGTGGCTGAGTCCGGCCCTGCCTTGGTGCCGCCGGGACTGACCAGTTCAAGCGTTCGGTTAGCGGCAGACTCGTCACCAGCGCGAAAAATCAGCGCGGTAAATTCCTCTACGCCACCATCCACCTGAAAGCCATTGTCCTCAATGGGAATCTGCTGCTGCGGCACGGCGGTGTTCAGTGCTTCAAGAAAAGCCAGAGTCAGTGCATCAGCGGACGACGCCAGGGCATAGCGGCCCCCGGTGCGTTCCGCAAGGCTCTTCAAAAGAGCAAGATCTGCCTCCTCGGACAATGCGACGGTATGAAGGGTGGCACCGCGGCTGCTCAGATCGTCCAGCAATGCCCCCAGAATCCGCTCACGCTCCCGATCATTGGCGCTCTCGTTGTCGGAGATATCCACTTTGCCATCGGTGAGTAGAATGAAGTCCGTATTATCGAGGCTCTCCGAGCCCAACAGGTAATCATCACTGGCAACCTGAATCGCCTCCCCCAGATTGGTCCGAAGGGCGACCGAATTGATCTCATCTGAGCGTTCGACAGCCAGCCCCCGCCAGTCATCAGTGACTTTGCCATGGGGCACCAGCATGTTGACGTACTGACCAAAGGTCCAAACTCCGGCATTGGCTTGCCCAGGCAGCATACGCGCCAACAGACGCACAGCCGGGCGGCGCAGGTTGTCCGGATCGTTGGTTTTCATGGAGCCGGAGATGTCGACAATAATTCGGACATCGGCACTGTCGGGTAACTGCAGGGTTGGCGCCTGCTGTGCAAGCGCCGTAATTGGCAGGATGAGGATGACAGCAAGCAGGCGGCTTAGAAGTCGCATCAGGGCAGCTCCATGCGAGGTGGTGATCAAGGAAAGTCTCAGCGTTTAACCAGCCGGTATCTGACGAGGTCAAGAACCCACACCAACACCATAACCAGGGATGCTATGCCCATGTTCACAAAGGCCCGGCCCGCGTTGGCGGCATCACCCAGAATGGTTTCGTAGCCGCCGTGCAACCAGGCCGGCATCCACCAGCCAGCTACCTCTCCGGACTCGACCGGGGTCAACAGGAGGACAATCAACGCGGCCTGCAACAGCGTGCGGATGGCATAAACCGGAATTACCCGAAACAGGCGGGATATGGTGTAGAAGAACACCACGAAGGCGACGGCGTACAGGGCCCAGAATATTCCGTAAGCAAGGTTTGTTTCTGCGTCTATCATCAAAGGATCCAGTGAATTATGTGTTCTTCCCAATCGTCTTCCGGTACATCGGCTTCCGAGATCACGCGATTACGCACCGATACACCCGCTTCATGAACCGTATCGGGGTCACCCGACCGTAGCGGGTGCCAGTCTGCAAGCGCACGCCCTTCCGCCAGTGTGCGGTAGGCACAGGTATACGGCAGCCAATGGTAGTCGCTCAGCGTATCCGGTGTCAGCACCGTGCATGCAGGCACTTTCTGCAAACGCTCGGAGTACACGCTGCACTGACAGGTGTCTTGCTCCATGTAACGGCATACCAGCTCAGTGTAGTAGACATCGCCGGTGTCTTCGTCTTCCAGCTTGGCCAGACAACATTTTCCGCAGCCGTCACACAGGGACTCCCATTCCTTGGCGGTCATCTCATGGAGACGTTTGCGTTGCCAGAACGGAATCTCTGCAATCATTCCCGGCCGGGCTCCGGTTTACGGCGAAAGTCTACAACGTAGCCGCTGGATTCCTCAGGCATCTGCAGGAAGAAATCCTTGTCGGCAATAGCCTCCAGAACCTGCTTGCCAGACGTTCGGGCAAGCTTCCGTTCCGGTGTCATGATCAGGTCCATGGCGTGTATTGGCTGGCCGAATATGCCCCGCAGGCTATCCGGCAGGTCTTCCCAGGCCTGGCCCCGTCGAACGTAGATATACGTGTCCGGCTTTTTACTGCTGCGAAACACCGACACAAAGGTCTTTTCGGTCATGATTTCAGTAATTCCTCAATCTGTTCCTGCACCGGTGCCAGGAGGTCACGGCGCCAGCCCTCGTCAAACAGCCCGGCAGCCAGGTTTCGTTGTTGTACAACAGCCTCAAGGCGCTTGCGAGGCGCCAGCAGTTCCACCGGCACATCCCGTTCCTCCGCCGCCTTCACCATCAGCCGTTTGAGCTGTTTATAGAACATCTGGTCCTGGCGGCTCAGCGGAGCGGCAATAACGTCGATGCCGGAATTATCCGCGGTCGATGCCTCCGCAACCATATTAATAATCGTATCCCCGTAGCGCCTGACCACGGCCGGAGGCAAGCCCTGGATATTCGATAGCTCCCGTACTGACTGTGGCAGTCTCTGGGCGATGGCAATCAGCAGCGCATCGGCCACAACACGGTTGCGGGGCCGATCCCGGAGGCGCGACTCATGTTCCCGCCAACACACCAGGGTTTTCAGCACCCCCTGCTGTTGGCGGCTCAATGTCCAGCCGCCTCGCAGTTTCAGGTAATGGCTGTCGGGATTATCCTGGGCTGCCAGTTCCTTTGAAAATCGAGTGGATTCGTCAGCCAATGCCGCTTCAAGGCCCCGTTTCTGCAACCGAGTAATCACCCAGTGATACAAGGGAACAAGGAAGCGAACGTCGTCCAGAGCGTAGCGTTCCTGAGCCGCGGAAAGCGGGCGAGAAACCCAATCCGAGCGCGTCGCCGATTTATCCAGTGATTCACCGAAGAGAGTTTCCACCAGCCGGGCATAACCGACGGAAAAGCCGGCACCGGCCAGCGCGGCGCCGATCTGCAGGTCGAGAATGCCCTCCGGTTCCAGCTGCAACCAGTGCCGGAACAGTTCCAGATCCTCACTCATGGCGTATAGCAATTTGGGGGTGTCCGGGTCGGTGAGCGCGTTGCGAAAGCCCTCTGACGCCTCTGCGACCGACGGGTCTACCAGGCAGAACCGCTGCCCCATCCCCAACTGGACCAGACCAGGAATCGGGAAGAAGGTGTTGACCCGTTCGAACTCGGTATCCAGTGCAAGCGGTTCGCCTTGCCCTTCGGCAAGCCAGCGGTCCAGGTCGTCCGGCTCCCGAATCCAGGTAACCGTGTCGGGAGCCGCAGGAACGGAAGCGGCCGGGGTGTTGGAATCCATATAATAATCCCGGTCAGGTTTAATCATTCAGAGGTTTTCGGCCACGGAAGGCATGGGTCAGAGTAAATCCGTCAACATAACCCAGTTCGCCCCCCACCGGGATACCATGGGCAAGACGGGTAATCAGGATATTGCGGCCATCCAGCCTGTCGGCAATGTAGTGGGCAGTCGCCTCACCTTCCACAGTTGGATTGGTCGCTAGGATCAGCTCCGTCACCCCTTCTCCGTGGACGCGTTGCAGCAGCCGCTCAATACCGATTTCCTCGGGGCCCACGCCGTCGATGGGCGACAGATGCCCCATCAATACGAAGTAGCTGCCGCGATAATCGCCCGCCTGCTCAATAGCAAGAAGGTCGGAGGGGCTTTCCACCACGCAGAGCGTACCATTCCGTCGTTCAGGGTTTTCGCAGATATTGCAGGTAGGCGTATCGGCGAAGTTCTGGCAGCTCTCACAGCGGCGCACACCGGTCATGGCACGATCCAGTGCGTCAGAAAGCCGCGAGCCTCCAGAGCGGCCGCGCTCCAGCAGGTGGAAGGCCATACGCTGGGCCGTTTTCTGACCGACGCCAGGCAGACAGCGGAGAGACTCCACCAGTTCGTCTACCAACGGACTAAAAGCCATCAGCTATCCTCGATCAGAACGGCATCTTGAAGCCCGGAGGCATACCCATACCGGACATCATGCCGGACATTTTGTCTTTCTGGTTTTCCTCAACACGGCGCACGGCGTCGTTGATAGCAGCCGCCAGCAGGTCTTCCAGAATTTCCTTGTCTTCGCTCAGCAGGGACGGATCGATATCCACTTTCCGCACGTCATGGCGACCGTTCATAGTCACCTTGACCAGGCCCGCGCCGGCTTCGCCGGTAATCTCGGCCTTGGCGGCCTCTTCCTGAGCCTTCTTCATTTCTTCCTGCATCTGCTGGGCCTTTTTCATCAGGTCGCCCATATTGTTCATCACGCTCACCTTCTACAGAATTGCCTTAGAGAGTTGCCACCACGTGGCTCCAACCGCAGACCTTAGCCGGACTTTGCCTGATTCGGCGGCCGGATACTGTTTTCGACGACCCGAGCCTCGAATCGTTCAACAATCGACTGCACTGCGGGATCATTGCGAATTGAGTCTTCCGCTGCCTTCTGGCGCGCCTGCCGCTGGCGCTCTTCCCAGGCAGCCGGCGTTTTGCCCTCAGCATCGCCCTGCTCCACACGCAGGGTTATGGTGGCGCCAAACCGATTCCTCAACGCCTCGATAATTTTTTCTTCATGGCGGGCGTTCAACAACCGCGCATGACCTTCATCGATGGTCAGCACGATTTCATCGCCGTTGCGGGCCATAGCCGCATTACTGGCGAGGTTACCCGGCATGCCCACAATGCCCAGGCTGCGAAAATCACGTTCCCAGACAAATTCGCCAGTATCCGCGGGTTCTTCGATCGGTTCGGCCGGCTCAGTCGATTCGGTCGACGCTGCTGATTCTACCTGGGGCACATCGGCCTGAGGCGCTTCGACGTATTCCGGCTCAGGCGCTACGGGCTCGGGTTCATAATCCTCAGTGCTGGCCGCTTCGGCCGCTGCAGATTCAGCCGCTTCATCCAGGCTCGCCAGCCAGGCAGCGTCAGGCTCCTCTGGCGCGGGAGCGGGCTGGGATTCCAGTACGGGCTCCTGGGCTTCCGGTTGAGGCTCCGGCTGGGGCGTCGGTTCGGTTCGTTGTTCTGGCTCTGCCCGCTGTTCTGAATCTGGCTGTTGAGGCGCTTGTTCAGGCTCAACAGCCGCTGTTATTGTCTCCGATGCTGCCGGGCCAGGCTCAGGGTCTTCCCGGGATTCCTGCCCTGACGATGACGTCCCGGAGGCCACCACCGGTGGTTCACGGCGGTCAGTGCCAGGCCGGAAGGCCAGCATTCGCAGCAACGTCATCTCAAACCCCATGCGGGCATCGGGAGTGACCGCCAGGTCCTTACGGCCCATCAGCGCGGCCTGATAGAAGAGTTGCGCGTCTTCCGCGCTAAGCCGGCGCGCCAGGGACTCCACCTGCGCGGCATCCCCAAGGGCATTATCGACACTGCCCGGCACCACCTGCTCCATCGTCACCCGATGGAACAGCGACAACAGGTCCGCCAGGATCACGCTGTAATCCGGCGCAAAATCGGAAATACGATTGATCTCGGACAGCAGCGCGGGCCCATCGTCTTCCACCAGCGCATTCACCAGGTTCTCGATATCACTTTGATCAATCGTGCCCAGCATGTTGCTGACATCACTGCCGCTGAGCGTCTGATTGCCGAAGGCAATGGCCTGGTCTGTCAGGCTCAGGGCATCCCGCATACTGCCATCCGCGGCACGTGCCAATAGCCACAGGGCCGGTTCCTCGAAAGGAATGCCTTCCTGGGTCAGCACGTGGCGCAGGTGCCCGGCAATGTGTTCGGGCGTCATCCGCTTGAGGTTGAACTGCAGGCAACGGGACAACACGGTCACTGGCAGCTTCTGGGGATCCGTGGTCGCCAGCAGGAATTTGACGTGTTCTGGGGGTTCTTCAAGTGTCTTGAGGAAAGCGTTAAAGGACTGGTTGGTCAACATATGTACCTCGTCAATGAGGTACACCTTGAAGCGGCCACGGGTTGGCGAGTACTGGACGTTATCGGTGAGTTCCCGCATATCATCCACGCCAGTACGGGAGGCTGCGTCGATTTCGATCAAATCAACAAACCGCCCTTCCTGGATTTCCTGGCAACTGGAGCAGGTTCCACACGGCGTGGCGGTAACGCCGGTTTCGCAGTTCAGGCATCGGGCCAGCAATCGGCCAATGGTTGTTTTGCCTACGCCCCGGGTACCGGTAAACAGATAGGCGTGGTGCAGCCGCTGGTTGTCCAGGGCGTGGATCAGTGCCTGGAGCACATGCTCCTGGCCGACCATATCTTCGAATGTCCGGGGGCGCCACTTACGGGCAAGTACCTGGTAGCTCATGTTCTGCCAACTGCCGTTAAAAATGGGTTTAACCATAGCACGGTCAGGATGTTAGAAGAAGCCAACAAGAAGCAATCAGAGAGGGATAATCGGGGGCGTTAAAAGGAAAAATCTGGGGGTGACTCCATCAGCGACACTCCGGCACACAAGTCCACCGCTTCGGCTGCTCCCTTCCGGGCCTGACCGGGTTCACGGTTTATCGTTGCGGAGGCACCAATGGAGCCACCATAACGGGCTTTGGGGCGAAATCCCTCAAAGCGGCGCGCATATTAGCAAAAGGGTTCCGGCACTACAATGGCAGCGGCACTTCATCGCATCGGAACCAGCAGGCGACGCTGTAACGGGTACGGTGGGCCGGCAACACCTCATGGGGAATTTCTTCGCTCATAAACAGCGCCATCCGCCCTGCCAGTGGCAATACGACGCCACATACCTCGTTCTCGTTTTCACGATTGAAAATCTGCAACGCGCCGCCGTCGGCCTCCTGCCAACCCTCATTAAGGTACAAAACCAGGCTGACAACCCGCGACGCCCTGCCCTGGAAGCTATCCACATGGCGACGGTAGAAGTCACCGTTGTGATAGGTGGCGTAGTGCGCCTCAAACCGTTTCAACCCCAGGAACAACCGCTCATTCAACCCCAGCCTGACCGACTCGAAGAACTCGAACAACGCCGCCTGAACCGGCGTCACGCCCTGCAGCCACGCAATCTTGTCTCGCCTTACTGATCTGTCCTGGAGCAAGTCCTGACCACGCCCCACACCCGCCTTACGCAGCGCCTCGGTCCGGTCCAGTATCCGAACTTCACTGCGAAGACCCTTTAAAAGGGACGGAGTTAACAGCACAGACACATCCTGGCTCATCCAGCCGTGCTCCGTGAGACCATCGGCCAAGTCATCAAGCCACTGATCGCCTCCCGGCGTCGAAAGATCGACTCCAGCCTGGCAAGACTCGGGAACTGAGGCAGTAATCTGGTCAATCATTCATCAAACTCCGACGGGGACGGGCGATTTTATGATGGTTTCTCGCCGTAAGCACAGTTTTAATTTACCCTGAGTATAGGGACATGCCGTAACTCTTGCGGCACCTCAGACCGACAATCCATTGACCATCCAGAAAGCTGTAACGAGGCACTACGTGACACTAAAACCCGGGCACTGGTCGTTCACCCGATGGACAACCATCGGGCAACTGGAAGCCATGGAGGTACACCACCCCTTGTTCCACGCCCGCCTTTTCCTGCAGGGCGCTCACCTTACTCACTTTGCCGCCCGTGACGAACCACACTGGCTGTGGATAAGCGACACCGCGCGCTTTGAACCCGGCGTGGCCATCCGTGGTGGCATCCCGATATGCTGGCCCTGGTTTGGGGCGCCCGAGAAAAATCCCCCGGAAGTTCGCCGCAGGCTGCTGACCACCAGCTCCCACGGTTTCGCCCGCACAGCAGTGTGGAAGCTGGAGGATGTCAGGGAAACCGCGCACGACGTGGAAATCAGCCTGTCACTTGATGCAAACAGTGACTTTTCTGATGCCTGGGACGGCCGCGCCCGGTTACTGATGACCTTCCACTTCTCGGCTGACGGCTGCCAACTGGCGTTGACCACCACCAATCCGGGTTCGGAACCGCTGGCGTTTACCCAGGCACTTCACACCTATCTTCCGACCCCGGACATTTCCAAAACGCTGGTCAGAGGCCTCGAAAACTGCGGATACGTGGACTCCCTGAAAGACTGGAGCTACCACACACAGCAAGGGCCAGTGAGCTTCGAGGGTGAAACCGACCGCATCTATGAAAGCGGCAATTCGCTGATCGTTGAAACCCCATCAGGGAACCGGCGCATCACCGCCATCGGCAGCGACTCCACGGTTGTCTGGAATCCGGGGCCGGAGAAAGCGGCACGACTGTCGGATTTCCCCGACGTTGCCTGGGAGTCCATGCTGTGCGTTGAAAGCGCCAATGCCCTCGGCGATTACCGCGTGCTGAATACGGGCCAGAGTCATACCCTTGGCGTTATGATAGGAAGAGAGTAGAAACCACATGGGTCTAGCATCGATTCTGAAGTCACGGTTGATCCCGGCAGAGCTGGAGAATCACATCAATCGCATCCGCAAGCCGATTGGTTCTCTGGGGTACGATCCCTGGGGCTATAACAACGAAGTGATGAAGTACGGCTTCTCCCTGACCCGCCAGATCTACGAAAAGTATTTTCGAGTGGAAGCCACCGGCGTTGACAAAATTCCCTCGGAGGGGCCGGTGCTGATCGTCCCGAATCACAGTGGGCAGTTGCCGGTAGATGGACTTTTGATCGCCTACGCCCTTGCCTCTCGCGAGAAAAACCCGCGCATTCCCCGGGCAATGATCGAACGTTTTTTCCCGACCGTCCCCTACCTCGGCAATTTGCTGAACGAGTTTGGCGCGGTTTTGGGCGATCCCACCAATTGCGCCAAGATGCTGGCCAACGGCGAGGCCGTCATCGTATTCCCCGAAGGCATTCGCGGGTCTGGCAAGCTGTATCAGGATCGCTACCAGCTCAAGCGGTTCGGTAACGGCTTCATGCACCTGGCCATGAAGTACAAGGCACCCATTGTGCCAGTGGGCGTGGTCGGGTGTGAGGAAACCATTCCCGCCATCGCCAACATCAAACCACTGGCTCGGTGGCTCGGCATTCCCTACGCTCCGGTGGCCATGCCGTTTGTCTTGCCGGCCAAAGTCCACCTGAACTTTGGCGACCCAATGGTGTTTGACGACCTGGAAATTCCCGAAGAACAGGTGACAGAGCGGGTGGAACAGGTGAAGGCAGCGATCAGTGAATTGATCGATACCGGACTGAGCGAAAGGAAAAGGCTGTTCTGATGGTTGAAAAAAGCAGACCCCAGATTCTTGTAACAGGTGCAGCTGGCGCCCTGGCTCAACAGGTAATCAGCCGCCTGCGGGATACCTGCAACCTCGTTGCCGTGGATTTTCGAGAACAGGTCTATCTGGGCGACGATATCCCCAGCTACTGCATCGACTTCAACAAGCGCTCCTTCGAAGACCTTTTCCGGCGTTACCGGTTTGATGGCGTCATTCATCTCGGCCGCATCATGTCGAGCCAGCTCACCCGAATGCGCCGGTACAACGCCAACGTTCTCGGTACCCAGAAACTGCTGGACTTGAGCCACAAGTACAACATCAAAAGGGTGGTGGTCCTGTCGACCTTCCACGTCTATGGCGCGGTGGCCTACAACCCGGCGCTGATAGACGAGGAAGCTCCGCTGAAAAGTGCGGGGCTGAGCGCGGACCTGATTGATTCCGTGGAACTGGAGAACCTGGCCAACATCTACCTGTGGCGCTACCCGGACCTGAATATCACCATTCTGCGGCCCTGCAACATTGTCGGCCCTGGCGTGCGCAACTCCATCAGCACCTTGCTGGGCATGGAACGGGCACCTGTTCTGGCCGGTTTTTCACCGATGATGCAGTTTATCCATATCGATGACATGGCGGATGCCATCGTGCTGGCTTACAACAAACCCCAGCGGGGAATTTTCAATGTCGCGCCGCAGGACTGGGTGGCCTACCAGCATGCGTTGAAGCTCTGCGGCTGCGGCCGCATACCAGTACCATCCATTCCCCCCATACTGCCCAGGATGATACTGCGCACACTCAACCTGCGAAGTTTTCCTTCGTACCTGATGCACTTTTTCAAGTATCCTGTAGTCATCGACGGCAGGGCGTTCGCCAGGGAATTCGGTTTCACTCCCAGGCGCCCGCTAAAAGAGATATTCCGGTTCTACCGGGAGAACAAGAAGCCGGTGTGAACGGCACAGGATCGAAATCGGTGCCGTTATGGAAAGTGGCGCATAGCGCAGGAAGCGAAACATGTTGAATAATTTCAGCCTGATCAGTCATTCCACGGCAGCCATTGCCTTTGGGTTGCTATCGCTGCTGATTGCCACACGATACCTGCGCCGGGACATTGATCGTTCTTTGCTCCTCGCCGCCGTGGTCACCACGCTGTGGGCCGGCTCACTTGTTACCCAAAGCCTTTGGGGCGAACCAAGCTTTTTTATTCGCTACCTGCTGGAACTTCTGCGTGATGCCGCGTGGATTACCGTCCTCTTCGCCCTACTTCGCGATTCATTCCGGTCTGCCAATCTTGTCGGTCGCCTACGAAAAGTGCTGGCGGCAGCCACCCTGATTCTGGTTGCTCTCCTACTCGGCAGCGGTGTCCTGGAATATTTCTTCGGGCTCAGCATTCTGGACGGTAAAACCAAAGTGGTTGGCCAGATAGCCCTATCCTTACTCGGCTTATCGCTGATTGAGCAGATCTGGCGAAACTCCGTGTCATTTGGTCGGTCCAGCATGAAGTATGTCTGTATTGCCGTTGGCAGCCTGTTTGCCTTTGATTTCTTCATGTATGCCGACACCCTGCTCTTTGGCCAGGTCTCGGAGTCGTTCTGGAACGCCCGTGGCCTGGTCAACGCTGCACTGGTGCCCTTGTTTGCTGTCAACGTGATTAACACCCGCAAACAGCCAGTGGATTTCCAGCTCTCCCGTTCAGCCGTCTTCCACGCCGGAGCCCTGATACTCGCCGGTGGTTACCTGTTGTTCCTGTCACTGGGTGGCTACTACGTCAAAACCCTGGGAGGCGAATGGGGCGACGCCCTGCAGGTACTCTTCTTCAGCATCGCACTGGTATTCCTCGTCACCCTGCTGGTCTCGCGCCGTGTGCGTTCCCGGCTAATGGTGTTTATCAGCCAGAACTTTTTCGATTACAAATACGACTACCGCGACGAATGGCTGAAAATGACCCGGGAAATGGCCGACCTCAGCGACAGCCCGCCACTTCCGGAACGGGTCATCCGCATTCTTTCGGGCCTGGTTGAAAGCAACGCCGGCGCACTCTGGATACGAGAGGAAAGAGGCGACTTCATCCTCAAGAACGCAGTCAACATGGTCACGCCCAAGTACACGACCATCGACGCCAACTCCGAACTTGTCCGCTTCTTTGGGGAACGGGAGTGGATTATCGACCTTCATGAATATCGTGGCGATCCGGTCAGCTACAACCTGCTGGAGATCCCCGACCCGATATCACATACACCGGATGGTTGGCTGGTCATTCCCCTATACCTCAGCAACGACTTATACGGTATTGCCATGGTCGGCAACCCCTACGCGCGCGTTGAACTCAACTGGGAGAACTTTGACCTGATCAAGGTTGTCGCCCGGCAGACCTGTAACCTGCTTGCACAAACTGACGCCCAGAACCGGCTTTCCAGGGCCATGCAGTTTGAGGCGGTAAGCAAGGCGTCTGCCTTCATGGTGCATGACCTGAAAACGCTGATTGCTCAACTATCGTTGCTGGTGAAAAACGCCCCCAGGCACCGGAACAACCCGGCCTTTATCGACGATATGATTCACACCACTGACCATGCCGTGCGCAAGATGTCGAACCTTGTGGATCACATCCGCAAGCCAGCGGACGAAACCCTGGTGACCGAAGTGATCGACCTGACTGAGGTTGTCAGCCAGTTGGCGGAGCACTACTCCCGCCGCCAACCTGCACCGAGGGTTGCCGATAATCCCGGAAACATTTTCATCAATGCCGATCGGGAGCAACTCTACAGCATTCTCGGCCACCTGATTCAGAATGCGCAGGATGCCACCCCACCCGATGGCGAAATCACTCTCACCCTGAAAACCGCCAAGGGCAACGTCGTGCTGTTCATCCAGGACACCGGTTCCGGCATGACCGAGGACTTTATCCAGACCCAGTTATTCAAACCGTTCGAAAGTACCAAGGGGCTGACGGGCATGGGCATTGGTGCCTATCAGGCCAGGGAGTATGTGCGCAATGTTGGGGGTAATATAGATGTAACCAGCGAACCGGACCTGGGCTCCTGTTTCTCAATCCGGTTCCCGCTTGCCCGGTTCAAACCGGAACAGGCTCCGGAAGAACCCGAGCGACTGATTACCGGCGACCCACTGCCGCAGCAGAATGCCAAATAATTGGCGAAACCGAAATACAGCGAACACTATCATTGCAAAGTGTCAATCTTCGGTTAAGAATCAGGGTTTAGAGGATTGATCGCAAGACCGTCACCATTACAAAAAGGGATTTGTAACCGTTGTGAGTAGACGACTGCTAATCGTAGAAGATGATCCGGGTTTACAAAGCCAGATGCGCTGGTGTTTCAGCGAAGATCTGGAAGTAAGCGTTGCGGCTGACCGGGAGTCAGCCCTGACCGCACTGCGTCGAAGCGAACCCGATGTCATTACTCTGGATCTGGGTCTGCCTCCGGATCCAGGCGGTGCAAAAGAAGGCTTTCTACTGCTTGAAGAAATTCTTCGGTTGTCGCCCATGACCAAGATCATTGTGGTCACCGGACGGGAAGACAAGGAGAACGCCGTCAAGGCCATCGGTATGGGGGCCAGTGACTTCTACCAGAAGCCGCTGGACGCGGACATTCTGACCTTCGTGGTGAACCGTGCCTTGCGATTGGCCGAACTGGAACGTGACAACCGGGAGCTGGCCCGTCAGCGTAATGGCACCAACATCAAAGGTATCGTCGCGGCCAGCCCACAGATGCTTGGCATCTGTCGCACCCTCGAAAAAGTGGCCCCCACCGACGTCACTACCCTGATTACCGGTGAAACCGGCACGGGCAAGGAGCTGCTGGCAAGGGCGCTTCATGATTTGAGCCACCGCTTCGATAAACCTTTTGCGGCCATTAACTGTGCCGCTATTCCTGAGAACCTCCTTGAAAGCGAACTCTTTGGCTTTGAGAAGGGCTCGTTCACCGGCGCCACCCAGAGCAAGAAAGGCAAAATCGAAAGCGCCAATGGCGGCACCCTATTCCTGGACGAGATTGGCGACATGCCCATGCCCCTCCAGGCCAAGCTGCTCCGCTTTCTCCAGGAGCGCGTGGTCGATCGGGTGGGCTCGGTCAACCCGGTTCCTGTCGATGTCCGCGTGGTGTGCGCAACTCACCGGGACGTACAGCAGTTGATCGATCAGGAGACTTTCCGCGAGGACCTTTATTACCGGATCAGTGAAATTACTCTCGACGTTCCCGCACTTCGCGAGCGCGAAGGCGACGCCCTCGTTGTTGCGCAGTCGCTGTTGCAGTCATTGGGCAAACAAATGGATCGGCCCAACCTGGCCTTTACCGAAGACGCCATCAAGGCCATCAAGACACACCCATGGCCCGGCAACGTGCGTGAAATGATCAACAAGGTGAAACGGGCCACAATCATGGCCGACGGCAAACGTGTTACCGCCGCCGACCTTGAGCTAAACTGCGACCTTGAAGGCCCCGAAAGCCAACTGAATCTCAGGCAGGTCAGGGAAAATGCGGAACGTGCCGCCATTGTGCAGGCACTGCAGTCCTGTAGCTTCAATATGGCGCAGGCCTCACGCCTGCTCGGCGTAACCCGACCAACGCTGTATAACCTGACTGATAAATATCGGATTGAAACATCCCCCGAATCGTCAGGCGCCTGAATAGCAGGCAAGGAATCCAGAACAAGACCCGATAAGGAAAAGGACCAGGGCCATGAAGCCAGTTTCAGCAGTACGTGCCACCCTCCTCTCAGTCGCAATCTCATTCGCTCTCGCCGGCTGTGGCGACAGCAATGAGATGAGCCAGGACGACATCCAGTACCTGAGTCATATTGACCAGTCACGTTTTTTCCAGCGTCAGGGTGAACTCAAGGCGAGCACACTGGAAGCCAGGAGCGCGATCGAGCTTCAACCGGAAAAGATCGAACCGTATTTCCTGATCGTCAACAATCTCCTCAAGGCAGGCGATGCGGCCAATGCCGAACGGCACCTTAACCAGATCCTGGAGCGCCTCCCTGCAGAGCAGATCGATGCAAAGGTTCAGAACCGCGCCAGCCTGATCCTCGCAGAAGCCAATCTGCTTCAGGAAGATTTTGAAGACGCCCTGGCGGCTCTCGATGACATCACCTCCCCGGACCGACCGGTGGAAACCCAGGCGGCACTGCTGGAAGGCCAGATTTACCTGGCATCCAATGAACTTGAAAAAGCCCGCACTGCGTTCAACAGAGCACGGGAAATAGACTCCGGGGAAGTTGAATCGGTGATAGGACTCTCGAAAACGGCGTTCGCCGGCGGCGACGTATCGAAGGCCCGAAAACTGGTCACCGAGGCGGAAGAGGTCGATGAGGCGAATGGTGAATTATGGCTCTGGAAGGCCGAGCTCGCCGCTTCTCAGGAAGAGTGGCAAAAAGCGGAAGATGCCTATATCAGGGCCCTCGAAGACATCGGTCAGTACGATGTAATGACCCAGCGCAAATACGCCACGATTTCGTCCCTTATTCGCGTCCTTAGAGCCCAGGGGAAGCAGTCAGAAGCTTTCGTTTACGAAGAAATACTGGCCAAGTCCGCCCCCGGTACGATCAAGAGCAACCTGATGGCCGCCCAGGCGGCAGTGGAACAGGGTGACCTCGATGAGGCCGCGCGCTATCTGGAGGAAGTTCTGGCACAAGCTCCCAACCATGAGCAGACATCGTTGATGCTCGGCCTTGTCCGGTTCAGGCAAGGCCGGGTAGAGGATGCTGAAAAGCTGCTGGCACCCATCGCAGAAGCGGGAAATTCGGAAACCGCCAGCAAATTACTGGCCGCCGCACGGCTGCAAATGCGAAATCCAGAAGGCGCCCAGGCCATACTCTCCAATCTGGAGGACAAGGACTCCGATCCGGAAACGCTTGCCATGGTGGCCATTGCCACGCTTGCCAGCGGCGACCTGAAAACGGGCGAAACGCTTATGGACAAGGCCCTGGCAAGTAACCCCGAGAACCACCAGCTGAGGCTACGGTATGCGACCTACCTCAACCAGCGGGGTGAACATGACCGGGCGATCGCCGAGGCAACCCGGGTTCTTGAAAGCGCCCCTGAGTTGGAGCAGGCACGCAGCGTCATCGTTGAAGCTCAGGCTCGCTCTGGCAACATGGACGAGGCTGTAAAATCCGCCTCTCAGTGGATTAAAGAAGATCCTGACAGTATCAATGCCCTGATGACCAGGGGAAGCCTCGCAGCCACCGCAGGCAATGTGGACGCGGCTAAAACAGACTTCAACAAGGCCAGGGAAACAGCGCCCGAATCACCAGCACCGCTGATCGCTCTTGGTAGACTGGCGCTGACTCAAGACGATCAAGCGGAAGCGCAGAAGCAGTTCCGGGCAGCAGTCAGGCTCGCCCCGGATAGCCGCCAGGCGCTTCAAGGGCTGGCGACCGTTCTGGATCGCGAAGAAACCACAGGTTTCATGCGGGAGATTCTCAAAGAGAATCCGGAAGCGACCGGCCCTCGTCTGATTCTGCTTGAGGTTGCCCTCATGGATAACAACCAGCAGGAAGCGGACGATTTAACCGCCTCCCTGCTGGAGCGAAACGAGCAATCGACCCCATCACCCGCAACGCCCTTCGTTGCAGGCATCTATAGCAGCGCAGCAACCGCATTCCAGAGCTCGGGAGAAACAGCCCGGGCGGCCGCTCTCCTTGACCGGGCTCGCGCACTGTTCCCGGACAACCAGGACATCGCTCTTCAAGCCGCTCAGCAAGCCTTCAACGAAGGCGAGGAAGATGAAGCGCGGAGAATTATTCAGGAAACCAAGCAGCAACACCCGGAATCCTCTGCGCCCTACGTGACGGAAGCCGTTTACTTCGAACGGCAAAAAAAGTACCAGCAAGCGGCTGAACTCTACCAACTCGCCCTCGACAAGCGCCCCAGCGCCGAGCTCGCAAATGGATACGCGACAAACCTGCAACGATCCGGCAAGGCACAGGAAGCACTCTCTTTCCTCGAGTCCGCTCGCAAAACGTATCCCGGCAGTAACCAGCTGCTTCTTACGCTCGCGCTGCTGCAGCAATCCGAGGGCCAGCATGAAAGCGCCAAGTCGAATTATGAGACCCTGCTTGAAAACGCACCCGGCAACGTTGTGGTGCTAAATAACCTGGCCTGGATCTATCACGAAAATGGGGACAAGCGGGCAATCGATCTGGCGAAGCAAGCCTACGAGCTTAGCCCTGGCAACGCGGCAGTCGCGGACACCTACGGATGGATCATGCTCAAGGCCGGTAACCACGAAGCCAGTGTACCCATTCTCGAAAAGGCCCATGAACTACAACCGGAGTCGGAAGAAATCGCACTGCATCTGGCAGAGGCGTATCGCGCATCAGGTAAAAACAACGAAGCGCAGAAAGTGCTCGAAAAATTTAACGGGCAAGGCTAATTGCGTCATGACCATTCGATATAACATTAACCCTCAAAGACCAAAACGGTACAACGAATAAGTGGCAGCCCTCACTTTATCAAACAATACTTGTCCTACTGAATCTGGGAACGATAAGGTGAGGCAGGATGTCTATTACAAAAGTACTTGGTCTCGGTAGTACAGTAATACTCATCAGCGGGTGCCAAAGCTGGCAGCTACAAGACATTGAGGATCTTCCTCCAACGGCGGCCCTACCCGAAACCAGCGAGCCTGGCGTTGTCGAGATTCGGTATTATGACAATCTTGATGGTGTTGAAATTGACACCATGACCTCTGCCACCAAATTTCCGGATAACCCGGATGAGGTGGATACGTTAACCAGTCTGGAAGCCCCCGAAAATCGTGTCGATAACTATGGCACCTACGTCAGAGGGTTCATAAAGCCACCAACATCCGGCGAATATCGCTTCTTTGTGAGCGGTAACGACAAGGTCGAGTTCTGGCTGAGTACGTCAAACTCACCGGATGACGCCGACATTCTGGCCACAGTGCCAGGCTGGACCTATGTCAATCAGTTCAGCAAATACAGCTCCCAAACCTCCCCATACGTAACCCTGGACGCTTCTCAGCGCTACTATTTCGAAGTCTTCCAAAAGGAGGGCGCAGGGAGTGACCATTTCGCAGTCGCATGGGAAGGCCCTGGAATCAGCCAACAGATCGTCGACTCTAATTATATCCACTCCTATGCACAATCGGGTGAGACGGCCGGCCTTTCCGAGATGGAAGCCTACTCGTTGGGCTACCGTGTTGGCTTTCTGGATGGTAACCAGGGTATAGCCTTCAACCCCGAATACCCACCACTCGATGAAGATCAGGACGGTCTGTACGATAAGTGGGAAACCGTTTACGGGCTAGACCCAACGAACCCGGCGGACTCCACCTCTGACCCAGACAATGACCTGTTAAGTGCGGCGGATGAGTTCCTGCTGGGAACAGCGGAAAACAACGCCGACACAGATGGAGACGGCATTCCCGACGGTGCTGAGTATGCCTATGGCATGGACCCTCTTGATGCTGGAGACGCCAGTGGAGACATGGATAATGATAGCTATACCAACCTGGCGGAATACCTTGCCGGGACGTCGCCCGAAGATGCCAACGAGGTTCCGGAGCCTTCTGAACAGGAACCAGTTTACGTCGAAGGCTTCGTTGGCCAATATTACAGCGGTATAGCGTTCGATGATTTTGTAGATGCGCGAGTCGATAGAAGTGTCGACTTCAATTGGGGCACTGGTCAACCCCATTCCCAGCTCTCCGACGACAACTTCAGCATTCGCTGGAATGGTATATTTACAGCGCCCCATGACTCAGGCACAAACACCTACCGCTTTACCGTCAGGACCAACGACGGCGTGAGGCTCTACGCAAACGGTACTCTTGTTATTGATGACTGGACAGAGCATGCTCCCACCGAATTTCAATATGAACGCACACTCAGCCCCGGGGAAGAAGTCCTGCTCTCTATGGAATATTTTGAACGAGTTGGTTCAGCGGTCGCCGAGTACAGGGCAACAAACACCAATACAGGCGCCCCCCTCTCCACGCCTGCCACTGTGAAGGCGCCAGACCCTACAACGAGCCACTCGCTTGATTCGGACAACGATGGGATTCCGGATACCTGGGAACTTTCACAGGGGCTTAGCCCCTGGGTTGACGACGCTGACTCTGTATCAAACAACGCTGGTATTTCGAATATTGAAGCATACAACAGTGGCCTTGATCCTTTCACACTCGAAGAAGTCGGAACCGTGAACACTAGCCCCGGCCCAACCGAGCCATCTCCTGAACCCGCAGAACCAAATGGCAGTATTACGCTGTCCTGGACGGCTCCAGGCACCCGCCTTGATGGCTCGTCTCTGTCACTGAGTGAAATCGATTACTACAGGATTCGCTATGGTCAATCACCGGGAGCGCTCACACAAACCCAGCAGGTCGACGGAGCCGAGACCTCATTTACTTTCGGAGATTTGGCGTCAGGAGTGTGGTACTTCTCGATAAGCGTCGTGGACCAGGGCGGTCTCGCAAGTGCGCCATCGGAAGTCGTATCCCAGCAAGTCGAATGAAGTAAAACCATATAACTCAATTTGTGTACAGGCGGTCTAGGTGTTCCTGGGCCGCTTCTTTTATTAACGGCGAAATGTCGCGTAACACGCGATCCCGGTCGCACTCTTCGCAATGAACACCAATAACTAACAGCGACGCATCGCTGCGGGAATTAAACATACCCGGTAGCTGGGCAAGCTTGGCCTGAAGTTCATTATTCTCCCATCGACCCTCAACATAGTATCCATACGCCACTACAAACGTCGTATCCGTTTGACGGTAGCCCAACTCCAGACCAGCCAACGGTGTCTGACCACTTACAGGATCAACACTGAAGGTACGCTTAGGAACCAATACCGAGGAATCGTATATTCGGTTGTTATACTGAACCACCTCAAACTTGGGGCGCTGATAGTCGTAACTGTATAATGCCACTAACAACCTGACTCCGGCCTGACCCTCCCGCGCCGTTCCTCGCTTTATATAGGTCTGTTCAAAGATACGATCGGGACGAACAATGGCAGGCTGCCATCCCAGAAGACTCCGGCGGAAAAGGGGCATCCAGTTGGAAGCATCTACTAGAGACACACTGTGTTGTTCGGTTTCCCCATTCATGTCTGCGAGGCTTGGTGAAACAGACCAGGAAGCCGCTCCCATCAAAAGCACAAGAAAAAGGGGGGATAACATGCCAGCGGCAGAATGGAGGCCTGATCCTTCCGTGTTGCCGTCCACAGCCGAGTCAAGGTTCTTTTCGGTGCCTTCCAGCCAACGAGCGAAGAAGTACAGTGGAACAAGAGTCCCGGCGAAAACCCACCAACCAAAGAAATCGTGCTCCTTGATAAGTGATGACGTCATTTCAGATTCGTATCCAATATAAATAATGACGAAAACACGGATCCAGTTGGCAACAAGGGATATCACCACTCCGGTAAACAAAAGAACGCAGCGGGTACGCCACAAACGGTAATTCAGTTCACCGTATAGCAGCGACAACGTTGCACCAACCAACAAGTACCGTAATCCGGAGCAACCATGGGCAATCTCGAATGCCCCCACTCCCGGAAAATAGACGAACACACCCTCGACGATAAATTCGATATCAAACTGCGATAACATCAGCTGGTTGAAAGCAACTGTAATCAGTTGCAGGTTCCAGGAAAGATAGTCCCAGAATGGAAGCGTGAATACCATCAACCCCATGGGGATAAAAAACGCTTGAGTCTGCCTCCACCCCCACAACACCAGAAGCCCACCAATCAATAGCGGCAAAAGTGCCACTTGCTGGAACGCTTCAATCAGAAGAACGCTGCCCGCGAGGTATACCAAGCCGGAGACACACAGTGGGAGCAGCCAGAACCAATAGAACCCAACTACCGGGCGATGCCTGCGCCACGCAGAGACTGTCAGGAAAATGCTGATCACGAGTACAAGAAAACCGTGGGAGTACGACTCATCGAACTTCAGCCAACGGTCAACCAGACCGCTCAACGTAGAAGCGGTAGCAACGAGAAAACAGGCAAAATACAGCGCGGGAAACAGCCAAGGGTATCGCGCTATGCCGATATTACGATCCATGTAGTAGATCCTGAGAAGCGTGGTTTAAATGGTAGTTTACCTTTTTACTACAAGTTGGCACTCGGGAAACGAGCACCCCACTTTAGTTTCCGGATTTTATACGGTATAGATACCGAAATATGCGGCTTCTGACTAGCATAAACGAAACCAGAGGCTCGGCATGAGTTGCAAGTCGAGCTTTGTAATCTTCATTCTTACCAGAGCCAGCAAGAAGGTCAAAGTCCGCAATACCGGCATTCTCAAATGCCTCTTCAATTGAATACCCTAAATGGAGTGTGCCCAGCGCCAGTTTAGGATGAAAATCCTGCTGGTAGCCCGATTGAAGGTTATAACAGCGACCACGGTAATGGACGTTATACAGCACTGACACGGCTGTCCCATCACAACGCATTATCGAAAGATCGGGCACACCCCCTTCCTCTACAACGTGTGTGAGAAAATCCTTATGGAATCTCAGGCTCCTCGCGGAAAAGCAGGGCTGCCCCCAGCGCTCGACATGAAAAGCGTTCAGGGCATTAAAAAAGTCATCAGGACTGTCTGGCCAGGCGTTCGCAAATGAGAGCTCTCCGCAGATTTCGAGCACCTTGCGCCTGTTAAAGAGACGCAACCTGGTATTGGGCCCCAAGGCAGACAGGTAGTTGTCAAAACTCCCCGTCGTTTCAATGCTGTAGGCCACATCACTATCGACAACCCGGTAGCTCCATCCCTCTTTGTGGGCCAGGTTCTGCAGATGCAATGCCTCAGGGGACTGTTTAATCACATCCCGGAAAACGGCTTCGGACCAACCACAGGACGACAGAAGACGTTCAAGCCGTCCCGCACCTTGGTCAAACGTCTCTTTTGAACAAACAAAGGAATTGTACTCCGTGCGCGGGGTGGAAATTCTACGGTAATTGGTGCCCACAAACTGCAGACAGCGCAACGGTATCAGCCCCTTGAGCAGGTATTTGTCAATGTAGACTCCGGACGCGCCGGAACCGCCCTGCTCCAGCAACTGGAACCCCCGGGTCTGCCCCCATTCACGCCACCATGCATTCTGCCAGGCATCTGTCTGGAAAATACTCACCGGTCCCTCACAAACGGTTGAAAAGTCGTAGCTCGTCCATGGAATGTGGTAGGTTACCTCACGAATAAGGAAATGCGTTATCTATCTTGTGCATGGATGTACAATACTGCCTCGTCATTCCGATACGTCCAGTGCGCCCATTGTTAACTCTTGAATACTCAGGAAAGCCCAGTGTCGACCATGTCACTCGTAAAACGCCTGTTTCGTGGGTCAATTGCCCAGACACTTCACATTGTGGTTACGATTGGCGTCGGGCTTTTCATGTTGCCCTTCATGGTGTCCCAGCTTGGGGAGTCCATGTACGGCATCTGGATACTCATCGGTGGCTTCACAGCCACTCTTTACCTGTTTGATTTCGGTTTCGCGACCGCTGTTACTCGGTTCATGGCGCGCTATATCCAGCAGGAGGACACCAGGAAAGCCAACCAGGTTATCAACTCATCCCTGATTATCTATTCCGGACTTGCTGTTGTCGTCATGCTGGCCAGCGCTGTCATCGCCTGGGTATCACCGGTCTGGGTTGAAAATCCAGACAATGTCTTGCTGATACGCCTTCTGATACTGATTGCCGGGCTCCAGATAGCACTCGGATTTCCATTTAAGGCATTTGCCGGCATTGCTGCAGCCTACGTGAGATATGACCTTACCGCATGGTGCCGAATAGTCGTAAAAGTACTTTCCACTGTCTGCTCTGTTATCGCCCTACTGCGTGGCTATGAACTACTCGCCATCAGCCTCGTCCAACTGGGTGCCTCTATCCTCACAGACATCATCCTGATCTCTATTGCGAAGTATCTCCACCCGGCTATGCGCATCAGCAGGGAGTTTGTCGACAGGGAAACAATGCGGTCGCTCTTCAATTACAGCAACTGGGCCTTCCTGATCGATATCACCAACCTGGCCAAGGACAAAGCCGACATATTTCTGATCGGTGCCTATCTTGGAACTTCATTGCTGACGACCTATTACGTCGCCGTCAGGCTGGTTGAGTACAGCCTCCAGTTCCTTACCAAAGCAACAGGAATGAGCACCCCGGTGTTTGCGGCATCGCAGGCTAAGGGCGATACCGTCGATCTGCATGACAAGATTGCCGTTTTTCTGCGAATCAACATGATCCTCGGTGGATTCGCGCTTTTCGGCCTCATACTGCTCGGTGAACCGTTGATACGCCTTTGGATGGGTGCAGAGTTTGAATACACAACGGCCTACCATACGTTGGTGGTTCTGGTCAGCGGCCGCATGCTTATGTTCCTGACAGCACCCATGGGCAGCGTGCTCATGGCAACATCCCGACATCGACTTCAAGCCTTCCTTGGAATCGCGGAAACACTCACTTCAGCCTCGTTGATCTTCCTCCTGATCGGGGTACTGGACTACGGCATCGTGGCCGCAGCCATAGGGGTATCGGCACCACTATTCATTGGCCGAGCTTTTGTAATGCCATTCATCGTTCAGAGAGAAGTCGGGTTTACAGTTAACAGAGCAATTAAAGAGCTTGGTAAACCCATAGTTTTAATAGCATTATCATGTATTGTGGCCTCAGCAATGACTCGCTTCTTATTGCCCACGGGAACCCTTCCGGAGTTTTTATTTACCGGCCTGGCGATAACAACCGTATATTGGCTATTTGTTCTTCCGTCATTGTCCAAACGGGAATGGGGACACCTTGCACAGCTTTTACCGGGAAAGCTTGGCGTCAGGGCGAGAAACTATCTGTCAGCCAACCAATAGTCGTATATACTTACACTTATAGCGTGATTCAAGCTGTTGGCTTGCACAAGGACAAGCAAACTATGGCGAATACGGCCCCTCGCATTGGTGTAGTTATCCCCCACTTCCAGAACGACGGCACACTGCTCAGGCGCTCCCTCGAGTCCATTTTCAGTCAGACCGTCATCGCGCATATCGATATTGTTATTGTGGATGACGAATCACCCGTATCTACAAAATCCATTACACAGGATCTCTCACCTCCTGATGGAATATCGATCGCTGTAATAGAACAAAAGAACAGCGGGCCGGGTATTGCCAGAAACACGGGGCTTGCCGCGTTAAATTCAAAGACTGATTATGTCGCGTTTCTTGACTCGGACGACTATTGGTCACCTGAGCATCTCGAAACTGCTATGCTCGCTTTCAAGCTAGGCGCTCATTTCTACTTCTGCTCCCGCATTGTAGAGGGTGAGGATGAGGATCTTTTCAAAAAACTTAAGTTTATTGAAAAATATAACCTCGACTCGATCGAGGGTTATCCCCACCTATGCAGAATGAAAGACAACTACTTCAGGTCGGTTATCGAAGGTTACGTTACCACTTCGACTATTGTTTACGATTATCAAATGTTTGGAGATTTACGATTCCCAACGGAGTTCTACAGGTTTGGCGAAGACCAATTTCTGTGGCTAACAATCGGGAAAAGATCCGATAACGTCATCTGCTCGGATACCGTAGGGCTAACCTATGGGAAGGGCGTAAGTATATTTTCAGAGCAGACGTTTGGGACGGATAAGGATTTCTTTCGCATACATGATGAAATCCTTTATCGCAAAAAGGTGCTACGTAACTTCGAGCTGGACAGTGAAATGAATGAAGCAATTCACCGGCGGCTAAAATCGGCCCGCGATAGATTATCCCTTCGCCTTCTCCATAAGTTAAAACGGGGCCAGCTTCGCTTCCTGATGGTGGCTATCAAGTGTGACCTTGGAATCGCTCCGTACATGCTGGGAAACGCGGCAAGAATTATCGGGCGAGGATTTCATGTCAACAAGAATTAGTGTTGTTATCCCGGCATTCAATGCAGCAGCCTATTTAACTGAAACTGTGCAAAGTTTGCTCTCCCAATTGAGTGATCAGGACGAAATACTCGTCGTCGATGACGGCTCAACTGACAACACTTGCGCCGTTTGTGCGGATATTTCAGATCCCAGAGTTCGTTTGGTTCAAAGGGCAAACAGCGGTGGCCCTGCAGCTCCTCGGAACGCTGGATGCAGGGAAGCGAAAGGCAAATACATATTCCTGTTTGATTCGGACGATATCGCCGAACCCGACAAGGTAAGTGTCGCCATGAAGGCACTGGAAAACTCTCCAAAGGCCTCATTTCTGTTTACGAACTTCAGCCTTGCTGACTCCAACGGTGTCATCACCGAACACAGGTATCTGGACAGATACAGCGTTCTAAAACAGTTAGAGAAGTCGCCCGCTGGCACCAACACCTATACCGTAAACGGTGGCCGGCTTCTTGCCGCATTGTTGAGAGCCAATTTCGTCGGAACCTGCAGCGTTGTGTTTAAAAAGTCAGTTTGGCTACGTACCGAAGGGTTCAATGAGAACCTAAGACACCTCGATGATCGGGATATGTGGCTCCAGCTCTGCCGGCATGGCGACGCAGTGTTCGTGGACCACAGCTCATTCAGATATCGAAAACATGAAAGCGGGATTTCCTCACAGCGCATCAGAGCCCAGCATTTAGAGCGAGTGGCCGTAGCGGAAAGGGTAAAGCAGTGGGATCTCAACACTGAACAAAAAAATGCAGTGCACACGTTGGCCGCGAAAAACTACCTCAAGCTTGGCTACATAGACTTTCACGATCAGGGAAATATAGAACTTGCAAGGAATTGGTTTGCAAGAAGTTTTATTAACAAGCCATCCTACCCTGCCTTTAAGGGCATGATAAAATCAGTGGTACCACAGAAACTGTATCTAATGCTCAGCAGGAACTGATAGAAGCCCAAGAAAATCAACCAGAGCGTCTCGCTCCTCAAGTGTTATGTCGAGCGTTCTCAATTCATGCTGGCCATTAAGTCCTTTCTCTGGGGGCGATCTGTAGTAGTCCATCACGTCCTTTAATTGATCGAAGCGGCCATCATGGAAATAAGGTCCGGTCTTATCCAAAAACCTTAAAGTAGGCACCTTGAAAGCCCCCTGGAGCCCCTGGTGCTTGTCCCTGCTGAGGTATTTCAAATCGGTGCATTCTGAGGGGGCTGCGTCACTGTACTTGCCAAGACAATTGAACTCATCCATCAAAACAGACTGCAAACCGAACACGCGTCCATAGTCCATATTTGGACCACTGAACACGCCGCTGCCGATGTTGTGAAAACCACCATTGGTAAGCATTGGACCATTATGGCACTGAAGGCACTGAGTTTTTTCCTGGTCGATAAAGAGCTTCGCCCCAAGGATCTGGCTTTCGGAAACCATCGATAGCGCCTTATCCTGTTGGCCGGCCGTAAGGGCATCTACAAAATGATCAAACTTTGATGGCTCCGGTAGCAACGTTCTCTGAAACGCCTCAAGAACCTTGCCAATATTGGAAAACGCGCGATTGATCGTCGTTTGTGTCGGTCGTGACAACCTGTACCAGTTATTCTGGATATCAGAAGCACCGTAAGGTGAGGCTTCGTCCGGGAGTTTGGAGAAATCGAGTTTTGGCAAGCCACCAAACAGCGCCTCATAGTAGGAACGGTATCTTTTGTCATTATTGATGACTCTCAACACAGAGAGCCTGCTACTTCCCATTTCATCCGGAGCTTCAAAAGGAATCAGGGCCTGCGACCAGAGGGAGTCGCGGCGACCATCCCAGTAAAACCAACGCTGGTACGCCGCTCCAATAAGGGTAGGAGTGTTACGGGCCGCTTCCCCGACACCCTTTCCACGCTGCTTCCCGTCAGTAAAAGCCAGCTCGGGTTGATGGCAACTGGCACAGGACAACTGCCCATCCTTGCCAAAGCGAGAATCGTAGAAGACCTGGCGGCCAAATTCGACTGCGAGTTTGTGGTCCGCGACATTGTTTGAGGGGGTGTCAGGCAGCGGCGGAAGAGCAGAAAGGCTCAGTGATTGAAGTATCCGTATATCTCGCTCATCAAACTGCTCGTTGTTGGCCTGCGACGATAGCGACACGGACAGTGAAACCAACAGAAGCAAACACTTGGTGAAGAGCCGGAAGAGCATCAATAATCCAGATTAAAGACCAACGTCGCGTGGTCCTGCGCTACGCCATCGGAGAGACTTAAATTCAACTGCCACTCCCCATGCATATTGAACATCAAGCCATCTACCCTGTAACGGCCACCGCCGAGATACTCAGTCACTCTCGGCTGTGAAGGCAACCCATGGCCGTGGGCGGGCATTCCACCTGAAACCGCCAACCCTCTCAGCTCAACAGGATCACCAACGTCACTTTCTACTTCAATGATCCAACTGTGGTGGCTGTTTAACGGTACTTTCCCATCTTCGGGAAGAACCCGAAGATGGAAATGCCCATTGGCAGACATTACCTCGCACGCAGGCTGGCAAACTCCTTCCGACGCGGACAGGACTGCGGCCCACGGGAGAAGCACAACAACCAGCCAACGCCACTTAATCTCAAAGCCCAATTGGCTACCTCGCTTCATCCTGAACCGATTGTCTTAGCGGCCACCGTCGATCTCAAGCAGATACATCTCCAGTTCAACCGCCTCTTGCTCCGTGACCGTTACATTACTGTGTCGCAGGATTGCTTCCGCTATCGTAAGCGCAGAGCCATCATGCAGATAGGGTGCTGTCGCCCACAAGTGATTCAGTGTGGGTGTATCAAGACCGTAAACCGGTCCTCCTGAGGCATTACCGGTGACAGCTGTAATAGTTCCGACATCATGCACTACTCCGGAGGGAGAGTCTGTGCCTTCGCTACCAGAGTGGCAGCCTGCACATCCTTCTCTCTGGAAGACGCCCTCACCTGCCTGGCCTGCAGCCGACAGATTCCCGTCGTAGTAGGGTGAAGCGGGAATCGCGGTAAGCGACTCCACGTACGCTGCAACGGCATCCAGTTCAGCATCGTAGCCCTGCTTGGGTGCACCCATTGGATCCTCTACAACAGCAAAGTCCCCGTCCTCCAGGAGCCCCGTGCCGCCGGCCAGTGAGCGGATCTGATTTTCGAAGTCCTGAACCTCGTCAAAGTTGCCGGTCCAGTGCAAACGCCCGTGGCCAGAGCCTCGGCCCAGCAGACCAATAGTATTCCTCAACCCTTCGCCAAAGGTGCTCAGGTCCCACGTCCGGCCATCCTGACCGCCATCGTTATGGCAGGATGCGCAACTCATGTAGTTGTCCCTGGCCAAACGATCGTCGGCGGCATCGTAGAATAGCTGTTTTCCAAGAAGTACTGTTGGGGAAAGCGCTTCCTGCGAGACCAATGACGTTGACCCAACGGCAACAGTCGCACTTACGTCACCGTTGAGAATGGCTTTCAGGTCAAAGGTTGTCAGCGCGCGGTCCATGAAGTCATGGACATACAGCACTTCACCATCCGGCGACAGCGCAACGCCCTGCGGTGCACGCCCCGTATCCAGCCTGGTCAGTTCGAACCCACTGATTACGTCGTAAACAACCACTTCCCTACTGGTTTCAAGTGCAACGAACAGATAACGGCCATCGCCGGTAAACGCGGCACCGGTCGCAACACTGGCGTTGTCATGATCGATACGAACGCCAGGGTTCTCGGTCAGGTTCGCAAGATTAACCCGGGATGTAACGGCCCTGACAGTCTGGTCAAAGGTCATACCGGCGCCGCCTCTCAGACCGCCAGACAGGATATTGTCCTGTTTGGAGGGAACATAGGCATAGCTACCATCCGGTGACAGCACAGGAGCATTCAGGTAGTTGGGCAGCCCCGGACCAGAGCTCTCAGAAACGCCCTTGTTCAGATATCCCAGGGAGACAGTCGATGTATGGGCCAGGGAGGCGGCATCCAACACAAATATTTCCGCATTGGCGTTTTGTACATCCGGAGACAGTCCATCCTCTCCTGGAACAAACGGCGTTACGAAGTTGGTGGCGTAAACCCGGTCACGGCCCACATCAATCGCCAGGTGCCGTACCCTGCCATCCAGCATGGCGGAACCCAACGTCTGATCCGTTGCAACATTCAACCTCAATACCTGCCCCAACGCCTCAAGGGCGACGTACAGCTCATGAGATCCCGGGCGGAACACAATGCCATGAGGCTGGGAAGCCATCGGAAGAGTCTCCGTCCTGACAACCTGATAGGTGTCAGGATCAATCGCGTTCAGAGTGCTGTCACCTTTATTGGCAACCCAGACGTCACCTGAAACAGGATTAACAGCAACCGCGCTCGGCTTGTCCCCGACGGGCACTTCGACAACCACATCGCCGTCATCGACAAGCGTCACCGAGTCGTTATCCGGATTGACCACCCAGACTCTCCGTGAACCCGTATCGCGTTCGGTCACCAGCGTGGTGGAGTTAAGTACCTGGGGCGCACTCTCCGCATAACGGGAAGGATCATTCGGATACGCGTCAGTATTGTCTCCTACACCATCGTCATCCGTATCGGCCCAGTTCACAGAGTTATTCGGGAAGACATCACGATTATCTCCAACACCGTCACCATCGCTATCTGCATACTCACCGGAATTTTCCGGGAAGGCATCCAACGCGTCTGGTACGCCGTCATTATCAGTGTCCACTGCAAAGTCCCGTGGGTAAAGCGTCATGACCTCCTGGGCATTGATTTCAGCACCATTATTGAGGGCACCGGCAACCACGAACAGTTCGTTTCCGTAGCGGGCACCGCCAGGTGCATTCCGTGCGATGCCCAGGCTGGGCAGGGTGCGCCAGTTTCCGGTCACCACATCCAGAGCCTCAACATTGGAGTGAGCGCCCGCACCGCTCTCGCCGGCAGCAACAATCAGTTCAGAGCCCTGCTTGATCATCGCTATTCCACCCCTTGGCGTCGGAATATCACTGTCCAGAGTGCTCCATTGCCCGGTTTCGAAATCAAAGACATCCACCTCGGGAATGGTATCGCTTACCGGGTTGCCGAGGTTCACCGAGGAACGCCGGCCTCCAACTACGTATAGCTTACCGTTGGCCACAGCAGCCTTGTGATGGTCCCTTGCGCGCGGGGCATTCGGAAGCTGCGTCCACGTTTTGTTGACGGGGTCATAAACGTCAAACCACGGCACCCAGCCCGCGTTATGACCGCGGGTGTTCCCGCCGACTACGTAAATCTTGCCCTGATAATTGACCGCGGCAACCGAGCCTCTCCGGCGCTCCGCCGGGATCACAAACTCAGTTTTCCACTGAGTTGGTTGGTCAGGATCAAAGCTGTAGATTTCAGGCACACCGGTTTCTGCAGGGAAACCACCTTCAAGCGCACCAACAACGAAGATGCGACCGCCCACCTCAACGCTCTGATAGTGATGCAGCCTGAGCTCCTGCTGGGATTCGTCGACCGGCACACCATGTTTGGTCCAGGTATTGGAGATGGCATTGTACTCGTCTATTGAGCGGCTACCGCGCCCCCCCGTCAGATAGAACCGCTCCTTGAACGCTATGTAGTCGTTCTCATGACGGGCATCCGCAGACCCGCTCGCCGGCGTACGAACAGCCCAGTCAGAGGGTTGTTCAGGGTCCCCAGAACCATCGCCCGGGTCGCTGGAAGTATCACGCACCACCTGGATGGTATAGCCCTCTGACGGCACACCATTTTCATCCAGCGCATACAGCCAGTAGTAACCTGGGATCACAACATTCGGATTCGGATTCAGCTCCAACTGGTATCCAGAAGCCTGCTGGGTGAACTCAACAGGAATGAACCGCTGATCGGTGTTTATCGAATGGGTTGTTCCCTGCAAGCGAATCATGTTGAAAGCCGTCGCACCGGATGAAACCTGAACCGATAAGGTCTCTCCGGCGCTGACCACTGTGCTATCAACTGAAACTATCTCGAGGCGACTTGCATCGCTTCCATCCGTGTTGAAAAGATAATCAGGGGAATAGAACTGAGCATCCTGATGATTTGCATCGCAAGGTCCGCAGGCGCCGCCACCACCAGAAAATACCCGTCCGTCCTTCATAAGAAGCGCAGTTGAGTGGTAATTCCTCGGGATCTCAAGGCTGTTTACAACTGTCCAGGCCTCAGTTTCCGGATCCCAGATCTCTGCAGGAAGAATCGAGCCCCAATCATCCCAAAGCTTGCCCTCTGTGGTACCACCTATTATGAGTACCCTTCCGTCTGGCAGAACCACTGCATCGTGGAAGGTCCTCTTGAAATTCATTGGTTCGATTTCCGTCACCACAGGTGCGGGCCCATTGATATCAACCATGATGGCGGTATCAGAAGACGGATCATCACTCGATGGATCGTTACCGCCGGTAATCAGAATCTTGCCCACGTCGTACATGACAGCGGAACCGAACATCCTTGCCTGATCGCCACCAAGCCTTGCACCGATTTCCTCCACGGAGCCCTGTCCTTCAGTGCCAAACCAGCGCATGGTTTCCATGGGGCCAGACTGGAAAACGTTACCATCCGGCGCCACGTGCATAAACGCATACCATTGCATGCTCGCCGTCTGGTTCTGCCAATGCTGTTGGCTATTCACCAGATTCTGCTCATCCACCAGGCCCTGCATATTCGCACCCGGGGTATTTGTCCATTGGTTCGTCACGCTGGAGTAGATTTCCGACGTATTGGCCGCACTTCGGGCAAAGGTTGTGAACACCCGGTCATCCGGCATGGTTAATGTCGTCGGATACCAGCGAGCCTTATCCATGTCATCCAGAGGTACCCAGGACATGGTCTCAATATCAAACCGGCTGGTTTTCTTGGTGTCCGGGTTGCCGCCAGAATTGAAGATTGAACCGTCTTCAGTCAGGGCAATACCGGAACAGAACTGATTATGTGTTTCGTTGTCCACACCCACGAACACACCAGTCTCGGGGTCGTAAAGGCTTGCGGTGCTCTTTGTACCCGTATCGGTTATCTCGGTTCCACCAACCCAGGTCAGCAATTTGCCGTCAGGAAGATGTGCTGCCGAAACCGGTATTTCCGGCCACTGAATAACCTCTCCCCACTCTCCGCCGATGTGCGGCTCGTAAACGACCGGGGTGGAAACCTCTCCGTGCAGGCGATCCGTTACAGCTGAGAACTCCGCAATATCAAATGAGTACTGCTGGACACCTTTGACGCCAGCGAACTCAACAACAGCCCCGCCGGTATTCTCAAAGTAGAGAACTTCAATCTGATGCAACCCTTCTTCGAGGAAAAGCACTGCCTCGCTGTGGTCCACCGCGCGTGTCAGGTCGTCATTAACGACAACGTTGCCATTTACCGTCAGGCGTACACCATCATCACTTCTGACAAGCAGGCTGTATTCTCCTGACTCAGGGGCGTAAACCTCCCGAGTCGCCAACATCGCGAAGTTGTTTACAAACGGGAAGCTCTCGCCAGCAGCAAAGATGGCCTCGCTGCCGGAAGTACCGTCGGTAAAGCTGATCTCATGAGTCTCGAAAGCGACGCTTTCGTATTGAGTGGCGTTATCAATCAAGGCCTGGGCATCCGCCAGGCTATCCACAACACCATCGCTCTTCACGAACTGAACCTGGTAGAGACTGCTGTAATACTGCTGGGTTGGATCGTTAGGATAAGCGTCACTGTTGTCCCCAACGCCATCCCCATCTGAATCAGAGGCTTCCGTTGGGTCAAACGGGAACGCATCATTCATATCGACGATACCGTCGCCATCGGAATCCAGATTCGCGTCGCTGTTGTCCCCGACTCCGTTCTCATTGACGTCCGCCCATTCCGTCGGGTCGTTGGGGAACACATCGGAATTATCCCCGAAGCCGTCTCCATCGCTGTCCAACCACTCATCTGGATTGTTGGGTAATGCGTCTTCGCTGTCAGGAACACCATCACCATCCGTGTCGAAGTCTCCGGTACTTGGTGAGATACAAAACGCTGAGAGTTTTGGCCAATCTGCTATAGCACCGAAACCAATTTCGACCGCGTTGTCAGTGGTTTGGGCGAGATAACGCTTGGTTATGGCTGTTTTCGGGCCAACCTCATCAATAATGTCGAAACCGCTGGTGGTCAATTCGTTCTCGACATAGATATCGAAAACACGGCTGCCAGGGCCACCTGAGGGCGTTCCAACCTGGTAATAGATTTCCGCAAACATCAACTCAACAACGTAGTCTCCCACTGCAGGAACCGGAACTGCGTAGCTGAAGTCCCCCCAACGCTCACTTCTAAACAGTTTGTCATCGTCGGTGCCAGCAATACTGTAATTATTGGGGCCGCCAGTATCTCCGCCAGAAAAATGGGCATCCGCAATGAACTCTGTGCCATCGGTCGCCACATAGCTTCCGCCACCAACGTTCACACACATCTGGAACCCATCAATGTCACCGAAGGGTGTGGGGTCAGCATTATCACCGACGCCATCACCATCGCTATCAAGCCACTCGGTGGGATCACCTGGGAATGCATCCTGATTGTTGTTGTAGCCATCTCCATCACGGTCAGGATCGCTATTGTCACCGATACCGTCGCCATCCAGGTCAGACCACTCTGCCGGATCGGCCGGGAACACGTCGGTATTGTCTCCAACGCCATCTTCATCACTGTCCAACCACTCAGCTGAATCAATCGGGAAAACGTCCTGGTCATCCGGAGTGCCATCGCCGTCATAATCGCCATTGGTTTGCCTGACACAAATGGCCGACACCTTGGGCTCGTTGGCAACTGCATTGAACGAGATATTGATTGAGCCGCTGCTTGAACTGGTGAGATAGTGCCTTGTTAGCGCCGTCTTGCTAGGCACGTCCGCCAGGATATCGAACCCGGGCTCCAGGACATTGCCCTGAACAATGATGTCGAAAACCCGGCTGCCAGCACCGCCAGTTGCGACCGTGGACTGGAAGTAAATCTCTGCAAACTCCAATGACGCAATGTAGTTTCCGGACTCAGGAACCGGTATGGAATAGGCGAAGTCGCCCCATCTCTCTGAATGGTAAAGGGTATCGTCGGCCGTACGGTCTATCTCATACACATGACTGGCTTTCGAGCCACCATTAAAATGGCTGTCGGCTATATAGAGGGTTTCATCAGCCGCGGAGTATTCCGGCCCACCCACATTTACACACATCTGGTGGAGAGGCTCATCTCCGCCGGTTCCACCACCGTTGTCTCCACCATCACTTCCTGGATTCTCCCAGGCGGTGGGGTCATCCGGGTAGTAATCATCGGCATTGGCAACACCATCACCATCGCGATCCGGGTCCGAATTATCTCCCACTCCATCACCATCAAGGTCGGACCATTCTGACGCATCATTCGGGAAGAGATCCGAATTGTCACCAACTCCATCTCCGTCCGAGTCAACGGTTTCATTGGGATCAGAGGGAAACGCATCCTGAGCGTCGGGCACACCATCACCATCGGAGTCAGCGCCCACGATTTCGGTCACACAGTAGGCTGAAAGCTTTGGCCAGTCTGTAATAGCACCGAAATCGACATCAATTTCGCCATCCTCGACAACAGCCACATGGTCAAGCTGGGTTGCTGACTTGCTGCCTGCTGCCGCAATTATGTCGTACTGTTCCGCAACGGTTTCACCCTCTACGAACACATCAAATACCCGACTACCAACTCCGCCAGATGAAATCCTCGCCTGATAGTAGATTTCGGCAAAGTAAAGTTCGACCAGATAAGAACCTGAAACAGGAACAGGAATGTTGTAACTGAAACTCTCCCAACGTTCCGTATGATAAAGGACATCATCCAAGGTATTGGCTATGGATTGCTTATGAGTGCCGGTTCTGCCCCCGAGGAAATGGGTGTCAGCCTTGAAAACAGTGCCGTCCTGAGCAGTGAACTCCGGGCCCCCAACGTTCACACATTCCGCAACACTCGCTAGGGAGGGAGTTGGATCAGAGTTGTCACCAATGCCATCATTATCGCTATCCAGCCACTCCGACGGATCCTCCGGGAACGCATCGTTATCATTAGCGAAGCCATCACCATCCATGTCAGGGTCGCTGTTATTCCCTACGCCATCACCATCCATGTCCGCAGATTCTGTGGCATCGAATGGGAACGCATCTGCATTGTCGCCAATACCATCCCCATCGCTATCGAGCCATTCCGTACCATCAAATGGAAATACGTCGTCGCTGTCACTATAGCCGTCGCCATCGAAATCACCGTTGCTAGGGAAAACACACACGGCCGACAGTTTGGGAAGATCTGAAATTGCGCCGAAACTGATGTTTACAGAGCTGCCGCCCACCTGAGAAAAATAGCTCCGGGAAACCGCTGTTACGCTTGCAGCCTGCTCGATTATATCAAGCTCGGATTCTACTTTTTCGCCCTGGATGTAGACATCGAAAACCCGGCTACCCACACCACCGGTTGTGGTGGTGGACTGGTAATAAATCTCTGCAAAATGAAGTGTCGTGATGTAGCTGCCCGCGGTCGGTACGGGAATCTGGTAACTGAAATTGCCGTATCGCTCCGATTGGAACAGCGGGTCGTCGTCCGTAGCGGCAATGTTGTGAGCGTGGGCCGCAATATCGCCACCAGAGAAATGGGCATCGGCGATAAACTGGAAGCCCTGAGACGAGGTGTAGGCGCCTCCCCCAGCGTTGAGACAGATGAGCGGCTCGCCAAAATCAGCTGCGCTTGTGATTCCCGTCCAGAGTAGCGCCAGCATAAATGTGATCGTTGGCTTGAAGGTGTTCCGTTTTGCGCCCATGCCCTAGCCTCTCCTTTGGACAAAACTCATCTCCAAAGGATCGCTGCAAAGCCTGTACCATTAAAACAAAAGGTTCGGACTTACAGTAGACAAAAGCCGCAAAAGGTCGTTGTGAAAAAGCTCAATGTAAAGAAAGCTGACGACCAAAAAGCTCGGTCGATCCGCTAACGAGCCCGCCAATTCTTGAGCTGCCTGATTCTTGCAGCCAATCTGGAGCCAAGAAAGGACAGCAGATAGAGCTTCAAAGCCGTGGAGTTAATAGAAGCACTCAGTGCCTGTATGGCTTCCGCTCTGCATCGTCCCATTTCACTCTTCTGGAAGCTTTCGTAGGCCAACGCACAGTAGTTGTCTGAAACCAAGGAACGGATACTCCGCGCAAATTCATCGTCAAGTGGATTGTCCAATTGCCTTTCCAAAACTTTTATTTTCGAGGGGGTGCGTTTTCTTGCACTGCCCTTGGAAATGCTTGAACTTCCAATACGATAAGCGTGGTAGCAGCCAGGCAAAAACAGGACCACCTCTTGGCGCGTCACCCGGAACCACAGATCCCTGTCGTCCCCATTGGTCAGCGATTCATCAAACCCCCCAAGCCGATCAAACACCTTTCGGGGAATAACGACCCCCGATGTACCAATATAGTTCTCGCTCCCGAGAGCACGATAGGCCTCCGGAGGTTCAATTCTCACGCACGCCTCATCTTTTGCACAAAACGGACCGGTGAACGTATAACTATCCAGGAACCGGGAACTCAAAACATTTCCGAGTTCATCAATTGTCGAAAAATTGGTGAACAGCAGACCAGCATCCGGATAGTGTGAAAAAGCCTGACGGGTCGCCTCCAACTTTCCCGGAAGCATGATATCGTCTGAGTCGAAAAGAGCGATGAGCGAGCCGTTTGCCTCCCTTATTCCGCGGTTTCGCGGGCTTGCAGGCCCCCCGCTGTTAGCCTGTCTTACATAGCGGACTCGTGACGTAGACCAGCCCTCCATAACATCGGGAGTTTCATCGGTCGATCCGTCATCGACCACAATGATTTCATCATGCTCGGACAGCTGCGGGACGATGCTCGCCAGAGTCTCCGGTAGAGTATTCGCCGCATTGAAGCTTGGAACAATGATACTGAAACTGAATTCTTTCACGTGCGCTAACTCCCTGTGAACGACGGAATTCTACACTAATGGTTAAAAGGCTGGAGAGAAACTATGAATTGCGGACGTCTACAACAAAAACAAAAGCAGACAGTGCGAAAACCACAGAGGTTGAGATAGACTTACTTCCATAGACCACCCCTGCGAGTTCGAAGGAGCTGAACATGTACACTTGGTGCGATCTGACCAAACAACTGCCTTTCGCCATCAACATCGACGAATTGCGGCGGGAGCTTGATCAGCTGAAGGATGACAGCTGGCTGGAGCACTATGATGTAACCCTCTCACGAGGCTGGAAATCCATACCACTAGTTTCTAAAAACGGGGAAGCAAGTGGACCAGAGTCACAACGTGCCGCTCCATATGAGGAGATGAAACGGACTGAGATTTGCGCTGACCTCCCGGCATTCTCTTCGCTTCTGGATTCTTTTCATTGCCCTCAAGGCCGCATCCGTATTACCCGACTGGATCCTGGCTCTGGGATCGATAAACATCGTGACATCGGCCATGAAGTGGCAAATCTCGCATTCCGAAAGGTTCGTCTCCATATCCCTATCGAAACAAACTCCGGCGTCTATTTCTGGGTCGATGGCGAAAAGATCAAAATGGATACTGGTCGACTTTACTATGTTAATTTTTCAAAGCTGCATTACGTGATGAATGACGGCGATTCGCCTCGCTATCATCTAGTCATGGACCTCGGCGTAAACGATTGGTTGGAACAGTTTTTCCCTAAGCCCAGCCCTACTGATCGAGTCGAAATGGCATTCTATCGAGTAACGTTACCTTTGTTTTGGTATCTGAGGAGAAAGAAAGTAATTTGGACGACCAAATTTTGGCAGAACTACAACGGCTCATGGCTTCAGCGATTCCGACATAGATACTTTCCAAAGACATAAGTCCGAAGTCACCAATTGTCGATCTACTTATGAAATCAAAGTATAGAAGCTCACACGAAGTAGCAGAGAGTAGTAATTCTCAACAAAGCTACAACGCAAAACCAAAAGAACAAAGGCTATTTGTTTATTTAACCTGTATATACATTTTTTCTTGGTATCTTCAAATTGGGCTGCGCGTAGATTTCCTCGGAACCATTCGATTCGAGTTTATTCTTGGAGCCTTTTTAAGCGTTTGCGCAGCAATTAAACTACTAAATGAAAAAAAGTCTACTCCTCTAAAAGGACCAGTAATATTTTTTTTCTCGGTTGTGGCCTTCTATACGGCCTTTTCTTACGATCACGCTCAGTCTTGGAATATCTTCTTCAACCGCGTAGTGAAGTTCTCCATGCTTGCTGCGTTTATCGCCGCATTTGTTCGCACCGAGTGGGCTCTAAAATTAATAATAGGTGCCTTTCTTCTAGCGATGCTAAAGATGGGCCAAGAAGGATTTATGGGCACATTGACAGGTGGGATGGTTTGGCAAAATCAAGGTATTCCACGCTTGCATGGAGTAACCCCTCTTTATAGGCATCCAAATTCATACAGTGGTATGGCTGTTGGTTGCTTGCCATTCATCTTCTACCTCTATCCTATCGCGAACCGCTGGCAAAAGGCCCTTCTAGGCCTTTTGTTGGTATTCTCGATAACCATTATAGTTTTTACCGGCTCAAGAACTGGTTACGTAGCCACAGCCCTTCTAGGACTCTATTTCTGGCGTGAAAAGCTACGCTTACACAAATTTAAGTACACTTTAATAGGGCTTCTTGTAATATTAGTTGCGTACCTTGCTCTGCCTGAAGCCTATGTAGGACGGATTCAGTCGATTTTTACACTAGAAGAAGCAGAGGGTTCGTCATCTGACGCCCGAATCCAAATAATGAAAGATGCAATTTTAGTTTTTTTATCTAATCCTTGGGGCGTCGGGGTCGCTGCATTTCCAAGCGTAAGAATTGATATGTTTGGAAGGTTTCAAGATACCCATAATCTATACCTTGAGCTATTAACCAACATGAGCATATTAGGAATATCTGCCTTTTTCCTTTTTGTGCGTAGAATAATTGCAGTTAATCAAAAAATCGCCAATACGCCGAACCAATCACCATTTATAAAAGCAATGTCGAGAGCCATCATTGCGTTCATATATGCTCGTCTTTTTTTGGGATTGTTTGGGATGGACACCTACGAAATCTACTGGTGGTTTTCATTAGGTATATCTATTGCAATATATCGCATAAATGACCAAAACAGCCATACCGATGTATCGAATAGTAATATTGAATCCACTCTTACCGCAAAACGTTATATGCAAAAAGCTTTCAATTAGTAGAGTGAGCAAAAAATCCGGACTAAACTGACGGTATGTCTAATTTCGAGTCCTAATGCAAACAAAAACACACAAAGCGTTACAGGCGGAAACCGGAGATTGGTACGTAATTCCAGATGCCTAGGCACTTCTAAGGATAGGCTAAGTGGCTGGTGCGATACACAGACATAGTTGCCTTACTATGAGAATGAGGAATTGAGATGAGACTCAGGTATAGCGTTATAACCAACCTGGTAATTTTGGCGTCACTTGCTTGGGCACCTGCTTTAGCTTTTGGTGCACCGAATGTGCAAAGTGTTACTACAGATCAAGCAGATGGTCAGACATTGATTATTACAGGCAGTAATTTCGAGTCTGCTGAGTTTCCAATAATTCTGGATACTGCAGATGACTGGCAGGTGGTTCAGCAAAACGATAGTTACAGCACGCTATCGCCTTCGGAACTTTGGTCTGAAGAGGGATCTGCGTGGGCCACACCCCTTGAAGTAGTATCGGGTACCGGACCCTTAGGAGAGCAATCAAATAGACTTTATTACGGAAAAAGAAAGAGTTACAACCGCTACTTCACACCGTTCCAAGACGAAAACAATAACTCTCTGTACGTGTCTTGGTGGTTCAAACCTTCCGAAAGCCCAAATGCTGCTGGCGGATCTAATAAATTCATTAGAATATGGGACGATGACGGCGGAAATAACACAAGAATCTCATGGACGAACATGCACCTAACATATTCGACTGGCGACTTGGGGCTAGAAGGCGTGGAATGGGGCACTTGGTCCGGCGACGAAAACAAATGGAATCTAATGGAGATTTACGTCGACTCAAGTAACAACTCTATAAGAACTTGGGTAAACGGAGATTTGCTTCACAACGTGAAGGATTTCAGAAAGTCTCCGATAAACAAAGGACTTAACGCTAAGCTTATTGGATTTGATCCGAGCGTGTCAGACCCATATCAGAATTTGGAGTTCCACATCGATAATATATACGTCTCCCAGAAGCCAACAAGAGTGGTAGCCTCGCTACATAAGACTTGGGATAGAGCAAAATCAGAGCATTTAGCACTTTTCCCAAGAAAGTGGACAACGACGCGAATACATGTAGACGCAGAAGAAATTTTGGATGATGGGCAGAGCTACTATCTATATGTAGTAGATCAATCAGGTGCTGCAAACCAAAACGGTGTCACCCTTTGTCCGAAATGCCCTGCGCGGATAGAGCTTAGATTATAGCTATCATAACTCGATAGCTCAAAATGGGGGCATAGGAAAAGCCTTGCCCCCCTCCTTCTTGCAGGTCAGTAGCAGACTCCATTCCATAGCGGCGAAATTTCAACCTACAAACGTTTAAAAGACAAAAGCGCTTTTGTCTTTATGAATGAAAACCATATACATAAAAAATATTTCTAAACTCTAATTAGCCATATCGTTATTGGAGGAATAACATCGATATCTCTAGAAGAGGCATTCCGAAATTAATCCAAGCAGCCTATTTTATATTTCAAGCGATCAAATTTCTTGGACCATGACTCCACTAAATATGGCTTGTATTCAACCAAATCAGATTTTAGTTCATTGTTGACTTCTTTTGATAAGAGAATATTTTTATAAATATCATCTTTTGTAGGCCTGGTATATAAACAACCACTTCTGAAATAATTTCTGATTATCTTCGTATCAGACAGAATCATAGGCCTCTCTAGAGCAACAGCTTCATAAGAGCCACAATTTAATATATCGTTTTTTAGTGTGAGTATAACGATCACATCTGAGTAGTGCATTAACGCTTGGTATTCTTCTTCACTGATAAAACCCGTTAATATTATTCCACTCTCTTTGAGTTTTTCCACGTCCAATACACTAAATTTTTTTCGATAGTTTCCTGTTAGATAAACTCTAAAGTCGCTCGGCAATTCTCGAGAGGCTTCAATTATTTGAGAAATCGGTTCATCTGAGCTGAAAGTTGAAACAACCATCACATGAAAATAAGGCGTGTCATAGTCCATAAAGTAAGGAGGGTTCTGCGTACTAGCTAAAAACATATCTGGCACTTTATCTTCTAGGATAAAAGCCTCACCACCTAACCTCTCAACTAATTCTTTCAAAAATCCATTTGTCACAATAGTTAGGTCCGAGGCCTTGACAGTATATCGGCTAAGCCAATGAAATATTTGCCATTTTATGTTATTCGAGCGAGAATATTCCATTTTAAAGTTCGAATGTCGATCCACTACCAGCCTAAATCTCATTATTTTTCTCATAAGTGATAAGAAAAACGTGAGAACAATAGAAGGGTTCTGGCAAAAAACAATATCGGGATTCTTATTAAGAACAAAAAAAACAGTTCTAAATATTAAATATGGATAACGAATAAACCTAGATGCATTTAGTGAAAATAAGCAAAATTCTGCATCTAGACCTTTTGCGAGCTCTCGAGATCGTCTATGATTTTCCCAGCATATCCAAACCTTTGATTGCGACTCACTCATTACTCACTATCCATTTTCGACTAGTTTATCCAACAGGTTATGAAAACTAATTTTCCTGTGATTAGCACTCTACCAACTCTACTATCTTAAGAACAACAGCCTTCATCTATTCTCTATGCACTTTTCGTTAACCATCTGAATTTCGATAACAACTTACTAGTGACCCCTTAAGATATCGGAATTAAAGTGCACTTACGTTTGTCTGACATATAATTTCACAGATTCAAACAATAATATTTTGTGTAAAATAATTTCTCTTTTTATTCGCTTTCAATTCAGAGAATAATGATACGTTAATGTCAACTCTAACACCTTCGATACGATTAATCTCTCTCTCAATATAAACTTCTAGATCGCTCACATCACTCTCCCGAACACCACTAATAAACACATCAAGCTCAGAATACTTGGACTGCACAAGAGAAAATATAAAAGCCTCATTTGATTTTTTTGTATACCCATCAATTATCTTAGAGAATACGGTAGCATGAATTTTTTCGCGTTCCGTAATATAAAAAAACCTGTCTGACGTCCTACCGTGCAATTGTTCTATGAAATCAATGCTACCTATTTTTCGACAAGAAACTTTGTCAATGGAAAAGGAATCGCCTAATTGGTATCGAATTATATGTTGAGTGGCTCTAGATACATCGGAAACTAACCCCTCGTGCTCATCTAAAATTAGCCAAGGATTGACTAAATGCCTATGACCGTCTGCGCACTCGAATGCGATCACATCAAATTCAGTAGAACCATATTCTTCGGCAACAGGCGCCTTAAAGGCTCGGGAGATATAAGATTTTTGAGCGGGGAGAATCGTCTCCGCGGTACAAACCACACATTTAGGAGGCAAAAAGTCAAAATTCGTATCAGCCAGAGTCTTAGCGGCTTCAAGCAATAGTGACGAATAGCCATATATATAATCTGGTTGCCACTCCATCATGCTGACAATTTCTTCCCTTGCATGAGAACCCACGGGATGAAAAATCCGCCTGTTCATCACGGCACTTTTGAGCCGTGACGTTAAACCAGATTCAGGTCTCCCCCATAGCCTCGCCTCTCTCTCTCCAAGTTTCACACCATAATGCCGGAAACAATAATCCCGAATGCCGAGCATCCGGCCAAGTTCTATTCGGTTAACCGTAATATGGGTGGGCTCTCCTGTCGTCCCGGCAGTATGGCGGTTAAATGACCAATGCCTGGTGGACCGGCCTTTACTGTCACGTTGTTCTCTCAGAGCTTTCTTTGAAAGAGGGGGGGATTCATAGAGCTGCGTCAAGCTCGTAACCTCGTCACCACAAGCGTTCAGTGGACGGTTAACCTTGAGCTGATTTTCAACTTTTTTCAACCTTTCAGTTTCGGGAAGCGCCCATAACGCCTCTACTTCTTTTCGCCATTTCGTTACGGACAACCCCATTGCAATAAAAAAAAACCTACTAAGTAAATACCGCAGTCTCCGCATTGCCCGTAATATCCTGTTATCGAAATCTAGTTAAATGGTTCTTATAAATCTGTACTTTCGGTCTTTTATTTTTTAACTTTTCGTAAAAATCTACTAGTGGACTCAATGTATACAGTGTTAGATCGCTCAACAGTTCCCAAAAAGCGATTTTAGTTTCCTATCGGTTGGAATTTAAGTACGTTAAGCCAAATAGGGTCTTCTCGAGTGAACTGGTCGAGGAGCTTACGGGATAGCGATTGATGGCCCATCGGTCGCCCAAAGTATCCGCACCTGGAAATGCGGCAACTGCATACTCATAGCCTGCATCACGAACCTCGGACTTTATCCTCTCATTGAAATCAACTTGTTGCCCATTGGGGTAGCAAAATGCTCGAACGTTACAAGCCAATCGCTTTTCTATCAAACTACGTGAATAGAATAACTCCCTCTGTAACTCAGAACCCTCCAGCTGTGTTAAAATTGGATGACTGTGTGAATGGCTCCCGATATCCAACCCTCCTGCGACCATCTCCCTAATTTGCTCCCAGGTTAATGGCCGATAGACAGTTGGAGCTTTATTCGGCTTTTCAACGTCCAGAAGCCGGAAAAGATTATCTATCAGTTCAAGCTTCTCTATGTTCGATATCACCATGCAGTGATCTGCTATCTGGTGCCAGCATTGTTCAGGCTCCACAGCAATATTCAATACCTTGGGGATATTAGGTAAATAGAATTCCCTTATTCTTGTATTATCGAGTGCATAACGTATCTGGTCTGGCCAAAGCCAGAGATCTCCCTCTACAAACCCTGTTGTCACGAAGAGAGTGGCTGGTATATCTAGTTCTTTAAGTACCGGGAAAGCATAGTCAGCGAAGTCATGGTAGCCATCATCAAAGGTTACTACGACAGCATTTGTTGGCAAGCAAGCATTGTCATTTGCATTAACGAGCTCATCCAAAGTTATCACATTGAATGACTGTTTTATCATTTTCATTTGCTGGCGAAAGATATCAACGGTCATACCGGTTCTGTTCTCGGATGCACCTATTCTATGGTACATGAGAACTCTCGGGTGCCACCGTGTAAGATATCTAGCTACCGCCAGGCCGCCCAACGGCCTACAAACGCGATAGATCAGTTGATTTAGGCCCATAACCCCTTCCCGACTAAGTACATAATTAGATCCGTCTTAGCAACAACTTCGCCAGGGCTTTCCATGCGAACATATAGAAAAAGTCATGGCGTAAGCCCATCAGGATATCCTTGAAAGGCTCTGAAAACGTCTTTTCGCCATGTGCCACAGACATGCCACGACTTACATACATATCCGACCAGGCACGAGCCTGCAGCTTGATCGGTACTGCAGTAGGATTGTTGGTTATGAACTTTTTTAGGATTCGAAAAGCATTATCGTAACGACCACGATAGTTTTTAGACATCTGTCCTGGCCATATACGATAGATATAGGTTTTTTCCTCCGTATACTGAAACCTCCAGTCCATGGAGTATCTTAGCCAAAGGTCCCAATCGATTCCCATTGGCAGATCTTCGTCGAAATACCCATTTTTCTCCAGACACTCCCTGCGTATAACCGCTGTGCCAAACGGAACGAAATTTTTTATAATCAGGTGATTGGTTACCTCGCCACTATATCGCTCATAAGGCTGAGGTTTATCAATTGTCTTGCCGTTTTGGTCTATGTACGAAACCTCGCTGTAGACCACCCCGGTATTTTGAACCTCAAACAATGGCATCTGTACGCTCAATTTCTCTGGGTGCCAGATGTCATCGGCATCGCAGAATGCAATGAAATCGCCGTTTGCCTCCTTGAGGCCACGATTCTTTGCTTTGGGCTGGCCGCGATTTTCCGTAGGTAGGTACCTCACTCGGCCATTGCCCTCAAACCGCTTCATTTGTTCTGGCGTATCGTCCGTTGAGCCGTCGTCTACTACTATCACTTCCAGGTTTTCCCACCTTTGAGCTAGTACGGAGTCAATAGCCTCTGGAAGGTACTGGCCCATGTTGTATGTCGCTATAACAACGCTTACCAGAGGCTGATCATTCATTCTTATACCTTGCATATTGAGAACCGGTACTTACCAGACGCTTCCTGAGGGATATTTGAGACATCTTTGATCTCGAGTTCTACGCTGTCGTCAAACACTTCCCGCATGGCGCTTATAAGTCCCGTGTCCGTATGTTCGTTGAAATCCTGACCTTTGACGCGATTGATAATCACGTGGTCCAGCGCATCCTGAACGAGCTGCATCTGCTCGATGCCCGGCACTTTGGTCAAGGTACGTTCCACCAGCGATATGCCGGCTACCTGCCCGCCTGCAGGCAATTTGAGAAAATCCGCTACCCTCCCCTCAAGGCGCTCAAGAATAGACATCCCCCGTCCACAGCTACAGGTTTTCTCGGTATACACGCCTACATCCTCAACCCGGTAACGAATGAGTGGCATGCCGCGGTTATTCAGGTCCGTTACAACGATCTTACCGGGTTCGCCAGGCTTCACCGGGCGATTATTGGCATCCAGAAATTCCACATACACATGCGGTAGATTGAGGTGCATACCCTGGTGCTGTTCGCACTCGCAGGCAATCAGTCCAACTTCCTCGCAACCATAGCGATTCGTCACCGGGCAGCCAAAGGCTTGTTCAATCACTCTCCGTTCATGGTCGAGTAGCATCATGGATGTGGCAACAATCCCGTCCGGCTTCAAATCCTCAATGCGATTGGATACCAGGTAGTTCGCAAAGATGAAGATTGAATGAGCGTGCCCAAATACGGCGCCTGGTTGCTCTCTGCGCCATCGTTCCACAAACTCTCCCATGGATTTGTCATTCAGGTCCATGGTGTCGAGATAGATTGTGCGGTCAAGGAGGTGAAGACGCAGTTTCTGTTTCAACGTTTCCGCAACGGGAGGGTTACCCCAAACCGAGGCCTTCTTCATTCCAAGGTCCCAGCCCGCCCATCGATCAGCCATCAACTGGGCACCATTACGGCGTTCCTGGCAGGCTTCGTCGAAGTACAGATTCAGTGAAACACCGGTGGACCCACCAGTTTTGGCCATTACCAGATCGGTCTTGCTGAACTCGTCGCTTACAAACTGGTCCAGGTTGTTGCGGATATCCTGTTTGGTGGTTACCGGAACCGCCTCGAAAGCCGCTTTCGAGTTGATGGCGCCCGGCTCAATACCTTGCTCGGCAAACAGCTTTCTATAATGAGGGCTGTGGTTCGAAGCGTAAATTAACATGTCCTGAAGTCGCTTGAACTGAAGGTCCAGCAGCTTCTGGCGTGGCCACCACTGTTGCTCTTCGAGAGTTTTCCATTCCCGAAGTCGCCCGCTACGGTCTTTCAAGTCCCATAGCGGGTAAAAAATATGTTTGGAGAGTGTTCGCATCATATCTCGACCATCCCTGGTTCAATTTGGCGGTAAAGTTCAACGTGTTTGGCTACCATCGCTTTCATGGAGTACTTGTCAGCCAATTGTGATTGAGCGGCTTTCCCCATTTTTTCGCGCAGCTTCGGATTTTCCGCCAGTTTCCGTATTCGGTCTGCCAGAGCCTCAACATCACCAACGGGCACGAGGTAGCCGTTAAGGCCCTCTTCAACAATTTCCGGGTTGCCGCCGGTACGCGTGCAGACCACCGGCTTTCCACATCGCATGTACTCAATGATGGCATTGGAAAAGCCTTCTGTTTCCGAACAAAGTACGGCTATATCAAAGTCACGGATGTGGCGTTCAGGTTCGGGCTGACTCCCCAACAGATGGACGCGCCCTTCAAGCCCGAGTCGCGTTACCTGTTCCATATAGGCACTGGGATCACCGCCGCCGATTACGTTCAGTTTGAGATGCAAGCCTTCCCTGGCCAGTAGGCCAATCGCTTCAATCAGGTCTTCAATACGCTTAATCGGGCGAAGATTCGCAACGATACCCACGACAACCTCGGCCTCAAAACGACTTTCCCCGGAGGCTGTTACCTGCTCGCCAGACGAAATGTCGGGGTATCCATTGTAGATCACATGGATCTTTCCGAGTGGCATCTTCTCAAATCGGGACGTGATTTCAGCTACCGCTTTGCTGTTACATACGGCCGCGTGCACGCAGCGACCCGTCAGGCGTAGCGCCTTGAGATAGGTCCCGCTGTACCAGAAGCCCATGTCTCTTCTGGAGATGAGTGTTTTAAGGCCGGCAAGGCGCATCATGGGGGGAGCGATCACGGAAGTGTCGTTGAAAAAAGCATGGACCACGGAGAACCCCTGCTTGCGCAATAACCGGGCATACCTGTACATTTTGAACCAACTGCCGGGGCTGGAAATACTACCCACGCCGAGATCATGTACCGGCACCGGAAACATCCCGCTTCGGGTGTAATCCGTTCCGCGAAGCACAGCGAACTGTATGTCCCATCCCTGCTCCATTAGTCCATTGACAAGCTTCAGTACCTGGCTTTCGGTGCCGGCGTAAGGATTATCGTATCGATCCATGATAATACTAAGCTTCATTGGGTGACCTGTCTGTAAACAGCGAGATAGCTTTCCATCATCGCATTTGCCGAGTAGTCAGTTTCCACCCTGTTCCGGGCCCACTCGACCTGTTCGTCGACGCTGTCTTTGTGGTCAAGTACGGCTGCCAATTCGCCTGCAAGCTGGGATGCCCCTTCATAGCGGACTATTCGTCCGCCCGCACCATGGCCCAGTACCTTGTCGATTTCACCAACGTCGCACGCGACGATCGGGATTCCCACGGCCATTGCCTCCAGCAGCGTAATCGGGAGGCCTTCCGTCAGTGACGGCATGCAGAGCACATCGCTCCTTTTCATTACCGCTGGAACCTCGTCGACATACCCCGGTAGCTGAACGAAATCCTCCAGGCCGAGATCGGACACCTGCCTTTCCAACGCAGCCCGCTGTTTACCTTCGCCAATAATAATAAGGCCCAATAATTCATGGCTCTGCCTGAGCACGGCAAATGCATCCAGCAGGCGGACAAACCCCTTTTCTGCGGACAAGCGCCCTACTCCCAATACTATCGAATCAAAACGGCTCAGGAATCCGAACACAGCCTCAGCGGGCTCACTCGACGCAGACTCACGTATTGAACCTATGCTCATCCCGTTGGGGATCACTACAGTCTTCGAAGAACGGGCAATTTTCTCCGGAACCTGACGTTTCATTGCTTCGGAGACCAGCACAACACGCCGCAACCGCGCCAGGATCAGGCGATCTATCGTTTCGTATACCCAGGCCTTTGTGAATCGCTTCGCCCTTACGTAACCGTGCAGTGTAGCGATCAAAGGTATTTTCCGGATCGATTCGGGCCAAAGGCCCATGAGCACGTTGAACTTATAACCGTGTGAATGGAGGATCTGGTAGTTTTCGGATTGTGCCCAACGGAGTATGTCGCGGGCAGCCTTTAGATTGAATCCCGGGTTCATTCGCCAGGGAATTACCGGTATACCAAGACGCCTAGCTTCTACTTCAATGGGCTTGTTCTGAATACCAGTCTCACCGGCACTGAGAACGGTAGGTAACAAACCTGCGGCCATTTGCTCGGAAACCAGCGTCAACAACATCTTCTCAGCCCCGTAGAGACCGCCACTGTCAATCAGGTGAAGAACTCTCATGTTATCGGTATCAACCTTTCCTTGGGTTCCAGACTACTTTCTTTTCTCCCTTCAGAAACGCCATTGTGGCTTTTAGCGATGCGATGTTCAGCAAGAGGAAGTAATAGGGAACGGCATAAACAAAGGAGCTACTGCGGCCGCGCTCCTCGCCCTTACGTCCGAACCAGCCAAAGGCGTAGAGCAGCACCAGGCCGAAGAAACACAATGCGTAGAAGCCTCCCCGGGGGGCCAGCAGCAAGGCAGCCACCGTGAACGTTATCAGAGGAACAAACGCCAGATAGCGAAGCAGTTTGTGAGATACCATTTGCAGCGCAAACAGTCCGTAGTTAAAGGGGTTCATCAGATGTGCCATGTCCTTCAGGGCCCACAACGCTCGCAGACTCACTCTGACACGCATACTGAACTCGCTGACGCTCTCCTCGTTGGCATCTTCCTTCAACAGTGCCCTGGGCTCGTAGATAACCCGATACCCTTGTTCAACGACCTTCAGCGGTTGCACGAAGTCCGGGAGTTGGTCTGCTCGCAGGGACTGATAGAGCGACTTCCGAATGCCATCAATACCACCATCAACACCTACGACGGAGCCAATGGCAGACTCCTTTACCCGCAGCCAATTCTCATATTTCATGTAGGTGCTGCAGCCATCGCCCACCAGTGAACCATCAGCGGCCACGTAAACCATTTTTCCGGTCACATAGCCAACACCGTCATCAGCGAAGTTGCTCACCAGATGATTCACTGCGTTTTGGTCCCACTGGGAGTTCGCATCCGAGAACAGGATAATGTCACCTGTAGCGTTCGCAACCAACGTGTTCAAGCCGGCGGTTTTGCCTTGCCGGGGAACCTGACGAAAGAGTTTTATGCTGCGACTGGATGACTGAGCAACCCGTTCGACAATGCTGTCTGTGCCATCGTCTGATTCGTCAGACACTACCAGTATTTCAATTTTTTCGTCCGGATAGGCAAGTTCCAGCTTGTTGTTCAGTGTTGCCTCAATGCTGTCTGCTTCGTTATAAGCCGCGATAACAATGGTCACTGTGGGCTGATACGAATCGTCTGTGGAGATAGGCAAGCCTTGTATCTGGGCCAGTACCGACGCCAGTAACGGATAGCCCAGATAGATATAGAAAAGCAGCGCCAGCGAAAGCCAGAAAACCAGGGTTAGCATGATGTCTCATCCGTGAAGAAGGTCATTTCGTTCAACCCTCAAGCAAACGGGCAGTGCCCATCTCAGTCTGCCGGGGGCTGGCATCCCGGCCCAGCACACCCTGCTCGACGAGAACGTCACTCATCGTGGTGAATCGGAACCTTTTCAGCAGGTTAACCAGCCGCTGTTCACACACTTCCAGGTTATTGTAGTGCCTGAAACGAGAGAACCACTTTACGTCGAGCCGCGGTTGGCCAGGGTCGATTTCCCAAGGATGGAGGTAGAAGACGAAGGGCTTGCCCATACGGTTGATCGAGCCAAGCCCCCATTGGCTGAACCAATAGGGGAACAGACGGAAGTAGCCACCTCCGGCGATTGGAAGGGTGTAGCCCGGCAACTTCAAGGTGCTCAGCGGGAATTCGGCGATCTCCGAACCGTTGTCGGTTTTCAGGCGATGCGGCCATCTGGGTGTACCTGGCATTCCATACCGGTCATGGTGAACGGGGAAAATAGAGGAATCCCACGTGAACCCCTCTTCACACAAAATATCCAGTGCCCAGCGTGACTGGGCCGTGATGGAATAACTTGCAGCGCGATACCCGGTAACCGGTTCACCAATAATGTCTTCGAGGATAGCTCTGGATCTCCGGGTTTCCTCGCGGAACACCTCTGGCGTCTGTTTGTAGATAAGCTGATGGCTGTAACCGTGGCTCGCCACCTCGTGGCCGGCATCGTGTATACGACGGACCAGCGCGGGCGATTTTTCCGCAACCCAGCCAAGGGTAAAAAAGGTGGCTTTCGTGTTGTGATCATCCAATACGGAAAGAAGACGGTCGGTATTGGCCTCAACCCGATATTCCATATCGTGCCAGTCTTTCCGGTCGACGGCTTCGGCGAGCGCGGCTACCTGGAAATAATCTTCTACATCGATCGTAAGTGCGTTACTGATGGTGTTCATGAGTCATAGCGACGGTGCCGCCTCCTCTTGATATTCCGTGGCCAGGTTTAAAAGATCGCATAGGTGAGCCCCAGCGCTATCCAGTTCTCCGTGTATTCTCTGGAGACTAAATCACTGGTCCGTTGCTTATGACCAATCTGGCCAGACACGCTGAGATCTCTGCTTGCCTTGTAGGTTAACCCCACATTGGAATTGAACAGTTCGTCATCCTCGCCCTCATCCTCGTAGCGGTAATGCGTCATTGACGCGCCGACGTTGAAATCAAGCCTGGATCCAAGCGGGCGGGAGTAACGCAAAGATAGCCCGGCCCTTTCTTCCTTGTCGGTCGTCTGCAGGTAGTCAGACCGGCTGGCAGTAAGCCCGATATTGACCGAACTCGCATCACTGAACCGCTTACCCAGTCCGGCTTCCAGCGCTGTTACTTCAACCGTTGTCGTCTCTCGAAGATTGAATTCGAAATCATCGAACTGGATGTCAAAGTCAGAGGTCTGGTCGGTTAACTGCCTACTGGCTTGAAGATAGATTTCGGACGAAGGATTGAGCTCTCGCTCGAGCATCAGGTCACCGACGACCCCATCTGATTCCTGGCTCACGCCGCGAAACCTGCTTTCAATTCGGCTGTTGCCAACAGAACCGGACACTCGCATCGCTGGCCAGCGCTTGTTGAAAACAAGGCTGAGGGTATCCTTATCGATCTCCTCATCGGTATCCAGTTCCGCCCGATCTGTGCTGGCGCTGACCCCACCGGAAAACGTCGGACTGAACAGCCTGTTCCATGCAATTATGCCGATGAGCCGATCACTGTCGGTTTCTTCGGCCTCTTCGAATTGCGTATTTTCGTACTCGGCGGACAACTGAATACTGTCGCGAGGACTCAGTTTAATAGTGTAGTTGGGGCCGGTTCTGAAAACATTTTTTCGAGTGGTGTTGTCAGGCGTGGACGGCCCTCTGCTATCCTGGCTAACATCCCTCACATTATCGGAAACAGCCCAGTTGAGCTGGTGAGCAAGCTCGCACTCCCCGGAAAAATCGGCATTAGTGTAGGTTTCCGGATCAAAGGTATCACTGTGCCAGTAACCGTAACCCAACGTCGCTCCGAGGTTCGATGTGCAGCGACCGGGATCACTCTGATGGGACACGCTCACTCTCAAACGCGTTTCAGTGTCACTTTCCTCGTTGGATGGCGCCTCTCGGGCATTATCGCTGTGCCGATTGTCGATGCCTGCTGACATCTTTAAAGGCTCAGCGGTTGCCACCGAGGACACCGCGGTTGCGGCAGCAACGAAGAGTATAAAGGCTTCTCGCTTCCAGCGTATCGCTGAGCGGATCGTTCTAACCATTGATCACCGCTCCAACAAACTTCTCCGGTTTGAACGCAGTGGCGACATTCTCAACCGTGCCTGCTGTTACCTTGCCATGGGGCACGACGAGCATCGTGTAGTCGCAAAGCTCGGATAGAATCCGGGCGTCTGGTGAATCCGCCACGGAAGCGGTATCCAACACGATAAAGCGATCCGGATATCTACGCCGTATGGCCTGCAGAAACTGCTTCATCCTGAATGATGTGAAAAACTCAGCCGGTGTTTCCCTGCGACTACCGGCGGGAATAAGCCTGAGCCGAGGAATGCCGGTGGGGTATAGAATCCGGCTGATGTCGTAGTCGGAATCATCGAGAAAATCCGTCAGTCCCGTTTCAGGCATGATATCAAGGGTGGAATGAAGCGTTGGTTCGCGAAGATTGCAGTCGATGATTAACGCGGTTTTCGACTGGTCAAACGCAAACGCGGCCGCCAGGTTCAGAGCCACAAATGAGGCGCCTGCCTCCGCTGAAGCACCCGTTACAACCAAAGTAAAATTGTTGCCGCCAGAGTTCTCAAGCAATTTGGTACGTAATGCCCTGAATCGGTTTACCAGGTTGCGGTTCTTCGACTCAGGATAGATTATCCTGCGCTCGTCAAGATCATCAGGCGTAAGCCGACGTGGCTCCTGCATCTTTACGATCTGTTTGCTGATGACATATTTGTCAACCGCACCCGCACCCAACTCCAGCGAACTGGGCACCAACATTCTGGAGTCTTCCCACTCAGAGTATGGCAACCCGCCCTTCTCCGCCTCTTTCGCTATGTCACGCTGAGTGAACCACGATTGCTCGGAACCGGCTTCCCTGGACTGCCCGTCGCCGCTTTCACCACCGGCACGTTGCTTCTGTTCTACCGCATCGTCATCTCGATTCCTTGATTCCGACATCAAACTGCTCCCAATTCAGACGCCACAACAATAGCAACGTAAAAAGCTATCGCAATAACAGAGAGAAACCCTATGGCAATCGTGAGACGTCTGTCTTTTCTTTTTTCATAGGGCGTGCGCACATCAGGAATTTCAGCAAGCACCGGCAGGCCAATGTCTTCCTCAAGTTGCGCACGGGCGCGAATCCTGGGATCAATTTGTAGCAGTCCGGCTATGGCGCCAAACGGTGCGACAAGCCCTAACACCAGCCCTGCCATTGCAAACATCGGAAACTTCGGGCCAACCGGCGACGTGGGGTACTGGGCGGTTTCATTGATCTTGTAATTCATGCCCTGCCCTTCAATGTCCAGGGACATTGACACACGCGCCCTCTCACGGCGCTTCAGAAGATCATCGTATATGCCCTTGTTGACCTCCATATCCCTTGTGAGCTGCGAGTACTCTGTCTTGTTTTCCTGTATTCGCTCCATCCGCTCCTCCTGCTCGGCCATGAGCCTTTTCAGAGAGAGGATTCGAGTCTCAACCGTTTCCATATCAGCACGGGTGGTTGAGAGTTTTGCACTAAGTTCCTGATGCAAGGGGTTAACAATCTCATTGCCTTCCAGCGACCTTTCACCGTTATTTTCCCGATCCGCCAGCGCTGCATTGCGCTGCTTCTTCAGCTCTGCCAACTGCTCCCGCAGGATAATGATATCGGGGTAGGAGTCGTGGTACTGGAGACGGAGGCTATCGAGCCGAGACTGCAACGATGAGATTCTTTCCTGAAATTCGTCCTGAGATCGCCCTTGGTAGATGGTCGGACGCACCTGGGACAGCTGGTTTCGCAGCGATTCCAGCCGGGTAGTGAGCTCAGCGCGCTCCAACTCGGCCAGCTCAAGCTGGCTGCGGAGATTGGCCATCCTTCTGTTGGCGTCTTCTTCGGTCCCATCCTTGTTCGTTGAAAGGAACTCCTTGAGCCGGCGCTCCGCCTCTGCAAGTTGCTGTTCATAGGCTTTGACCTGGCGGTCGATAAACTCATAGGCGCTGCGGCTCTCGGCACGCTTTCGATCTCTGCTCTGTTCGATGAACAGTTGCCCAAGCCGCTGAGCCACCTTGAACGCTTCCATAGGGGATGACGAGGTGAAACCGATACTGAAAAAATTGTCACCACGTGTGCGTACGCTTAGCCCTCCCCTAATGCCAGATATTCGACTTTCCAGGCGCTCAGGCGGCAAATCGACATTATCGTACACGTCACTATCCTTCGCGAGCGTTTCCATGATACTGCGGCCAAGGAGCATTTCCCGCGCCGCAGAAGCTCTGTCATTAATCTCAGTGGTAACGGCACTGCCTTCCATCAACGGGCGGATGATATTGCTGTCATCAACGAATATCACTACTTCGGATTGATACTTGTACGGCCAGAGAAAGCCGGCGGCAAGCACCGCAAAACTAACCAGTACAAACACCAGAAATGCCAGCCACTTCTTTGACCGGACTTCTCGCAGCATTTCAACTGGTAACTGGGATAATGGAAGTGCCATAGCTCAATCCAACAGTCTGACTGTTACAGGGTTTACGTGATCAGAAATTTCGCTCGGGGACGCTCAGAATATCCCCCGGGCGCATGGCGTAGTTTGTCTCTATTTTCCCGCGGTTAAGAATGTCGTCAAGCTTTACAGGGATCGCTACCACTTCACCGTTCATTTTCCGGTAAAGCATTGACCGGTTTAGTGCGGCAAACTCGTTTCCGCCGCCAGCACTCAGGAACATATCCAATACCGTCATTCCATCCCGGTGTGGCTGCGAGACCTGCTGACGCACAGCTCCCGTCACCCGAACACGATCAGTGAACTCATGGCTTCCCATTGAGGTCACCACCACGCTTACCTGGGGTTCCCTGATATATTCGGTAAGCTCAACCCGGATGTCGTCTGCCAACTCTTCCGGCTCTTTGCCACTTGCCTGAACATCACCGATCAGTGGCACCGAGATTTTGCCATCAGGACGAATGGGGACCGAAACACTAAGATCCTCGTTTCGCCATACCGACACCCGGACGACGTCAGTGGCGCCCAGGACATAGCTATTCACACTACCTGACGGCCCAGCGGATAGAGCCTGCTGTATTTTTTCGGGGGATGAAGCAGTGGGGCCTGCACAACCGGAAGCGATAACCATCAGCGAGATGCACAGAGCAAGTCCTGGCAAAGTAGTGATCCGTGACATTTTTATTCCTCTTGAGATATCCATGCTGTATTCCGTTTATCAGTCGACGTAACTGGCTGGAATTATCTTGATCCTTTTTTGAACAATACCACCTCCACTGTCTGAATTATAATCAACAAATCCAGCAAAAGGCTTTGGTTTTTGATGTAATAAAGATCGTAACGAAGCTTCTCCCTGGTGTCCTCTTCGTTGTCAGCATAAGCGAAACAAAGCTGGGCCCAGCCTGTCAGACCAGGCTTGACCCGGTGACGCTCACTATAGAACGGTATCCTCTCGGACAATTTCTCGACAAATATGGGCCTCTCCGGACGAGGCCCTACAAATGCCATGGTTCCGTTGATCACGTTGAATATTTGAGGTAATTCGTCGATACGCACTTTTCGGATAAAGTCGCCAACCCGCGTAACTCGGGTGTCATTTTTACTCGCCCATACTGCCCCATTCTTTTCGGCATCCGTGGTCATGGAGCGAAATTTGTGAACCCTGAAAACTCTGCCGTTAAGACCGACACGTTCTTGACTATAAAATACCGGGGCTGCCAACCCATCTTCAATTTTTATCGCAATAGCAGTAAGCGCCATCAAAGGCAGACCGGCCAACAACAAGATCGTCGCGGCAAGTATATCGAGAGACCGTTTTCCAAATCCAAATACAGATGAGACTGAAAACCCGTCAGAGAACACCAGCCAACCATGGGTAACCATCTCCAAGGCAACTTTACGTGACTCCCGCTCATAGAAAGACGCCGCGTCAACTATCTTTACGCCTTCCATTTTGCACTCAAGCAAATCCTCCATCGGCAATCCTTTGCGGCGGTCATCCGCTGCCACAACTATCTCTCTGACCGGGTGTTTCCGTATATAGTCGTGAAGTGTATTGGGAAGCCTGATGAGGTGCTTTTCTTCAATCTCCGACGACTCATCCGGTAGTGGTACGAAACCCGACAGCGTGAAACCTTTGCGATTGAAAGGTGTAGTCAGGTCTTCAAGCAACTGCCTTGCACGAAACCCGGACCCAAGAACCAGCACTTTGCGCTTGAAAGAGTCCTTGCCGGTAAATGCAAAGAATATTGACCGATAAATCCCTAGAAAAAAGAAACCAAGGACAGAGGCTGAAGTGAGCAAGTCGGTAAAGCCTAGATACCACAACCATTGATCGGCCAAGAGATAAATAGACGCTGATGCCGGCACACCAATGATGAGTGAAAAAATGGTGCGAAGCATCATCCCGGACATACCCTCTTCGAGGCGTGACTGATGAACGCCAAGAGCAACCATAACCAAAAGATTTGCAAGACCGAAGGCTAACGCTGAAGGTAGTAGGAACTGAATACTTTCAAAGAAAAAAGAAGAATCGCCGAAATGGCGGAAAAAAGCGGCGATACAGAAACTAACTGCCAGGACAATTAAGTCAATAAGGCCCAGAATGACGAAGGGAACATGAATGTAGTGCTTGAACAATCTGACGTGGGCCACGCCAACTCCTTTTGCTGTTCACTTTAAACGCGCCTGCGCATCCCATGCTGCAGATCTAACAATGAACAGAGTTTACTGCATTTTAATGATACTGCAATCAGGGACAGTAGAAGGACGGCACCCGACGCGACGCCAGAAACGCAAAACACCCCGCCCCGGAGATCAAGGCAGGGTGTTCGATGGCTTACTTAGCTCAGGCTGACTTGCGACGGCGAGTCATACCGAGGCCCAGCAGGCCAAGACCAAACAAAGCGAGCGTTCCTGGCTCGGGCACCGCTTGCACGTCTGAAATACCAACGATGAGATCGTTGTAATCGAAGTCACCATCAATCAGGTCTTCGAAGGCCACAATCAGTGAGCTGCCAAAGAAGCTGCTGTTCTGGCTGCCAGTCACGTCAAAGATCCGTGTCATGTCAACGCCGCCGTTCAGGCTGGCATCTGAATAGAACGTGGTGTTGCCGCGCTGCAGATAGAAGCCGAACGTAGAGCCAATGTTGGCTGTTCCGAAGTGAGTGGAAGCCGTTCCGGCGTCCAGGTCAAATTCTACCTGGCGACCGCCAGAGCCTTCTGACCCTGAAAACACCTGAAGTGTTTCGTTGGTGTCGTTCAGGTTATAGATACCGAAGTTGTTGATGTTCGCAAAACCTGCAAATTCAAACAGCAGGAAGGCACCGGCTGAATCCTGGTTACCATCAACATCGTTCAGTTTTGCAAAAGAGGCTCCGTTGTCGTAGAACGCGCCTTCACCGAGGGTATCGGTAAACACGTCCGCGCCACCGTCTGTTTTCAGGTCGAAAACGTCCATTGGAGCGGCCTGAGCTACCGAGAACGTTCCCACCAGCATCGCCGCTGCAATCAGCTTTGAAGTCATTTTCATTTTACTGCTCCTTGTCTACATCTTATGATTCTCATCAACCACCCAAACCAATGCAGTTGTCGTGCCAATTATTTATTCGCTATTAAACAATCACTTACGTTGGCATTATTTGGGTTGCGTAAAATATACTGACACACCGCCATTGATCCTCAGCGGTTGCGCTTTGACTTCCGCGAAAGCGAAAGTCCAATCCCTAGCAGTCCCAGCGCGAACAAAGCCAGCGTACCCGGCTCTGTGACATTGGCGACTGTTATGTTGTCGATGCCGTACCCATCATCGGGGTTGTTGGAAAAAATACTGACATCCCCCAAACCCGCTGCGTCATAGAGGCTGACATAGAAAACTCTGCCGTTGCCCAGAGCGGACCCAAATATGTCGTTGAAGCTGAAATCGAACCCGCCAATCGAGAGGCGTCCGCCAGCATCGTTGGGGTCTGTCATATAGAAACCCATGGCGTTAAAACCAGTCGCTGGAGAAATAACCATCTGGCGTGCATCCATACTGTCCAACCAGTTATCCCCGGATACGGAATAGCGCCCGCTAAAGGGACTGGCGCCGGCGTTCAATACGGCAAGACCGCCATTGCAGTTATAGGGACCGCTATCGCACAACCCGCCTGAACCTGGCACCGCACTGGTAAAGGACCCAACACCCACTGAGGACGTGATGGTGCCAGCCTGGCTTCCAACGGTGTAAAAAGAATTATCATCGAACGTTTCGGTGAGATAACCGGAATGCGCAGCGTCCAGGAAGTCCTGTTCCGCGGAGGCGGCCGCTGTAGCGCCCTGGCTACTAATACTGAGAATGGGCGCAGCGCTGGCCCAGTTGCAGGCGCCAAGGAGAACCCCAATGGCGCCGACTGTTTGTAGTGTGTTCATATCAGTACTCCATATAAGCTGACAGAATCGTCTTCGATAGGGAGTAACTGCTGCATAAGACGTGCCACGGCTTCAACTGGTTCATTTTCAGTCAGTTAGAAGCCCGCACATTTTCTCAATGTAAAGTTTTTCGACAACCCCTCGCTATGCCCGGAGAGCAGGCGCTCCAATCAGTTCAGATAACAAACAGATCAACAAATTCGTGTGCGGGGGTCGACTCCAATAGCGCTTGATCTTTACACAGGTTAAAGACCTTCTCGCAGCGCTGACCAGGAAACCGGGTCGCCAGGTTATGGCGGAACTTATCCTCAAGCAGGGGAATCCCCTCCTTTCGGCGACGGCGATGGCCAATGGGATACTCAACTGCCACCTTATCCGTGCTGGTGCCGTCGGCGAAGAACACCTGAATCGCATTGGCAATTGAGCGCTTATCTGCTTCCAGATACTCACGCGTGTATCGCTCATCCTCAACCACGTCCATCTTGTCTCGGAGTTCGTCGATCATCGGATTGGCCTCATGGAAGCTGTCTTCATAATGCTCCGCTGTCAGCCCCCCAAAAATCAACGGTACAGCAGCCATGTATTGAAGGCAGTGATCCCGGTCGGCCGCGTTTGCCAATGTGCCCTGTTTCGAGATGATACGGATGGCAGATTCGTGGGTGGTGATAACGATTCGTTCGATGTCATCCAGGCGGTCTTTTACCTCGGGATGAAGTATGACCGCTGCTTCCGCCGCTGTTTGAGCATGGAACTCGGCCGGGAAGGATATCTTGAACAGAATGTTTTCCATCACGTAGGCGCCAAAAGCCTGGGGTAAAGTAAACTGACGCTTGTCCTCAGGTTTCAGTTTCTGATCTTTATTGGTTTTGCTGAACAGAATGTCGTAGAAGCCCCATTGGGGTGCCGTGAGCACCCCCGGGATGCCCATCTCTCCCCGCATTGCGATATCGGCCAGCCGCACGGCACGGGACGTTGCATCTCCCGCCGCCCAGGATTTTCGGGAGCCAGCGTTCGGCGCATGACGGTAGGTTCGCAGCGCCTGGCCGTCCACCCAGGCATGGGACAAGGCCGACAGCATTTGATCACGACTGGCACCCATCAGTTTTGCGACAACAGCGGTTGAGGCCACCTTGACGAGCACAACGTGATCCAGCCCCACCCGGTTAAACGAGTTTTCGAGTGCAAGCACCCCCTGGATTTCATGGGCCATGATCATAGCCTCCAGGACATCCCGCATGGTCAGGGGCGCCTTGCCCTCCGCCACCCGCTTCTGGGACAGATGATCCGCCACGGCCAGTATGCCCCCCAGGTTATCCGAGGGGTGGCCCCACTCCGCCGCCAGCCAGGTATCGTTGTAGTCCAGCCAGCGCACGATACAGCCAATATCCCAGGCCGCCTTTACCGGATCGAGTCTGTAAGGCGTGCCCGGAACACGGGCGCCATGGGGTACAACGGTGCCGTCAACCAGCGGCCCAAGGTGCTTGGTGCATTCAGGGAAACGCAGGGCCAGAAGGCCACAACCGAGGGTATCTATCAGGCAGTTTCTCGCGGTATTCCAAGCCTCTTTGCTTTTTATCCGATAGCCGAGAGCGTAGTCGGCGATTGCCTGCAGGACGTCGTCATAGTCGGGGCGATTGTTCTGATCAGCGTTGGAGCTCATTGCGAATCCCTTATTGGTTTTGGATCTCAGTGAGAGACTAAGAATGAAAAACAGTCATGCCAAACAGGTTAGTACATCGGCCCGGCCGGGATACAGCCATCCAGATCTTAAGCGTTGACTTTTTATACACTTTTCAATGCCTCTCCGGTGACCAGAGCATTCAGAAAATGGCAACCGGCTGTTTTAACCGAAAAATATCCAAGCTGGCTTTTTTCTTGCTAAAAACGGAGTCCGGAGACCACTCCGCAGGAAACGCGGGGTGAATATGGATATCTGTAAAAACGCAAGGAGAATGAAGTATGAAAGGATTTGACCACAAAATAGTGATTGGCCTGGGATTGGCCGCTGCAATGGCTGGGAACGCTTACGCAGCCCCCATCGTAAACGTCGTCAACTCTGACGGCGACCTCTACAACACCGAAATGCTGACCGGGTATTCAACCGACGGCTCGCTGATGGACGGCATGGAAGTCACTACTTGCTTTGCCAGCGCGGCCTGTGAAACCGTGGCATTTGACGGTACGGTCGGCAGCTCTTCCTACGGCGAAGCCATCGGTAGTGGCTGGAGCTTGTCTATCAATGGAGACACCTACAGCTCCCCGTTTACCTTCAATTCCGTTCAAGACGTCACCAGCATCGTATTGAACGGGCGTCCGGGAAACACGATCTTTGACATTGTTGGTAGCGACTCCCGCTCACCAGATTCAGCCCTAGGCAAGCCTTTTCGACTGTCCAATTCCGGCGATCTGACGGATAGCACAACCGTGAACGTTGAATACTCCGACAAGCTTTCCCTCGATGGTGTATTTTACGACGACCTGTTTACAACCATGGCTATCGATTTCGATGGCAGCCTGTTCTCAGGCATGTTCAGCTTCCTGAGCGATACTGACAACAACGATTTCGACGCCGGTAGCCCGATTACTCCGACCAACCCGGTTCCGGAGCCCAGCACCCTGGCCCTGCTGGGGCTTGGCGCCCTGGGCTTTGGACTGCGTCGCCGTAGTCGCAAGGCGTAAGTAGAGCGCTTCGGCTCCGCAAGCTCGACAGGTGTTTTGCGGAGCCGGAACGTGGGCCTCCAGGCTCGTGCTGGTGAGGCTTTCAGCTTTCCAACCATTACCCTTCAGTTTATTGCCCGCAGATCCGAGGTGACGAAACTCAATGTCCCTCTCTCTAGCTCCAGCTCTTCTATCGCGAAACCATCCTCACAGAAAGACACGACGCTGAGGTGACTGTTAATCGCATAAAGAGAGTCCAGAGAGTAACAATTGTAAGGCAGCGTCATTACCTTGCTTGTTATGTTCCCGGTGGTTTCATTGACGGCCCATATGTCGGGGTTGAGCAATCCCGCGGGGCTGAGCACATCCCTCTCGATGGAAGAGCTCATCGCCAGCACTTTTGCTCGGTCTCCGCCACGAGTCAGGTTCATCGACGTTGCATAGTAGGTTTCCGCGTTAGGCACAACCGGGCCACCGGGCCGGCCTACAATCAGGGTTCTGTTACGACCTGAGAAATCCAGGAAATTGACGAAAAGCAGTGATTCCGTTCGAGAAGCAACAAACGTAGATTCCACCGCCAGAAGCAAATCGACCTCACCCGAACTCAGATCGACGGTATAGACTTCACCGAGAGGGTCTGAGCGATCAGCACCCTGAAAAGTCGTCCATAAAGCGATGGCTTTGTCGCCCATAACGACAACATCGTCGAGCGCCCAACCATCCGCAAACTTATCTGAGAAATCAGCAAACAAAGAGGCAGATCGATTGATTTCATCGACCTTGTGCAACACGCCACGGTCCGCGATGATTGTGTATTTGTCGTCCTCGATCAAAGAGAGTGACGCCAACCTGGCAGACTCAGAAAGTCCCGACAGCACAGGTTGTGCGCCTGCAAGACCGGAGTCCAACAGCATCGCAACTGAGGTCATCAAAAACTCGCCGTCACTGAGCACACCCACAAACGTCTCATCCCGTGTGGGGCCGGGTTCTGCCATGGGGTAGACTCTCGGCACCCAGGTGCTTCCCGCCACCCGCTTCAGCTCAGCGCCTGACTCTCCATACAGGATGATCGTCCTTTCGGCATAGTTATTGGCGACCACAAAATCGATATCGCCGTCGCCGTTGAAGAATACATCCGTGTAGGATGACACCCCATCCGCTTCCCAGACCTCGAGCGTATTGGCTCCCAATGTCCACCAGTAATGCGTGTCGTCGGAATCAACCGAGAGATCGCATGTCAGATTACCGCCGGACATCGCCAGATTGACAAGTCCTGTCGACAGGTCGCTGTTCACGAAACCCTTAACGGAACAAGGTTCCTGCCCGCCACCAATATTCGACAGTTTGACACTTGTTCCATCAACGCGGCTGTGAATCGACACGCTGGTTGAGCTTGCGGTTACGGCGGCTGGAGCGAACAGATTGTCGGTAAAGACACCCCCGGCAAATACCTGCCCACCCACCTTATCTCCTGCCTGCACATAAGCCAGCGAGTGAGATTCAAGATTACGACGATAAACCCGTGGGTTCTCGTTCGTGCCTCGTAAGGAATAGTCGTGCTCAATATAGCCATCCAGTTCAGGCAGGGATTTCGCCGTCACTCCGGGACCAGCGTTGTCTTGCCCAGCTTGCGAAGAATTCGATGATGAGGAGGATCCACCGTCACCACATCCAACCAATGCCAAGGCGATTGAACAAACAATAAGAGGAAGGCCAGACGGACCGAATGGTTGCGACATTTTTCACATTCCGTTGAAATTTCAGCGTTTATCTCTTTTATTCAAAGAGCTTACAAGCGCTGAATTCTGGAATCGTGAAACCTGTCGCAACCAGCGTCACAATTAGATCAAGGGCACCCTCACCCAACCTTCCATAAGCACTCGCGCGCTGCGGCTCATGATGGCTTTGGTGGCTGTCCACTGGCCGTTGACCAGGCTGGCTTCCGCACCAACCTGCAAGGTGCCTGATGGGTGGCCGAAGGTCACGGAGGTTCTGTCACCGCCGCCAGCGGCCAGGTTAACCAGAGTTCCCGGTACGGCAGCTGCGGTAGCAATAGCAACGGCGGCTGTTCCCATCATCGCGTGGTGGAGCTTACCCATGGAAAGGGCCCGCACCAGCACATCCACATCCCCTGCCCCAATGGCTTTGCCACTGGAAGACACATAGTCAGAAGGCTTTGCCACAAACGCCACCTTGGGCGTGTGCTGGCGGCTGGCGGCCTCTTCTACGGACTGAATCAGTCCCATTTTGACAGCACCGTGGGCGCGGATGGTTTCAAACATCGCCAGGGCCTCGGGATTGCTGTTGATATCGTCCTGCAGTTCCGTGCCCTTGTAGCCAATGTCTTCTGCATTCAGGAAGATGGTGGGAATGCCGGCATTGATCATGGTGGCCTTGAGGGTGCCAACACCGGGTACGTCCAGGTCGTCCACCAGGTTGCCGGTGGGGAACATGGCGCCTTCGCCATCGGCGGGGTCCATGAATTCCACCTGGACTTCGGCAGCCGGGAAGGTCACGCCGTCCAGTTCGAAATCACCGGTTTCCTGCACTTCACCATTGGTGATGGGAATGCGGGCAACGATGGTTTTCTGGATGTTGGCCTGCCAGATGCGAACCGTGGCAATACCGTTTTCCGGAATGCGCTCTTGAGCGACGAAACCACCATTGATGGCAAATGCGCCAACGGCGGCGGTCAGGTTGCCGCAGTTCCCGCTCCAGTCGACGAACGGCTTGTCGATGGACACCTGACCGAAGAGGTAGTCCACGTCGTGGTCCGGTTGTGTCGGCTCGGCCAGGATCACGGTCTTGCTGGTGCTGGAGGTAGCACCGCCCATGCCGTCGATCTGTTTCTGGTAAGGGTCCGGGCTGCCGATCACACGCAGCAGGAGGTTATCCCGGGCTTTGCCCGGGACTTGTGCCGCTTCCGGCAGATCCTTCAACCGAAAAAACACGCCCTTGCTGGTGCCGCCACGCATGTAGGTGGCGGGGACTTTGATCTGGGGCGCGTGGGTCATGCGGCGCCCTCCGATTGCAGGAAGTCCTCGGCAAAGCGCTGAAGCACACCACCGGCACTATAAATAGACACCTCTTCCGCTGTATCCAGACGACAGATCACGGGCACACGCTCGGTGCTGCCATTGTTGCGATGGATAACCAGAGTGAGTTGCGCACGCGGTGCAGCTGTGCCCTCTACGTCATAGGTTTCAGTACCATCAATACCCAGGGTTTGCCGCGTGGTGCCTTCCTCGAACTGCAGGGGCATAACGCCCATGCCGACGAGATTGGTACGGTGAATACGTTCAAAGCCTTCAGCCACGATGGCTTCCACACCCGCCAGGGCCACGCCCTTGGCCGCCCAGTCACGGGAGGAACCCTGACCATAGTCGGCGCCAGCGATGATGATCAGTGGCTGCTTCCGCTCCATGTAGGTTTCGATGGCTTCCCACATGCGGGTGACCTTACCTTCCGGCTCAACCCTCGCCAGGGAGCCCTGCTTCACCTTGCCATTCTCGTCCCGGACCATTTCATTGAACAGTTTCGGGTTGGCAAAGGTGGCGCGCTGAGCCGTCAGGTGATCGCCCCGATGGGTGGCGTAGGAGTTGAAGTCTTCCTCAGGCACGCCCATTTTATGCAGGTATTCGCCGGCTGCGCTGTCCATCAGGATGGCATTGGACGGCGACAGGTGGTCGGTGGTGATGTTGTCCGGCAACACTGCCAGCGGGCGCATACCCTTGAGGGTTTTCTCGCCTACCATGCCACCTTCCCAGTACGGCGGGCGACGAATGTAGGTGCTCTGGGGGCGCCAGTCGTAGTTCGGGTTGGTGTTGGCGTGCGCATCCCGGGTGATGTCGAACATCGGAATATAAGTGCTGCGGAACTGCTCCGGCTTCACACTGGACTTCACGATGGCGTCAATTTCCGCATCATCCGGCCAGATGTCCTTCAAGGTAATGGGGTTGCCATCCTTGTCGTGCCCCAGGGCGTCTTTTTCGATGTCGAAGCGGATGGTGCCCGCAATCGCATAGGCCACCACAAGCGGCGGCGATGCCAGGAACGCCTGCTTGGCGTAGGGGTGAATGCGGCCGTCAAAGTTCCGGTTGCCCGAAAGCACGGCGGTGGAATACAGGTCCCGATCAACAATTTCCTTTTGGATCTTCGGGTCCAGTGCGCCACTCATGCCATTACAGGTGGTGCAGGCGAAAGCCACTACGCCGAAGCCGAGTTCTTCCAGCTCGGACATCAGGCTGGCTTCTTCCAGATACATTTTTACCGTCTTTGAGCCCGGCGCCAGGGAAGTCTTTACCCAAGGCTTGCGAGTCAGGCCCAGCTTGTTGGCATTACGGGCGATCAGGCCTGCGGCCACCATATTGCGGGGGTTACTGGTATTCGTGCAACTGGTAATCGCGGCGATGATGCACGCGCCGTCCGGCATCTTGCCCTCTTCTTTTTCCCATTTGCCGGCAACACCGCGCTCGGCCAGTTCGGAGGTGGGAAGATGCGCGTGGGGGTTAGACGGGCCCGCCAGCGTACGATGTACCTTGGACAGGTCAAATGTCAGCACTCGCTCGTATTCGGCGTTTTTCATGCTGTCGGCCCACAGGCCTGTCTCTTTGGCGTATCTCTCAACCAGGGCGACCTGTTCGTCTTCACGACCGGTCAGCTTGAGGTAATCGATGGTCTGGCCGTCGATATAGAACATCGCCGCCGTGGCACCGTATTCCGGAGTCATGTTGGAGATGGTGGCCCGGTCACCTACGGTCAGGCTGTCGGCGCCTTCGCCGTAGAATTCCAGGTAGGCACCTACCACCCTTTCCTTACGCAGGAATTCAGTGATAGCCAGCACCATGTCGGTACCGGTGATTCCTGGTTGCAGCTTGCCCTTGAGCTCCACACCCACGATGTCTGGCAGGCGCATCATGGAGGCGCGGCCCAGCATCACACTTTCGGCTTCAAGGCCGCCCACACCCACGGAGATAACCCCAAGGGCGTCTACCATGGGGGTGTGGCTGTCGGTTCCAACGCAGGTGTCCGGATACGCAATACCGTCGCGGTTCTGAACCACCGGCGACATCTTCTCCAGGTTGATCTGGTGCATGATGCCGTTGCCCGGAGGAATCACATCCACGTTCTTGAACGCCGTCTTGGTCCAGTTGATGAAGTGGAAACGGTCGTCGTTGCGGCGGTCTTCCACGGCACGGTTTTTCTCGAACGCGTCTTTCTCGAAACCAGCGTGCTCAACGGCCAGCGAGTGATCCACGATCAACTGGGTGGGCACCACCGGATTGACTTTCGCCGGATCACCACCCTTTTCCTTGATGGCATCGCGCAGGCCAGCCAGATCTACCAGGGCCGTCTGGCCAAGGATGTCATGGCAGACCACGCGGGCCGGGTACCAGGGAAAATCCAGGTCCCGTTTGCGTTCGATCAGCTGCTTGAGGGAATCCGTCAGTGCCGATGGATCACAACGACGAACTAACTGCTCCGCCAGAATCTTGGAGGTGTACGGCAGTTTGTCGTAGGCGCCAGGCTGGATGTCTTCCACAGCCTGACGGGTGTCAAAATACTCCAGGTCGGTGCCCGGGAGAGGTTTGCGGTAATCAATGTTCATGGGCGGTACTCAAATTCTGGTTTATCGGATTACGGCCGCTCGTCGATCGGCACCCACTTCGAATCCGCCGGGCCATCGTAATCGGCACTTGGGCGGATGATGCGGTTGTTCTCACGCTGCTCTTTCACGTGGGCGGTCCAACCAGACACCCGTGACATCACGAAGATGGGGGTAAACAATTCGGTCGGGATACCCATGAAGTGATAGGCGGAGGCATGGAAGAAGTCGGCGTTGCAGAACAGCTTCTTCTCGCGCCACATAACTTCCTCACAACGAACCGATACCGGGTACAGAACGGTATCACCCACTTCCTTGGCGAGCTCCTCGGACCATTTCTTGATGATGGCGTTGCGGGGATCAGACTCCCGATAGATCGCATGGCCGAAGCCCATAATCTTCTCTTTGCGCTCCAGCATGCCCAGCAGGCCTTTCTCGGCTTCGTCCGGGGTCTGGAATTTCTGGATCAGCGCCATGGCCGCCTCATTGGCGCCACCGTGAAGCGGGCCGCGCAGCGTACCAATCGCACCGGTCACGCAGCTGTGGATATCCGACAGGGTGGAAGCGCACACTCGAGCCGTGAAGGTAGAGGCGTTGAACTCATGCTCTGCATAAAGAATCAGCGACACGTTCATAACGCGCTCATGCAGTTCGCTGGGTTTCTTGCCGTGGAGCAGTTCCAGGAAATGGCCGCCAATGGAATCCACGTCGCTGGCGGTATCGATGCGCACGCCTTCATGGGCGAAGCGGTACCAGTAGGTGATGATGGCCGGGAACAGTGCCAGCATGCGATCGATTTTGTCGTCCTGCTGGCTGAAGTCGGTCTCCGTTTCCAGGTTACCCAGCATGGAGCAGCCGGTGCGCATGACGTCCATGGGGTGGGCGTCTTTGGGAATATGCTCCAGTACGGATTTCACGGCGTATGGCAGTTCACGCATACTCACAAGCTTTTTCTTGTAGTCCTCAAGCTCCTGCCGGTTAGGCAGCTTGCCGCGCAACAACAGGTAAGCCACTTCTTCAAACTGGGCGTGGTCCGCCAGATCGCTGATGTCATAGCCACGATAGGTCAGGCCGGCACCGGACTGGCCAACAGTACACAGCGACGTTACGCCAGCCACCTGGCCGCGAAGACCTGCGCCTCCGAGTTTTTTTGCTTCAGCCATGGTTTTCCCTCTCATCAATGTTTGGATTTTGATTAACCCTTTTTCTGCTGGAACAGCTCGTCCAGCTTCTGTTCGAAATCGTGGTAGTTCAGGAAATCGTACAACTCCATCCGCGTTTGCATAAGATCAACCACGTCTTTCTGGTCACCTTTCTCGAGGATGTTTTCGTAAACCGTCAGTGCAGCCTTGTTCATGGCGCGAAAGGCACTCAATGGATACAGCACCATACCGGCGCCGGCTTCTGCAAGCTCCTTGCGATTGTACAACGGCGTGGCACCGAACTCGGTAATATTGGCCAGCACCGGCACGTCCAGGGCTTCAGAGAAGGCCTTGTAGTGCTCCAACTCGGTCACCGCTTCGGCGAAAATGCCGTCGGCGCCCGCCTCTATGCAGGCCTTCGCACGCTCAATCGCGGCGTCCAGGCCTTCCTTCTGGAACGCGTCGGTACGAGCCATGATGAAGAAGTCATCGTCCTGACGGGCATCCACGGCGGCCGTGATGCGATCCACCATTTCTTCCTGGGAGACGATTTCCTTGTTCGGTCGGTGACCACAGCGTTTCTGGGCCACCTGATCTTCGATATGGACTGCCGCTGCGCCAGCGCGTTCCATTTCGCGAATTGTGCGAGCAATGTTGAAGGCGCCGCCCCACCCGGTATCGATGTCTACCAGCAGCGGGACGTCGGTGGCCGCAGTGATACGGCGGACATCCTCGACCACATCGTTCAGCGTGGTCATGCCCAGATCTGGCAAACCATAGGACGCATTAGCAACACCGCCGCCGGACAGGTAGATGGCCTGATGACCGACCTTTTCCGCCATCATGGCAGTATAGGCGTTGATGGTGCCGACGATCTGTAGGGGGTGGTTTTCTTTCAGGGCTTTGCGGAAGCGTGCGCCTGGGGATAGTGTTTTGGACATGAGTAACCTCGTTATTTGGGGTGACGGTTCTAGATCGTTAAATCGCCTTGCTGAATCTTTTTCTCGATGTTTTTGCGGGCCGCATGGATGTGTCGTTTCATCAGGAATTCCGCCAGCTCGCCGTCACGCTGGGCGATGGCTTCAACAATCCTGCGATGCTCCCCCAGCGCCATGTGAGGGCGCCCGGATGAGGTGCTCAAACGGTAACGATACATCCGGACCATATAGTAAAGATCACCCAGCAGCATTTGCGCGAGTTTGGTGTTGCGACTGCCTGTGGCAATTCGGTGATGGAAGTCGTAGTCGCCTTCCGCCTGATAGTAGGCCTGGCCCTGGGCCTGTTCGATCATTCGCTCATGGCTATCGAGGGTGGCGGACAGGTCAGCGATTTCCTGATCGGTCATCCGCTCGGCGGCCTGACGGGCGGCGAGCCCCTCCATGGTTTCGCGAATGCGGTAGAGCTCCATGAGTTCATCAGCGCTGACTGAGACCACCTTTACCCCGGCGTGGGGCCGGCGCACCAGCAACCCTCGGGATTCAAGGCGGCCAAGCGCCTCGCGAAGCGGGCCACGGGTAAGATTGAAACGGGAGCAAAGTTCGACTTCGCCGATCTTTTCGCCAGGGGCAAGGTCGCCCTTAACGATGGCCGTTTGCAGACAATCGAAGGCTTCATCGGCACGGGTATAGGTTTGGGCGATAGCTTCCGGCATATTTTGTCAACAATAGTGACTAGAATTACCGGAAATCTACGCCCTAACTCGATTATTGTCAACAATCCAGGATTACCTGGCAGCGTAATTGTTGACAGAGCGGCAGCCTTCACCGCCCAGAAGCAAGGCTAATAGAGCGTGCGCTCGTCCTTCGGAGGCGGCGTGTACTGGTACAACCAGGTTTCGGTAAGCACCTGGTTACCGAGTTTGAGCTGAAGACGCAGGTCAATCGGTTCCAGGGAGTCGTCGGGCACAAGGTCAAACATCGCCCGATAACCACCAATGGAGTCCAATGGCCGCGCAGAGGTGATTTCCACCTCCCCACGGCTGGCCGTTATCACCGGCTCTACCTCTGCATCGTCCCCCACCAGCGGCAGCGTGCCGCCGGCAAAGTCCACGGCAAACCGCCAGGAGAAATATTTTCGCTCCTGCCCGACAACGCCCCCCAATCCCGTACGTGTTGCCTGGACCGTGGCCAACTCCTCTGGCTCCATCGGCGGCTCGGCCCCCCATGACAACGTGTAGGAATAAAGATACTCCTGCCCCGGCTCCATGGGCTTCTCGGGGTGCCAGAAGGCGACGATATTGTCGAACGTCTCGTCCTTGGTGGGAATCTCCACCAGCATCACGCTGCCTTTGCCCCAGTCATCGTGAGGCGTGACCCAGGTGCTCGGACGTTTCTCGTAGAACACGCCGTCGTCCTGGTAGTTGGCAAACCGGCGGTCGCGCTGCAGCAGGCCAAAGCCACGAGGATTATTGTCAACAAACGTATTTACCCGCAGGGAGCGAGGATTGACCAGTGGCCGCCACAGCCATTCGCCCTGCCCGTTCAGGATCGACAGCCCGTCCGAATCGTGAATTTCCGGGCGCCAGTCATAGGCCATACGGCGATCATTCTCACCGGTCTGGTACATACTGGTCAGTGGCGCGACCCCCACCCGCTGAATGGGTTTTCTCGGGTATATCGCCGCATCCACGCTCATCACCATGTTCCGTCCCGGGGTCAACGTAAAGGCATAGGCACCGGTCGTGCTGGGTGAATCCAGAAGTGCATAGACCACCATGTTCTGGCTGCCCGGTTTCGGTTTCTCCAGCCAGAAGGCCGAAAACTGCGGGAACTCTTCCCCGCTTTCCAGTGCGGTGTCGATCGCCAGGCCCCTGGCGGAGAGCCCGTATTGCATCTCTGACCCAACCGCCCGGAAGTAGCTGGCGCCGAGGAAAGCGGCCAGGTCGCGCTCGTAGTCCGTGTGGAAGTGAACACGGAACCCGGCATAGCCAAGATCCTCCGGCAGGGTTCCCAGGGGTTGTTCACCCTCATATCGGAAGTATTCCGGCTTGTACGCAAGCTCCCGGGCCTCGCCATCTTCCACTTCGTGGATGCGCACCGGGGTTTTGAAGTAGAGGCCAAGATGGAAAAGCTGCACCTGGAACGCATTGTCGTCGTTACGCCAAAGCGCTTCTTCGGGGCGAAAGCCGATCGCCTGGTAATCGTCCCAGGACAGATTCTTCAACGAGCCGGGCAACTCCCCTTCATGTGACACCCAGGGTTCACCGGCCAAGGCCCGCGCATGGCCTTTCAGCCACGCGTAACTGAATGGCTTGGGCTCACCAACCTCGCCCGCCACGCTGGAACCACTGTACATCAATGCCGAGAGGGGCAGTGCCTGGGCTCCCGCCAGACTGACGAAGGTTTTGATCAGTGTGCGTCTGTCCATGTCATGCTCCCGTCTAATATTGAAGCCTTTACTCTTCAGGTTTTGTCTTGCCCAGACTGGATATTCGCCGTCCCCAGAAACTGTCCGGCGATGAACGCCAGGCAAGCTGGTGCAGTTCCGCCAGTGCCGTGCGGTCACGGAACACTTGGCTGAGTTCGTTCCGGGACAATGACTCCGGCCCTTTGTCGGCGAGTCGTCGTACCAATGGCGCCAGCAACTCCGCCCTTCTGGGTTGGCGATCGGCGCGCGCCAAAGTGAGATGAAGCTGGTTCAGTCGCGGCCGTATCACGGCGGCCTCCACAGCGGTAATCACCGGAACCTCATCACTCTCGGCCCTTGCGCGTCTGGCGTCGTTCAATACCGCGACTGGTGTAAGCTCTTCCGGTATCACCAGTAATCCTTTTTTCCGAAAGGCCCGCCCCAGCCCTACACGGCTGAGCACCACCGATGTCGGGGCCGCCAACACGAGCGGCACCGCTACGGGCAGGGACCAGAGGAAAAACATGGGGTCCAGGCTCCAGGCGAAGGCGGACCAGCCAGCGCCCACGAGCATGCCGGGAAACTGGGTCAGAAAAGCGTCCCGCCATGTCGTTTCTTCGGTACGGTTCTGCCCTGCCCAGGACAAAGAGACGTTGAGAAGAGCGCCAAGAACATATCGGCTGTGGGCCATCATCCTGACCGGAGCCAGCAGCACGGACACAACGATTTCCAGCATCACACTCAGAAATAGCCGCCAGACACCTCCGAAGCCCCGCACAAGGCCGTGGATTACAGCATCAAAGATGGCCAGAAACTTTGGCAGGAACAGCAGCGATAGAGTGCTCAACGCAAGCCCGATAGCCCATTCCGGCCGCCATTCCGGCCATAGGGGGAATAGCCCCTGATGCCCTTCCGGAAAATAATTGATGCTGGCGACCGTCATTTGCACGGCTTCAACGGTCGTTAGAATCAGGAATGCCAACCACAGTGGCGACGCAAGGTACGCCATGATGCCGTTCAGCAGTGCCATCCGGTGGGCCAGGCGCAACTTCCGCCCGAACAGAAGAATCCAGAGGTGCTGGAGGTTGCCCCTGGACCAACGATTGTCCCGCGAGAGTTCATCCGAAATGGTGGGCGGTGATTCTTCAAAGCTGTTGCCAAGCTCAGGCTCAAGCCACACCTCATAACCCGCGCGCCCCATGTAGGCCGCTTCGACGAAATCGTGACTCATGATGGGCCCGCGAAAAAGCCCGAAGCCCCGCAGCTTGCGAAGACCGCAGTGCGTCATAAAGGGCTCAACGCGCAGAATGGCGTTGTGGCCCCAGAAGGCAGCGTCTCCCATCTGTATGGCTGCCAGGCCAGTAGCGAATAACGACGAGTAAAGGCGGTTCGCGAATTGCTGCACTCTGGCAAAGAGAGACTCACCGTTGATGATGGTGGGTGCGGTCTGCAGGATACCCACGTTGGGTTCCCGCTCCATCAGTTGCACCATTTTCACGATGGTTCCCGCGCTTAGCAGGCTGTCGGCATCCAGCACAACCATATAACGGTAACGGCGGCCCCAACGCCGCAGAAAGTCCGCAACGTTGCCGCTTTTGAAATTAAGATTGACGCGCCGACGACGATAGAACAGCCGCCCTTCAGCCCCGAGCTCTTCACACAGCCGGTGCCACTCGGTCTGTTCCTGGAGCCAGACGTTCGGGTCCCTGCTGTCGGAGATAATATGAAATTCAAAGCGGTCCAGCTGCCCGGTCCGTTCAATGTCCTGATAGACCGCCTTCAACCCGCTGAGCGTCCATTTCACGGGCTCGTGGTAGATCGGCATAACGATGGCGGTTTTGGCCAACGCCGTGTTTTCCAGTTCCGACTCCGGATGGCGCTTGAGAAGGCTGTGACGATCGCCACCTATCAGCCTGAGCACGAAACCAAACACTGCCGTCCAGAATCCCACTGCAATCCACATATAAAGAAGCATAAAAAGCGCAAGCAGGCCGAGTTCTACCAATGTTCCGCCGTGATACGGCAGAATCCAGAGCAGGAAGTAACTGGCAACAACGGTTTGCCCAACCACAAACAGTGTGAGGAAAAAGCGACGGACAGTGGCGGTGCGGCGCCAGGTCCCTGAACGTTCGCCGGGAGCGGCATTAACAACCTCAGTCATGGGGGTAGTACCCCAGGTGGCCGCGCATAAGGGGTGGAATGGGCGCCGGGATCTCCATTCCCGGCCGGTTGAAGTAGTCCGGCACGAGCTCAATACACCGAGCGGGCAAATCCAGCCCACCACCGTCCTTCATGGCGTTATCGACCAAACGCAGCACCTGTCGACAGGTTTCCGCGTCCAACTCCACGCCATCGTCGCGCAGATAGGTCATGACCCTCTCGATCGCCTGCTGGCATAAGGTTTCCGGCATGAACAAATCTCCGCTCTATTGCTTCTGTGCAAGCCCGGAATCCGGGTTTATAGAATAGGTCCAGGTCTCGGTCAGTGGCTCATTATCAAGCAGGAGTTGCCCGCGGAGGACCGGGGCCTTGTCACCGACGGGGCGAACCAGCATCGACAGTCGCCAGGTGCCATCAGCCTCAACGTACTCAACGAAATGCTCTATGATCTCAACGGCATCGCTGTTTCCGCTGCCCTCACTGACCTTACTGACGATGGCTGCATTAGGCTTGAGATCGTCCAGTGGCCCTCCTGCAAAATCAACAATGATTCGGTAGGCCCCCTCTTCCGTGCCGCCTCCGGGACGATTGCCATCTCCAACAAACGTTTGCAGTGCACGCCCGGTGTCCTGCCCGGATACGTCCTTGTCGCCAAAACGAAGGCTGTAGGCAAACGCCCGATGGTCACCCTGCTTTACTGGCTCCTTCGGTTTCCAGAAGGCAACAATGTTGTCGTTGGTTTCCGCGTTGGTGGGGATTTCAACCAGCACGACCTCGCCGTTCGACCATCCCTGCCTTGGCGCAACCCACGCACTGGGCCGTTTGTCATATCGAGCCTCGGCGTCCTCAAACTGGTCAAACTGGGTATCCCGCTGCATCAAACCGAAGCCAGCCAGGCGATCAACCTGAAGGTAGCTGAGCCGGAGGCGCGATGGGTTCGTCAGAGGGCGCCACAACCATTCGCCCGCGCCCTGGTCATGAATCAGCAGTCCGCTTGAGTCGTGCACCTGGGGCCGCCATTCACCCCGGGGCCTGGCAGTATTTTCGCCGTAGTAGAACATCGACGTCAGTGGCGCCAGGCCCGGTTGATCCACCGGGTTGCGGTAGAACAACTCAGCAGTGACATCGATACGTGTGGTTTTGCCAGGCTGGATATCGAAACGGTAGGCGCCGGCGACGCTAGGGCCGTCCAACAGGCCGTAAACCCGCATACGTTCACTGCCACCTCCCGGCCGCTCAAGCCAGAATTCAACAAACGATGGCACCTCCTCTCCGGAGGGCAGTCCGGTGTCTATCGCTATACCCCGCGCCGACAGACCAAAGTGATTGTCGGCACCCACGCCCCGGAAGTAGCTTGCGCCGGCGAAGACCAGAAACTGATTCTGTTCGTCGCCACGGCCCATCGGGTACGTGAGTTTGAAGCCCGCATAGCCCAGGTCCGCGGGAACCCTTTTGGCGAGTTCCGGGTCCGGGAAGCTGAACCCGGATTTATCAAACGGGATGGGTTTTACACCGTCGGCATCCACTTCATTCAACTTGACGGTATGGGTGTAATAGCTCCCCGGTGGCACCATCATCACCTGGAAACGGGAGCGCCCTTCCCGCCAAAGGCTGGCTTGCGGATTGAAACGGATGGATTGGTAGGCTCGGTAGCTCAGGTTCCTGAGAAAGCCGGGCACCGAAGGTGGTGGCTGATACTCACCTTCAGCCCTTGCTTTGGCCTTGTCCACTATTTCCCTGAACTCAAGCGCCCCCGCCGAATGGGCGTAGAGCAGCCCCGGCAATATCAGGCCGATCAGCCATCGTTTCCCTGAATGCATGTAGCTCCTACCTCAAAAATGTCCATCGACTTTTTAATGTAGCACTTGCGACCGGCGCCGTCTCAAGTGACATCTTCGTAAGGCAGGTTGGCCGCAGGGGGCCCGAGAGGCTTCAGGAGGGAGCTAGAACGTCGTTAGCAAGCAATCAGATACCCATGGTGAGGGAAAACCGAACGTCCGGGCGTTCGGGCATCGTCATGGCCATCGTGGAAGCACGAATCATACGGCCGACGCTGACATTCGCTGTGAAAGCCCGGCCCTCGAACTTCAACGACACCTGGCCAGCAGAGGCCCGGCCGTGGCGGTCGGACTGGGTTTCAGAGTATGGAACCCAGCCGTGCAACACCGCAAAATTCACGCTGGAAAGCACACCGTCCATAAACGGCATCTGCCAGGAGGGGCTGGCGGTATCCAGGCGCAACCAGCCACCCCGAACAACCGATACGGATTGCCCGTTAAAACCGGCGATCATGGAGGGGCCTGCGACGGTCAGATACTCCGACACCGGAAGATCTTCATCAGCGAACTGGTAGCGTCCGTGAATCCGCCAGCGCCACCGATAGAGCTCCTGTTCCAGCGAAGCGGACATCGCCACTTTATAGAAGGCGTCTTCGCGACCAACATCGTCCTGCAACCGATAATCGGTCGAACTGTACTCGCGACCGCTCACCGCCAGAAGACCGGTGCTGGCCTGCAAACCATCCCAAAGCTCATGACCGCCCTGCGCCTTGAGACCGACTGAGGACAACTCGTAGCGGCTCTCCGATACCAGGCTCCCCTTCTCCATAGCGCGACTGTCTCGACCGGTATGGTGGGCAACACCATCAAACGCCAGACCAAACCGTGAAAACAGCGGCCGACTGGCCCCGACACCCACAACACTGGATTCGCCACTGGCATTGTAGCGCCTGTCACCACTGGTAACGGCGTGGCTGTAGTAAGAACTTCCGGTTTCCACGGTTACTTGGTTGGCGCCGGCCGGAAAGCGGTAGCGAAACGAGGTGGCGTTGACGTCCGAGCGGTTCTTGTGGGACCGGGCATCGCGATAATGAAACCCGATTGCATCGCTGCTACCGACCAGGCTGTCAGCAGACACACCGATGTCTCCGTCCATTCCGTCGCTGTTCAGGGAGGTTTTGCCGGAAAACTTCAATCGGGATCTTAGCCAGTGTTCACGCTCATCGCGGAACGCATTCACGGTGCCCTCAAAATTATCGGCGTAGGGTTTCCAGCCATTCCGCAACCAGGAACCCGATGATTCCGCGTACAAAGGTTGGCTGAGAACGCACCAAATCAGTGCGAACAACAGGGAATGTCTCAATGTTTCTGATCCTGCCAGTGAGTGCCGGCCGCCTGTCGCTGCGAATACCGGTTATTCTTAAAAAATCGTCACTGCGGAATGTATTGCATTAACGCCCTTAAATCCATCACTGGTTGCCAAAATTTACAAAGTTAATCTTCATAGAAAACATATGATTACAAAGACCTCTGAAAGTTTTTTCTATAGATTTCAATAGGCCGGAGATATTGAGAACTGGTGCCACTTATTACCAAATTCTACATTTCGCTACCGAGGCCTCCATTTGGGTCACTAACTTGGTTACACTTGGCACAATTCGTGAGTCAGCCTACACGGACGACTGACTTCAAACAGGCCGTGACCGAAACGAAATAAGGACGAACGTTATGATCAAGAAGTGTCTCTTCCCTGTTGCCGGCTACGGCACCCGCTTCCTGCCAGCCACCAAAGCCATGCCCAAGGAAATCCTGCCCATTGTGAACAAGCCCCTTGTTCAATACGGTGTAGAGGAAGCTGCAGAAGCGGGGGTTCACGAGTTCGGTTTCGTTACCGGTCGTGGCAAAAGGGCCATCGAGGATCACTTCGACATCAGCTATGAGCTTGAGCACCAGATTGCCGGCTCGGGCAAGGAAGACCTGCTTACCTCCATCCGGGAGCTGATCGACAATAACTCGTTCGCCTTTACCCGCCAGAACGAAATGAAAGGTCTCGGTCACGCCATTCTCACCGGTCGCAACCTTGTTGGCGACAACCCATTCGCGGTTGTACTGGCGGACGACTTCTGCGTGGCTGACGGCGCCGAAGAAGGCGTACTCGCCCAGATGGTTAAACTTTACAACCAGTTCCGCTGCTCCATCGTTGCCATTGAGGAAGTACCGGAAGACGAGACCCACAAATATGGCGTCATAGCGGGCGAGTCGATGAAAGACGGCCTCTATCGCATCACCGACATGGTTGAAAAACCATCGCCGGAGAACGCCCCCAGCAACCTTGCGATTATCGGTCGCTATATCCTCACGCCCGATATTTTTGACATCATCGAGCGCACGGCGCCCGGCAAGAACGGTGAAGTTCAGATAACGGATGCGCTGCTGGAACAGGCGAAGAACGGCTGTGTGCTGGCGTATAAATTCAAGGGCCGCCGGTTTGATTGCGGCAGTATTGACGGGTTTGTGGAAGCGACCAACTACGTTTACGAAAACATCTACAAGAAAGGTAAATAGGCGCCTATTTGCCGAGGATTTGCAGGATCATGCGCCGGTTTTCGCCGGAGGTTTTCCGGAACCGGCGCAGCAGTTCCATTTCCTCCTCTGAAAGTTGAATCCGGCTGATTTCACGCTCCAGTTCTTTCAGGGCCGTTGACAGGTCATCGCCCTGGCTGAACGCCAGGCCTGGCAACTCCAACTGGCCGGTGTCCCCGGCGTCGTCCAGATCCAGCAGGTCTTCCAGTGGGGTTTCCGTCTTCAGGCAAAAATCCAGTAACTCGGTGACACCCGGCCATGCCCGCTGCCTCGCATCAGTCGATTCCCAACTCACCACCCGCGCCTCGTCCACTCCGCACATTTCTGCCACGTCCCCGCACGACAACTGCCCGGCTTCCCGAATCTGCCGCAGGCGGCGGTTAAAGGTTTGCAGGTACCGCATAGGAGTGTTCTCTGCCGTGGTTAGTCTTGTGGCCTGATGGCACTTTCGGTGAATCAAACCGGAAATGTAACGTACATATAGCTTTACACACAATCTACCTATAATGAATCCATAAGCAACGGAAATAACTTGGTATGGCGGCAAAAGCACTGGATAAGAACACCGCATGGGAGCTGGTACTGGACGCAGTGAACCGCAGCAATGTGACACTCTCATTGCCGGGCAGTGACAAGCCAGCACTGGATATAGGCCAGAACGGCGAATGGGAACTTCGACTGCCAGCAGAGCTCGACGCACGCAACCTGCTGTCGATTTTCCTGCCTCTGTGCTGCCCGGTTGCTCAAGGCTCGCGCTCGCGGGTTGTCGGCCAGATGGGGCAGAGCCTGGACGGACGTATCGCCACGGTGACCGGCGCTTCCAAGTTCATCAATGGCGAGGATGGCATTACCCACCTGCACCGCTTGCGGGCTGTGTCGGAAGCGGTCATTGTCGGCGCCGGAACCGCATCCACCGACAATCCCAGGCTGACAGTCCGCAAGACGTCCGGCATTAATCCGGTCCGGGTGGTGATTGATCGCAACCATCGGGTTCCGGACAGCCATCACCTGTTCAGCGACGAAGCATCCCCTACGCTCCGCCTCGTCGCAGGGGACTACCACGCCGGCGACAAGCTGACACCCCGCCACGGCGTAACAGATGTGCCCTGCCTCGGGCAGGATGACACCACGGACCCTGCCCATATACTCGCGGTTCTCGCGGACTTTGGCCTTCGCAAGATTTTTGTGGAGGGCGGTGGGCTTACCGTGTCTGAATTCCTGAATGCGGACTTGCTCGACCGACTGCATGTCATGGTCGCCCCCATGATCATCGGCAGTGGGCGCCCGGCATTTTCACTGCCGGAGATCAAGAAACTCGACAGCGCCCTGCGCCCGAAGGCCCAGATGGTGGACCTGGGCAGTGACATGCTGTTTGACCTGGATTTCACTCGTTCGACTGTCGACGAGTGAACACGAACAGCACGCCCGGAAGGCTGGACAACAGAACCGCCAACCCATAGCCGACACTGAGTGCAACGCCCTGCTCTGCCGGCATCCCAGCCATGGGCCAGAGCAATGCCGCAGCACCCTCGCGCACTCCCCAGCCTGCGACAGTGACCGGAATGGCCATGACCAGCAGCAGAAGGCTGCAAAGAGAAATCAGCACCAAAGCCATGTGCGGGTCACTCCGATAACCCGCGCCCAGAGCCAGCAATGAGAACACGGCCAGGTAACTGGCCACCACACCGGCGGAAGACACCAACTGGACACCCACGGCCGGCCACTCCAACAAGGCTTTGCGCAAGTCCCGCCGCAGCGCATGGACATAGTCTTTCGCGCGCTGCCAAATACTTGTAACCAATACCACTGTGGCTGTCAGGCCTGCCAGCAATAGCAGCGCCCGTTCGCCATATTCCGAGAAGGCTTCAAGCATTCCGTATCGGTACCAGACAAGCCAAACACCCAGGCTCAGCGCCACAGCCATCATCACCAGTTGCCCGGACATTCTCTCAATCATGACGGCATGAGCGGACGCAAGGCGCTCACCGGAGTCGAGACTGTGACGCCAGGCCCGATTAACATCGCCCATCACCCCGCCAGGAAGCACCTGATTGAGAAAAGTGGCAAGGTAGTACTCCCGCACCGCAACAGCCATGGGCAAGACCAACCCAAGTCGCCGGGCGGTGTAACGCCAGCGCCAGGCTGAAAGCACCACCTGCGCAACGGACACCACCATGGCTGCCAATAACGACAGTAATGAGAACTGCGCCAGTTCCCGCCAGAGCACGCCCAGATCCAGGAAGTAGCCAGTCGCCAATAGCAACAGCAGGGTGAAACCCCAGCGCAGGTAACGGGTTCGGAGCAGGCGTCGCACGTCAGGCAACGCCGTCTCTGGCTGGCCGGGCAAACAAGTCTTCATGTTCCACGCGGATTGACAGGCTCTGCTCATCAGCCTGCTTCAGACGCAGGCCAAACCAGCGCTCGGCCCGCTGACGTTCGCTCGGCGACTGTTGCATCACCGCGTCACGCCAGCCCTCAAGCAAGGCGCGCTGAAGTGCACTTTGAGCAGGCGTCAGGCGCCACGGGCTTGGAGCAACAGACACCTGATAGTCCCGCAATTCGAGCTGTTGCTTGAGGTAATTCGTCGCCGATGGCCCCAGCGCGGCACCAGTCCCCTTATCGTTGTGCTGGTGCTCGTTGACGGTCTCGCGTATCCAGTCGTCGTCCTGGTCTGCCGGCGACAGCTCGACATTCCCCGCGTAACTCAGAACGATAAACACGCCGGCATTGTGTCTGGTGGCGGCTACCGCCAATGCCTCTAGCCAGTCTTCCGACATCAGGTCTATCAGGGCCGAAGCTGTGATCAACCGGGTGCCATCCGGAATCTGCCCGGCAAGCCGCTTGGCGTTCAAGTGACAGGCATGGGTTTCCAGCGGGACATCAAGGTGTTGCAGTCTCTCTCCGGCAAGGGCAAGCAGGTGTTCGTCCTGGTCCAGTAGCACCCAGCGCTGGGGTACCGTCATGGCCGGCACAAGGTAACGGGCGTTGGAGCCAGTGCCGGTACCCAGATCCACCACCAGCAGTGGTGGTGCGTGATGACCGCTCAGAACGCCCGGGTGACAATAGTCCTGTTCCGCCCAAACCAGCACCTCCGAGAGCAGCCTCTTGTTACGAGCAAGGTGGTCTGCCGGCTCACGCAGTGCCAGCCAGTCGCTGTCGAAGGTGGTAGGGTCCGGTGGCGGCAGCAGGTCTTCCAGTGCCCGCTGGAAGTCAATGGCGGTACTCTGCCAGCTTCTCAGGGAGCGCGCCGCCTGCTGTGCCTGGGTAGCCGCCTCGCCAAGCGCGCCGGGGTTTGTCAGCCAAGCTTCCAGGCACGCCCGCAACCCTGCGACATCGCCGGCTTGATACTGCCGGACGCCAGGCCGCAGGCCTGTGGTGGAAAGGGCACCCCCATCCGTGGTGATCACCGGCAACCCCGCGGCAATCGCCTCATCAATCACCATTCCATACCCTTCGTAAACGGACGGCAGCACAAAAACATCCGCGTTACGATAGGCGCCGGCAAGCTCAACGTCGTCCAGCTCCCCCAAAAGACTGATCCGATGTTCAAGCCCCAGGTTCGCAATGATGCCGCGAAGCTCATGGGCATAGCGCTCGTCGCGATCCAACGAACCTGCCAGGGTGCAGTGCCATGAACAGTCCCGGAGATCGCTTAACGCTTCAACCAGGTGATGCTGCGCCTTGCGCGGCGACAGGTGGGCCACACAGAGCAGATGAATCGTGCTGCCCTGGGCTCTTGATGGCTGGGTTTCAGCGCCAATACCGGCAATGGTGTCGGCGCCCGGCTCAACCACGCGGATGGCCGTGGCCGGTACGCTGTAGTCTTTCAGTCGGTGCGCGGTGTGGGCACTGGTCGTGATTACCCCGGCCACCTTTGACAGCGCCCGACGCTCTACCTGGAAAAGCCAATCCTGCAACTCTTGCGTCAGCCCCGTTTCATCCGCCAGGGCGTGGTGGACCAGCGACACAACCCGCAAACGGGATGCATGGTTGGCGATCACGTCCGGAAGCCCGCCCATGGCCAGGCCATCAAGTACCACCACCGAATCATCCGCAAGGGCGGCAAGCAACCTGTTCATGGATGCTTCCGCCATCCGGTCTGGCACCGGGAAGCTGCCACAGAGCCCGGAAACAAAGGCATCCACGCCGTTATCCCTGAGCCCTGCGACAACACGCTGAACGTACCGGTAGCCTCCGGTTTTCTGTTCAGGATCCCCCGGGACAACGAACAACACCGACGTTAATGGCTCAGAGTTCGCCATGGTAGCTGGCCCAGGCAATATGGGATTCGCCAAGGGTGACCTTCATCGAACACAGGCCTTTGCCAGTTTCACCCAGCCGGCCCTGGCGGATCGCCGCGGCCAGTCGGTCGAACACCGTCATCGCCATGAATTCGGTGGTGGTATTGCGATTGGCAAATTCCTCGATATCGTCCAGGTTCTTCATGTTGAACTCGGCAATCACCGACGACAACACCTCGGACGCCAGCCCGATATCGACGATCAGATCGTCGTTGTCGAGGGCTTCCCGCTCGAAGGAGACATCAACTACGTAGGTGGCGCCATGCAGGCCCTGGGCGGGGCCGAAAATGTCACCCTTAAAGCTGTGGGCGATCATCATGTGGTCTCTGACGGTAAGGCTGAACATGGGTTTTGGGTCCTCGATACGGATGATGGGAGTCAATTGTCGGGGTATACGATACGGTGGCAGAGAGTGTCGGAGGCCGTTCCGCCAGCTCTGTTTCCAGCAAGTGCCGGCATAACCTCCGGCAGCGATTCGAAGGTGGTTTCGCCGCTGATCAGGCAGTCCAGGACATCATCCCGCAGCAGCTCCAGGGCCAGCACCATTCGATCCCGATGGCGCCAGCGTGGCCGCTGCTCAGGATGCAGGTTACCAACCTGGCTAGACCGTATCGTCAGCCGACGGGAATGGAATGCCCGGCCCAGGGATACCGGCACTGGCTGCTCGCCGTACCAGCTCATCTCAATAATTCGCGCTTCCTGTCCCGCCAGCGCAAGAGCGGTTTCAAGACCCGTTGGGTGGCCGCTGGCGTGGATGACCAAGTCATGATCGTCCTGCCGGCACCGGGTCTGGAAATCCAGCCCCAGCGTGTGCGCAACCGCTTTACGCTGTGGATTGGTGTCCACGGCGGTAACCCGGGTACCCGGTATTCGGCTGGCAAGCCAGGCAACCAGCAGACCAACGACGCCGAGGCCAACCACTGCGACCCGCTCGCCCACTCGTGGTGAAGCATCCCACAGGCCGTTCACCGCGGTTTCCATGTTGGCGGCCAGCACTGCCCTGGATTCCGGAAGACCGGATGGAAGAGGTACCACGGCGGATGCAGGAACCTGGTAGTGCTCCTGATGAGGAAACAGGCAGAAAACCGACTGGCCAGTCAGGGCCTCGGGGCCCGAAACAACACGACCTACGCTGGCATAACCATATTTGACCGGGAAGGGAAAATCGCCTTCCTGGAACGGGGCACGCATCGAATCGTATTCCGACGGTGGCACACGGTTGTTGAAAACCAATGACTCGGTTCCACGACTGACGCCCGAGTATAGCGCTCGCACAGACACCGCTGGACTGTCAGCGTCGGTCGCCGAACAATGATCGTAGGTTGCTGGGAGAATGGCCCCTTCCCCGGGCCCGGTCACCCAAAATGCGTTTGTCATATCGTCTGTTTCCTTACAGCGCACGTAACTCACTATAGTATACGCAGGCTATAGTACACGCGGCCTTGCCAGCTATAGTGCATACAGGCGCATCCATATTTTCAGTAAGGCCCTGTTACGACCGGATGCACGCTCAATCATACGCTGGGGTTTGATGATGGATTCCCACACTCACACGTTCCGCCTGCCCCTGGCTGCCGATCTTGCCTGGTCCGGCGGACTGACGGCGCTCATGGTGACCGCCGCTGGCATCGGATTCCACCCCCCTGCCAGCTTTTACGCGCTCGCCGTGTTGCTCTGCTTGGCAATTGCGGTGCCTGTTATTCGCTTCTGGCCTGCGGAACAGGACTTCGGTTGGGCCAATCGGGCAACCCTGGTACGCGCCTCCCTCGTCATACTCCTCATCAGCCTGGCGCCGTTCACTTCCGGGTTAGGGAACTGGCTGTGGTTGTACGGGTCATTGTGTTTACTGGCGTTGATTCTTGACGGCGTGGATGGCGCAGTCGCAAGGGCCACCCGTTCAACAACGGCGTTCGGTGCCCGATTCGACATGGAACTGGATGCGCTGTTCATCCTCGGGCTGTGTGTTGCGGTCCTGGCCCAGGGCAAAGCCGGCCCATGGGTTCTCGCGTTGGGGCTGATGCGTTACGCCTTTGTGATCGCTGGCCACTGGTTTCGCTTCATGGACAGACCACTACCCGACAGCTTTCGACGCAAAACTGTCTGCGTATGGCAAATAGTCACCCTGATGGTTGCCATATTACCGATTACGCCGACCGGCTTCGCGACTGCCACACTCGCTATCGCGCTGTTACTGCTCTGTTATTCGTTTTTTACAGACCTGCGCTGGCTTTACCAAACAGGGAGAAAGACATGAAAGCGTTCCTATCCACTGCTGCACTGACCGCCTCACTGGCATTGTCCGCCCCCGTTGCCATGGCCGAGCCGGAAACCTACGTTATCGACGATGAGCATTTCTCGATGTCGTTTGAGGTGAACCACATCGGCTATGCCCCGGTAATGGGCATGTTCCGGGATGTGGAAGGAAAGTTCGGCTACGACGAGGAGACTCAACAGCTCACCTCCGGCACACTGACGTTCAAAAGCAAAAGCGTCTTCACCAATCACGATAAACGGGATGGCCACCTGCGCAACGAGGATTTTCTCAACAGTGGAAAGTTCCCGGACATCACCTTTGAGATCACCAATTTCGAAACCACCGGCGAAAACACCGGCATTGTGACCGGTGACCTGACCCTTCTGGGCAAAACCCGCCCGGTGGATGTTGATGTAACCCTTAACAAATCTGCCGACTACCCCATCGGGCACGAGGACTACACCCTCGGCATCACCGCCGAGGCCACCATTAAGCGCAGCAATTGGGGCATGACCTACGGCATTGATCAGGATCTGGTGGGTGATGACGTTCGCCTCAGGTTCGGCCTCGAAGCTGTGAAAGAGTCCGGCTGGTTATGAGGTAGTGTGAACAACATCACACCCTGGACACATTCTGTTACACATTCGGGCCATTTTTTTGCGCGAAGTCAGTTTGGCCCGTTATGTTAATACAACAACAAAAATAATGGCGTTCGCGCCATAGAATGCCTCCAACAAGGATCCAAAGATGCCACTGCGGTTGCTCTTGGCCCTAACGTTCGTTGTGTCCGGTGCCGTCGGCCTGGGATATCTACTGTCGGCCGACAATACAGTCCGGTTCTCCTGGATAACCGGTGAGAGCGAAGGTAGGAGCCCGCCCCCTTCCGGAACAGACACCACCCGCTCCAAGCCCGGGCCGGCCGAATCGCCGACCACGGAAAAGCAGGAACCCTCTGAGAATGCGATCGGCTTCATGTTGGCCAGTGCTGCAGCCCAATACAGCCAGAACATCCGCTACCCGACGTACTCCATTCCAATCTCTGACGACCAGGCCAAGGCCTACGCCGGCAACCGTTTCGACCCTGTGGAGCTGCCGCTGGACGGGGGCGGACAATTTACCGTCACGCTTGAGAAATACCGCTTCGTACAGGAAGAAGACGTTCTTGTGGCAGCGAGCATTACTGGCTCCCAGGTGGTAGGGCCAAGCCTGGACGCGACCCTGGAGTCCCCCGAGTCTCGCCAGGCGATTGCCAGTACTACACTCCAGAACGAGGCCGGTGCCCCCTACTATGAAGGCATCATTGAGGCCGACGCAGAGCCTGGCGAATATCGGTTGATCGTTGAGGCAACCATTGATGGCAAACCCGTACGCCACGTTTCAACCCTGACCATTGAGCCCGACCTGGGAGAGTTTGACGGCCTGGGCGACCCAAAGGTGACCAACAACGACCTGATCATACCGGTTCATTTCGACGCCAAAGACCCCGGCTTCTATGCCCTCTCTGCCCAGCTCTACCACAACGGCCGCGCACTCGCGCAGCTGCAGGCGGAGAAGCGACTCGACGGAACCACCGACACCCTGGAGCTCAAAGCCCATGGCTCGGTGCTCGCCCATCGTGAGATTAGCGGTAACCTGGAACTGCGCAACCTGCAGATCCGGCGCCTGCCGGCCTCGCCCGGAGACCGCACCGACTATGGCTATGGCCCTGATGATGGCTACTCGTTTTCGCCACCGGACCTGGACGGATTGACCGACAGCCCGGCAGGTGACCCCGAATCAGAGCAACGTGCTGCGCTGCTGCAAAGGCTGGCAGACAAGTTCTGATACAACAATAAAACAAAGACGGAGCCTTTATGAAAACAAGAAAGAGAAGTGCCTGTAAGACCGCCCTTGCGGTGGCCATCGCCGGCGGCTTGTTCGCCGGCACCGCCCACGCCCAGCTTGCGGGCCACAACGTGATCCTGGTTCACGGCTTCCAGCAGGAAGACCTGGCCAATCCACCTGCCAACCTTAATGAGGTAAAAAGTGCTGGCGAGGACTACTGGCGTACCTTCTGGCTGTCCCGTTCCGACGCCCGTGTAGATTGGGGCAGCGATGGCCGTGTGGAGGGCAACATCGCCCAGCAGGCCTATCAGCAGCTACGTGACATCAGCCAGCAGGGGCTATGCAACGATTTCTGCATTGTGGTTTCCCATTCCACCGGTGACCTGGTTACCCGATATCTTCTGGAAAACCAGGCACGCTGGCTTCAGGCCGACGGACTGCAGCCGCTGAAAATACTCGCTGCGATCGACTACTCCGGTGCCGGCGGCGGTACAGAACTGGCCGATCTGGCCCTCAATGTTGCCTACAACGACAGCTGGTACAACTGGCCGCTCAAACAGGCGGTACGTGCCTTCACCGGCATCACCCCTGAGCCAGGCAGCCTTGGCGTGGTCAATGACCTGCAAACCAACACGGCACGCAACCTCGCCGTCAGTCCCAATAATATTCCGCGCCTGCGGTTTGTGGCCGGCGGCTCCTCCTACGGCGGCATCACCAAGCCGTTCATTGCCGGCACCGATGATGGCGTGGTACCAACCCACTCGGCCTGTGGCGCCACCACCAGCAACGGTATCGACTCCTGTAGCTCGAACCTGAGCCTGGCGGGCAAGGTGTCCAGCCAGAACGGGCCGTCGGACCTGTACTACAATCACTTTCCGATCCTGATGAACGAGGGTGCTTCCCACAGCGGCGTTCTGGGCTCGGAAACCGGCAACATTTCCGTCCCCGTAGTGAATGACACAACCCTCAATGGACTGCGTGTCGATTTCGCCAGCCGCACCTACAACAAGCGCGCCTGGTGGCAGTGGTGGGGTTCCGGTGACCGATATGTTGAAGTACCCGGTTCGGACCAGACCGATATGTCGACACTGGTCTACAACACACTCAACAACTAAAAATACCAAGATGGACCCAACCGTCTGAAGGAGCACCAACCGGCTCATGGAAGAGCCATTCTTACCTGCCCGTGATAAACTCCGCCGCTGTCGCTCTAAAGCCTATCCACTCTATGGCGGTCTTGAATGCCCCTCTCGAACACTCATAAATCCGACCTGTTACTGGTGGTTGTCACCCTGATGGCAGCCATTAGCTGGATATTTTCCAAGGAAGCCGTATTACTGATGCCGCCGCTGATGTTCATGGCCCTTCGGTTCCTGTTGGCCGGTTCGGTACTGGCGGTCATAGCCTGGCCTTCGCTGAAACGACTAAGCCTGGACCAATTCAAGCGCAGTGCTGGCGTGGGGCTGGTGTTCGGAGTGGCCATGAGCTTCTGGGTGATGGGGCTGTTTCACGTCACCCACATAGGTGAAGGTGCCTTCCTGACCAGCCTTGGCGTGGTCATCGTGCCAGTGATTGCCCGGGTGATCTTCCAGGAGGCACAGCCTTTGAGCACCTGGTTTGCAATTCCGGTCGCGGTGGGCGGGCTCGCGCTGCTGTCGCTCAAAAATGGATTCCGGCCCGAAATCGGTCAGGTTTTCTTCGTGGTGGCTGCGTTTATCTTTGCGCTGTATTTCACCCTTAACACCCGCGCGGCCAACCAGCGCACGGTGATCAACCGCCGGGGAGAGTCCGTGGAAAAACACCGCGTCCCCGCCCTGCCCCTCACGACCATTGCGCTGCTCACCGTAGGCACCGTCACCTTGACCGAGTCAGTGCTGCTGGAACCCTGGACACCGACTCTCGAGAACTTCTCCGGCATTCTCGCCGGCTGGGTGATTGCCAGTGCCGTGGTAGGCACGGCAGGCCGCTTCCTGCTGCAGACCTATGCCCAAAGCCTGGCCACCCACAGCCACGGAGTTGTAATCCTTGTGTTGGAGCCGGTATGGGTCGCACTGTTCGCTGCAGGCTGGTTCAGCGAATCCATGTCCACCACACAACTCGCCGGTTGCGGCCTGATATTCCTCGCACTGCTGATCAATCGGTGGGGAGTGCTCAGCAAGGCCATAAAAGGCTGGGCCAGAAAGCAGAAAACCGCCTGAAAGAGGTTGACCACGCCCATCGGAATCAGTATATTTCCACCCCGTTGCAGGACATAGGACCATAGCTCAGTTGGTTAGAGCGCTGCCTTGACATGGCAGAGGTCGGCAGTTCAAATCTGCCTGGTCCTACCATTTAATCAACTACTTGCAGCCCTTCCTGATATCCCCTTGGCAAAATTTTGGCAATAGATTGGCAAAATAAATCCGTATACAGTACCTGTCCAGATCTATAAATCAGCCAAGAATAATCACCATGAGAATCACCACTGACATGCTCCGCGAACTGGAGGAAGCCATTGCCCCAGACGCTGAAGCGGAAATTCGAATCTATGCTGGCGGCTGCGATATTCGCGTGTGCTGGAACGGAGGCCTGAAGCAGGTCAACCAAAACCTGGGTGTTGTGCAGCTATCGGAGATCGTGGAGTACCGAGACGAGAAGATGCGACGGGCCTGGGATAAGGTGATCAAGAAGTTCAGAAGGCTGGCAGCCCAGTAGCCCCTGTTTAGATAAGGCCAACAGAACAGAGAAGATATCCACTAGCTTCAGTGCGTTCCAGTATCTCCTCAACAGGGTCATCGTAGCCGCTAACCTCATTGAATGTGACAAGGCTCCGCTGATCAAACGCGACCGGATAGTTCATGGCGATACCGGATATTGAATGTGGGCCGGTAGTGTATGACGCTGCGGTCATCAAAAACTTACTGCCAACCTCCAGGGGCATCTGGGGGAGAACATCAATAGTGGTATTCGTGTTGGACCCAGTAATGCCCACCTGAGACGCGATGTCTACTCCGTAACTTTTATGCGTAATACCTGACGGCAGCGTAAGGGCCTCGATCTCTTTTATGCGCTCCCCATTTCGCCAGATCTCTACTTTCTCTCTCATGGGCTCAGAATCAATGCTTCCAGAAGCGGTCAGGTATCCGCCGTTCGCATCCTGAGCAGTGTATGTGTCATCAATGCTCTCATTCAGGCTGTAGGTAAACCCGCCCACCACGACAGCGCAAAATCCAAAGCGGACATCGATGGCCAGTAGATTCTCGCCCCAGTCGATTCCCCCCCGCTTCTCCGACTCCGAGTTGGTGACGGATACACTATCCCCGGCACCGCCCCTGAGAGTTCTCATGTGCAGGTCGGTATTGATGAAGGCGGGCTCGCTTTCGCTGAACAATGTAACCGCATCGCTGGTGATGATCTCGAAAGCCGAGTCTCTTTGTACGCTTGTAACCCTGGTTCCTGTTGTGTCAAACCCAGGCCCCTCGATATCAATCCAATCGGAATCAATAGAGGTCACACTGCCAGACCGGCGCTCATAAGCAATGACTTCTCGATCCCCGACGTAGTCACAGTATATTGGCACGTCATGCGAGACGACTTGCTGGGAAACATCCACTGTTCCCGTCTTTATCACGGACGCAGGAGATGGCGGATCGCTATCGACGACATAGGTGTCAACGGTTGTTCGTGACCCAACAGGCTCCGCCCTGGTCCATAGTTGCTCTAGCGAAAATCCGGAGTTGATGTCATACCGGACCAAGTCGATGTGCAGGTTTTCGTCATCTTCCAGATCGCCAACAATCGTGCAAACAGCCTTGGTTCCATCTTCAGAAAAATAGAAATGGCTCTGCGGAGCCATCCCTGTCAAAAGCGTGGTTTCGTGCATGAACTGTAGGAGCCCGAACGGTTGAAGTAAGGCATCTACCGTTATCCGAAAAACCTTAAAGGTCTGGCCAGTTGCGTAGGATTCGTCGGACGCCACCACCACGAGCCACCGCTGGCCACCTACGTCTTCGTATATGGAGGCGCCATGGACGTTGACAAATGCCCCCGCTTCAATCTGTTCCGACAGGTCAAGAATTACCTCGAGGTCATGGTAAACATTGGGGCCAGCTTTCCATGCCGCCAAGAATCCATTGAAGCTAACATCTATTTGGTCAAGGCGGTGCGCTCTACCAGGCGGGCCGTCCCAAGATAGAACAAGCTTTTCAGTATTGAACCAGTTTTTGTTTCCGTAGCTCCTGGCATTGCCGCGCTGAACAACCAGATCGCCCGAGTCTGGCGTGGCGGTCCATGCGCTGTTGGAGCCATCTTCGGTTCCAAGCGGCGAATTGATTTGACCATTCATATCCTCGAATGGCTCGCCATACGTCTTCTTTGGTGCTTGATAGGTGGGAGCGGGCCCAGCCTCCCATTTTGCCGGCTCGAACACGAACCCAAACAAAGAGCACGGAACCGGATCTGACTCAAACCCAATGACCAACGGGCCATTGTCGGTAAACCGCACAACAACGCGGTCACCTTCGGTAAAAGCCGAGCCATTGCAGTCCATGTACACGATTGGGACGCCGGAAAGAATCTCAGTTTGATTGATTGGCAAATCCTGCGCACTGGACTTCGCGCTATCCAGCGTTACATCGCAAAGATCAACCTGAAGGCGGGTTATCTGACCGACACGGTAGCGGGGCATCCACTTCTGGACACCTGGCAAAACGGCTGCGTTGAAATAGATCTGAGCGCCGGACTGGCCCAGATTCGGGAATAGAGCTCCATCCCGAAAGGCATCATAAGCGCCTTCGCCCCCGTATCCGGGCTGGATGACAACGCCCTGGCCGCCCTCGTCGTTAATGTCCACCAGCCCCACATTGCCGGCCAGATCAAGCGTGTAATCCGTGCACCAGGCTTCGATCTCTCTGCCTTCGGGTACGGCCTCAAGCTGGCCCCGGCGCTTCAAAGCTGAAAGATTCTCTGCAATCAGCTCCGAAACCTTCAGTTCGGATATCCGAACGTCTGCTTGCAGCTGTATCAATTCTGTTTGGAGCTTGGTTATTTGCTCCCGGGCGCCTTCCTCTCCGGCCTGCAGGTCATCAATGAGCAAATCGATTTCACGCGCCTTATCCTGCACAGCGGTTTGCGCCTGTAACAACGCGAGCTTTTCGGTTGGGATCTTAACCGCCAGCTCAGCAATGCGCTCATTGAGTTTGGCAATACTCTCGTTGATTCGATCAACGGCCAATTTCTGCCTGACTCGATATAGGCCCTCGCCGAGGTGGCTGACAATCTCACCCTTAGACATTAACGCTCACTCACTTCGCAGAACTTGTCCGTATCATTCACGTAGTAGTTGATGTAATCAGCGGTGAATGTTTCGTCCAGCGCAGTGACTGTCATCCCCGGCTGCAGGAACAGGTCGATATTGCAGCGAACCCGCCGCTGGCCATTGCTGGTGCTGATACTGCGGATTCCGGTTAGCGCCCGCGTCCCCGTAGACGTGGGCTTGTTCTTCATGTACCCCGACACAGTAATGGTAAGCGCCCTCTGCCCCCTGTCCGGCCTAAGGGAATCAAAGCCAGATCTCATGATCTCGTCGTATTGGACCTGACCATCGGCAAACCGGTAGCCCTTCTGGATGACAAGTTCGCCCTTCTGGCGTGCCGAAATATCGTCCAGATACTGATCTGCGGCGGGTATAACGGCTTGAACATAGGATGATCGCCCGCCCGCTTGGTTTGTTGCCTGCCAACTGGAGATGCCGCCGATGTAGAGGTCGTCCAGGCCGGCAGGAGCACCGGTTATAACGAGCCGGTAAACCTCCTGGAGCTGGATAGGCGGGATCTTTGAAACCCAATCCTGAAATGCTGCAGCCTGTAAGCGGATTGGGAAGACAGCATCTAGCGCGGCGACGACGGGATTTACGTAAACGCTGAACTCCGCCTGGATGGGCAGAGTGGCATTTATAGCCGCATCGTAAGTGATTGGGGAGGTATCGGTTACAAGAGGCTCGGAGATTCCAGCAGTGTTTAAATCGGTAATCTCTTGCTCGGTCAGTTTGCGATCCCAGATCGAAGCATCCTGGAAGATCCCGTCCACAGTCGTGCCAAGCAAATAGTATTCACCATCTGGGCTGGCCCCGAAGAACGATCTAGCTGTGTAGCTGGCCGTGTTATAAATCAGGAAACTGCTGGCCCCGGGAAGTGAGTAAATCAGACTCCCGTTGACGTAGAGCCCGGTGCCGTTCACGTCCCCCGCAACCACTACGTCGTGCCATTCGCCAACCTCAAAAGGATCCGGAATGACATCGGAACCACTATTAAGGTCGCCTGCTGCAAAGAATACCTGGCCACTCTCGACGCTGATCAGAATCCCGTAATTGTTGACCTGGCCAAGCTGGAAAAGGCTCATCGAGTGAGACGAATTAACGTCCTCGACCAACGAGGTGTGAAAGTAGCGGATTCTGACAGTAATGGCTGAAAATGCTGGTAATAGCTCTGACTGAGGCAGTCGCAATGTGGCGATCTTCTCAAGATCGCCAGATGTCCCGTTCCAGTTCACAGCCATGTCTCGGCCGAGACCTCCGGGGGTGGCCACCACCGTGGCATCATATTCTGCAGGGCTGAGCTCCGGGCCCGAGAAGCTATCTCCAAAGCACTCGGCATTCCATCCGTCAACCACGTCGGCAACCCCAGTGCCGCTGGCCTCGTCCATCGGCCAATGGTGAACTATTCCATCTGTGGTGGCTGAGGCGAGATCCGCGTACTTAGCCATCAGACGGGCATCCGGATCACGCCAGAGGTAAGGTTGACTGGCTCACCAGAAACAACCGTCAGTGGACTCACGATAACGGACGCTCCGCTGCCCGATCCGCCGGCCGACAGGTACATGATTTCTGTGCCGCTTTTGTTAAGCAGTCTCGCCCAGCCCACGGCGCCACCAGCGGGAGCGGAATCCTCATCGGTCCACCCGCTGAAAGTGATCACACCGTTTGACTCAGTGCCCACTGTGGAGCTCAGCGTAAAGGTTGCCAGCAGCGTATCTGTGATGGTATTGCCCAGGCTCGCAGGCATAGCCCCGGTGTATAGCTCTATTTTTGGGTCGGATCCAGATCCGGTCACCATGTCCGCCAGCACGGCCTGCGCCAGTGTTTGTCCGAGCGATACGCGAATCTTCATTGATCAAGCCTCTTTTCAACCAGGAACTGGAATTGCGCTTCGCCGTTGCTTAGATTGAACGGGCCGGGTGCGCCGAGATAACAGCCTTCTTCGGTGGAAACGATTAGGCGCGGGTAACTCTTGGCCAGGCGCCTGACCGTCTCGACGGCCGCTTTACTGCGAGCCCTCCAGCGGATATCAAACGTCCTATCGGATTCCGAATAACCGAAGTCGGGAATTGCCGCGCCACCATCCAAAGTGGCGATACGATTGTTTCGGCGCTCAAATCCGGCCAAACCATCGGGGGAAACTTTTGTGAGAGACACGGTTCCATCCAGATCGAAAATCGGTGCGCTTATGAACACATTCATCAGTTAAGCCCCAGCAGCATTTCTTCACCGTCCGCATTCACGCGAACCTGGAGTTCTCTCAAAATCTCAAACATGAAGGCTTCGAGGTGCGGCTGAAGTCCAGCCCCATCAACCTTGATCAACGCATCCCCACGGGCCAGCTGGCGGGTTTTTTCCCTGATGAACTCAATCTCGGCCTTGGTAAGGGCGCTCTGATCGTCAAGTGCCTGCTGCCTGAACTCTTGCTCTTTGCGGATCTGACTGGCTATCTCGATCTGGGTTGAACGGCTGGCGTCATCGAATCCGCCGAAAAGGTCGGAAATAACGGATCCGGTATTGGAGAACGTGTCACTGATCGTTTGTGCAATCGCCTCTACCCTGTCTGCACCAGCCTCGACCTCGGCGATGTCCAGGGAAACCTTGGCCTCGATCTGCTTAATAAACTCGTTACTGTTGAGCTCCAGAAGCTTGATCTGGTAAGCCTCGGTTTGCTTTACGACTTCCTCGGTTTTCTTCGCAGCATCTTCCAGCGCCTTGTTGCTGTTGACGATGGTCCCGGAAAAGCTGTTGATCTTGCCGCTTGTCTCGTCGTATCCAAGCTGCAGCGACTTGTTATTCTTCGCCAGCTCTTCGGTTGTCTTCGAAACATTGCCCAGCGCGCCACCGCTGGCCTCAATACTGCGGCTCAGCTCTTCCACTGCGTCGGTTATGCCCCGCTGAGAACCGCTAAACTCTTCCGTTTTCTTGGAGTTCTCGACGAGCTGGGCTGCATACCGGTTAAACTCCGCCCGCTGCTCTTCCGTGATTTCAGTGGTGTAGCCCATGGTTTGCCCCAGGGCTTGGTTCATCTCGTCATAGCGCCCGCTTATCTGACGGAGCTCTTCGGTTTCCTCGCCGAGCTTCTTCGCCTCGCCGGCCAGTGGTGCGAATGCCTGTGCGATCTCTCTCAGCTCGTCCGCGTTGAAGTACTCAAAAAGCCTTTGGCCGAGGCCGTCCAATTCTTCCTCGAAAATCTCATTGATGAATGAGCCCAGGCCAACACCACCGGTCAAGGCGAGGCCAATCAGCCCGCCCTTCCCAGCTGTCGATGTGGCAATAGCCTTGATGCTTCCCAAGTTGCCGATCAGAGCCTTGAAGCCCTGAGCACCCGCCAGCGCAGTGAGGCCTGTACCAATGGACTCAAGCCCGCCAGCCAGGCCTCCGATCGCCGGGAGCACTGTATTGATCGTTTTAGCCAGGCCAAGGATTTCGCCGGCGGACTTCTTAGTTTCCTCGTCCAGGGACTGGAATTTCTCGATGCCGGTGCCAATGGCTATAAATAGCGGCTCAAGCCCGTTGGCGATGCCTGCTGACACATTGGTAAGTGCCGTGAAGGCATCAACGACCTGCTGCATTGCGTCCCGCAACCCTTCAACGGTGCTCAGGTCGACATCGCCAAATACAGCGCCAAACAGGTCTCCCAGCTCACTACCGAGATCATCGAATGCTGCCAGCAAGTCTGTGAACTCAAGACCCTCGAAGGCTTCCGGCAAGTTCTTAGCAATGGTGTCGACCTGCTGCGCAAAGCTGTCCAAGCCATTGCGCAGAGCCTCAAAGAGAACGTCTGCGTTGTCGCCCTGGATGGCCTCGCGGAAGGAGTCAACGAGGCTACTGGTGGCCTGCGTCACCGCCTTGGTTTGGTCGATATATTCGAGCCCGGCTGTTGCGGCGGCTGTTGTGAAGGCTGACCGCAGTTGCTTCAGCGCAAACTCTGCGGACTGTGTCTTAACCTCGAATTCCTCAAGCGCCGAGCCACTGGAGTTCAACGCAATCTGTAGTATTTCCTCGGAACGCTCCGCCCCATTCAGCACCGCAATAAAGCGGCTCATCTGCTCCGCTCCAGCGATAACCGTGGCAACGCGTTGCTTCTCGTTGTTGTCCAGGTCCTGCGTAGCAGCAATCAGGTCATACAGAACATCCTTGGTATCACGGCGCTGGCCATCGATCTCAAGCTGAATGCCCAGCTCGTCTTCAAGTAGCTCTTTGCGTTCCTTGGTGGGTTTGATCAGGTTGCTGATCGCCGTCTTGAGGGCGTTGGCCGACTCTGTTCCCGATCGTGTGACTTCCACGACCGGCGTCAGCAGGGCCGCCGTCTCTTCAAAAGAAAGCCCGAGGGTGTTGGCCACCGGGGCCAGAATGCGGAAGCCGTCGCCCAGCTGCTGAACTGAGGCGCCTGCTTTGTTCGAAACACCGTTCAGCACGTCCAGAAGACTGGCCGCCCTCGAGGCGGGAGCCTGGAAGCCCGCCAACGTACCGATGAGAAGTTCGCTGGACTGCTGTGTGGTCAGGTCCGCCGCATTCACGGCCAGCAATGATTGCTCAACCAGCGTCAGGGAATCGCTGATATTGAAGCCTGCCTGCCGGAAATCAGCCGTGCTTTGAATGATGGCGTCGGCGCTCACGCCAAATCGTGATGAGAGATCGCTGAATTGGTCTGAGTAGTCGCTGGCGCTGCCCTCGCTCTCGTCGAGTACCTTCTGCAGATCGATCAGCGCGGCCTCGAAAGTCACCGCTTCCTTGGTGGCGAAGGCCAGAGCGGCGACACCTACAGCAACCAGAGCGGCATCCAGCTTGATAATGCTGTCGGTAACGCTCGCCATAGGCCCGGTGATATCTCCAGCCTTGTTGACCAGAGAGTCCAGATTGCGGCCAACGGAGGTAATCGTTGAGCCCGTCTTATCTACACCACCGAAAATGATCTCAACGGTTTTTGTGGTATCGGCCACGTTTCCTCCGGGCATAAAAAAACCCTGCCGGAGCAGGGTTCTGTGGGATTCGTTTGTTTATCTGTCTACCGGCACAAATTGTCCCGGTGCATTTCCTCGCGCTTTATGTCTCTTTCAAGACTCGTCCTTTCACTGATCGTGTAGCCTTGGCGCTTCAACTCTTCCATATCCTCGTAGAGCAGCTTTATTCGATTGTTTATGCCTGTGCAGACATAGTTCGGGCGCTGCTCTTCGTCATCCTGGAGATCAGCCAGCGTATCCACGTATTTCTGTCGGGCCTTCTCCATTCTTTTTTCGGACTCCCGCAGCTTCCTCTCCTCGAGCTCCCGTGCCTGCCTGATAATATCGGACTCGGGGGCCGGTTCATTTGAACTTGCAGAACTAGCCCGAATCTTGACCTCTTCCTGTTGGCCAGGCGGGGGCTGGGTGCCGAAGTGAACATTTCCCTGGGCGTCCGTCCATTTATAGACCTCGGCGAAAGCAGGGAATGAAAATGCGGTGAGCAGGATGAGAATTAGGCGCATGGCTACCTCCGTGTGATCTACCTAGTTTAGGGTAGCATAGGCCTTTTACGCAGACCTCCCCGGAAAAAGGGGTTATTTTTGCCTGTACCACATGCCCCACAAGCTCATTTCTGTCTCAGTGAGATAGCCCTCCGGAAATACATCAGGCCGCGTCTCGTAGAGGTAGCGGCCTTTTCTGTCTGCAAGGGCTAGGCTTGCTTGGATGTGGCTTTCTTTCCAGAGGGCTTTTGCTTTACCTGGGCGACCTGCCCTTTTCCGGTGAGCGAATAGATTGCCCGGGCGACCTGGCCGAACTCGATTGGAAACGCCTCGGCAAGCTTTGTCACATCATCAAGCCCCATTTCCGGCTCAACCATGCCGTATCGTACGTGGCACATCTTTCTTGCCAGCGCCTGAGGCACCTGGTTGCTACCGACGCCGAGGCCGTCCAGCAACCCTTCCAGTTTCTCCCTGGAAGTGCCTGCCAGCTTTTCGGCAACACCCATGAGCACCTTGCTGCGATCGCTTTCCTCCTCTGCCTCCGCCAGCTCGGCCGCAGTCAGGCTGCGTATTTTCACAACACCGTCGCCGAAGCCCGCCTCCTTCAGAGCCTCCAGCGTGAGCTCCATCTCACGCGGGGCGAACTGAGCCTTCTGGAAGGCCTTCAGGTCGAAGCCAGCCATTACGCGGCCACGTCCGAACCATCAGACTCGGGAGAGATGGTGCAGGATGCCTGAATCTCGTCACCAGCAGGGAAAGTTCGAGCGATGCCAAGCTTGCCCTGATCCAGCCGGTAGTTGCTCTGGAACTTGTTGGGGAAGAACTTGAACCACAGGAACTCGTTTTTCAGGCGCACAAGGCTGTCACTGATACCGTCATTCAGGAATGCGGTGAAGCTGCCCTGGTTCAACGTGGAGCTGGTTGAACCGATAGTGCTGCCGTAGATCTGCGTGGAGCTGGTGCTGTGAGAAGTCTCCGCCGGCACGTAGTCGGTGCCTCGAGGAACATCTGCAAAGATCGGCTCGGCGTAGGAGGCGAAAACTTTCTTCGGTACGGTGGCGGTGTGAATCAGCGGCAGAGCTGAGTTGAACACAACGTTGCCGTTACGGTAATCCACTTCCCAGATCGGGAAGTCATACCGCTCCTGGTGAACACCAACCACCTGCTTGATATCAGCGGCAGTGACAGGGGCTGCCGTGGTACCAGCAAGACGCACCTGGCCGATCTCGATCTTGGTCACTGCGATCAAGGCGGGGCCGCCAGCTGCGGCACGAGTCTCGCTAAATGAGGTTGAACCGGTACCGGCCGCTGCAGCGATTGTTCCAGAGCTGTCTACAGTGATCGAGTGGACGATGTGGGTGTTGCTGGAAACGGCGCGAGAACAGGTTACGTCCGTTGCGGCCGAGAAGGCCACGAGCTGTCCGCCCACGTATGCGGTACCGGCTGACACGTCGACCACGTTGTCGTCACCTGACGCAGCGGGTGTAACCACACCGCCCGTAATCAGGCCATCAGGGCGAATCACCGGCTCAAAACCGGTACGACGAGACCAAAGGGCCGCGCCTGATTCAAAGGTAGTTGCATCGCCAGAGTCAGTCAGCGCACTCAAAGGTGACTGGTTCTGACCGCCCTCGTATTGGATCTTTGCATTTTCAGCGTTTGCCATGGTTTTCTCTCCGGGGTGCTGATGCCCATATCGGGCGGTTTACGAATGGTTCGGGCACAAAAAAGCCCGCTCAGTGGCGGGCTTGCTCTGCGTTGGTTGATGGCTATTGGGTGAACGGGTCGCCGTTCTTCGTTTCGTACATGACCTCAAAAGTCACAGAGCAGCCTGTAACCTTCAGGCCTGGCTCAGGGGTAAGGGACAATGAGGAAGTCTCGCCGATGCTCGTTGCTAGGCCGCCAAGGGTCGGATCAGGTTCGCCGCTGCTGATATCGTTGGCGATGGCCGTGACCAGCTGGCCGTACATCTCATTGGCAGCGGATGAATATGGCTTCACAGCGCTGTTTGTCAGGTACTCAATGACGACCTGAAGCGTGTTCATCTGACTGCCGTACTTGGTCTTTTCGCTCTCTTGTTCGAGATCCCAGACGCAGACAAAGACATCATCGTCGTCATATTGCTCGCTTCGGAGGACCGGCGTTCCGGGAACAATAGTTTCTGCTCTGGCAACGATCGCCTTAACGACTTTCTCGCGGATGGTATCCATTAAACCCCTCGGTTCAGCAGGTCAATTTGGCGGGCCAGCTCTTTCAGCATCTCTTCACCAGCCTGGTTCTCAGCCTTTCTGGCCAGTCCAGGAGTTTTGTCGTAGATATTCGGAACAGCCGGTCCCCGCTTCGTCCTCAACGGCGTTCGGCCGTCATAATTGGGATCCGATATGTTCCGCTCATAAACGTCCTCGGAGGGCGATCCGCTCAGCCTTGTGATGAAGGCGTGCCGGTATCTCTCGCGCTTTCCATCCTTCCAGAGCCTGAATGTCACCCCTTTCTTGGTCTGCCGGGCGCCGTATTTCATCAGTGAAACCGAGCCACCCTTGATAACTAGCTTTGCGGTCAGGGTGCTGAGGCTCGCGAAGTAGAGACTGGTCGCAGCGCGGAGGTCCTTCTTTTTGAGGGCCGATTTTTTCGACATCTCATCTACGGAGATTTTCCGGCCCTGCTTTGCGCCATGATTGACTGATCGCTGCAAGGCCTTTTGTCCGCCAGCCCGGTAGGCTTGCAACAAGTTCAGCACATCGTTCAGGCCCTTCGGGTCAATACGCGCGTATGCTTGTGCCATCAGTCACTCACTATCACTCGAATGGTGTAGCCGTCATTGGCAATCTTCTTTGCAACTGTCCACTGCTCGGTGCTGGTTTCGATCACGTCGCGCTTTTTCAGATCACCGACCTGCTCCACGAGCATTTCGGCTTCATTGCGCAATTCCGTGGTCTCCGAGTTCCCAGGGGAAACCACCTCCACATCGCGGGAGATGTGCACCAGGCATTCTTCAATGACGGCGCCGCCGTTGTGCTGCGTCACCGTGCAAGCCTCACCCAGCCGGGCCAGTATCCGTTTAGCCGATCGCTTGAAAGTCTTGTCGCTCATAGGTCAATCTCCACAAACTGAAACGGCCCCGGATGGGGCCGCTTGGGTTTGCAGGCTGTTACACCTTCACAACAGCATTCGGCCTAGTGCAAAGGAACAGCGGGTTGGATTGAGACTCGGCCTTTACGCCCTTGTTCATCGAGAGAGGCTCGATCTTGGTGTAGTACGGCAGGCCGTTGGTGCCGACGGTCTCCATGTAGTTGGCAGGCGCAAACCGGCCAATGAAGAGATCGGGCACGCCTTCAGGGAACACGTAGCCATCGGTGTCGCCTACGAACTTCACGCTGCCCACTTGGCCGCGATATTGCTCCCAAATAATGCCGCCGAACTCGAAGCCGCCGCGCACATCGTCACGAAGTGCCGCCCCATCCATCCAGCGCTGGTAAGCGTCTTTCACGTCCGGATGGTCAACGAATTGCTTAAACTTTGTGCGGCCAAGCACGCCGCGAACCGACGTGAACGAGACGCCACCGAGCTGATCTTCGATCTTGTCGAGAATTTCGAGGCACTTCGTTCTGACCTTGGTTCCGGCTGTGCCAAGAACCAGATCCTGCGTGGTTTGCGTGATTCCGAAGGCGGTGAAAGTATTCACCAAGGGCGTGGTTCCGTCCGAGTCCATGATGATGCCCTTGAGCGCACCGATCTTCAGGTGCTCCATGGTGGCATCCAGCTGACGGCGATGTTTTGCCTGGCGCTTAGCAACGTAGTTGGCTACCGCTTCCACCTCAGACTCGGAGCCGAAGGCGCGAAGTCCTTGGATCTCGTCTGCCATGATAGTGGACTCTTGCGGCAGGTGCAGGGTGTTGAAGGGAATCAGGGTGCGCTTGTCGCCGGAAACCTGAAGCCCAGGAGCTCCGCGGTCAGCAGCAGGCACCAGCGCCAGGGTCGCGCCGTCTTTCTCAATGCTAAGGTGAGTGGTGTTGATACCCTCGTTGTTGAACAGGCCCAAAGCGCCCAGGCGCCCCGGCACATACGGGGTTTCGTTGATGGCCGCAGTCAGACTCGAAAGGCTGAATGCGTCGTCGTTGAAAATATCCAGTGAAGCCATGTTATTTCTCCTGATCTCAGGTTTGGTTCAGCGTTTCAGGCTGATTAGCGGGCGATGATGCCGATGGCGGCAAGATCAGTGATTGCGTCTGCGTCGTCACCGGTGAGCAGCGCCTCGTCAATCTCTGCATCACGAACAACGCCAACGGCGGTTACGTCTGCAGATGAACCGTCAGCGGCTGCGTAAAGAACTCCAGCTGCTGTCTGGGTGCCATTGCTAGCGCCAGAGGCATAAGCGGTGTACTTGCCAGAAGCGGTGATTTTGCCAAGCACCTGGCCGGCCACATATGGGCCACCGGTTACGGTGATGGTTTCGCGGGAACGCTTGCCGTTAGCTTCTGAGACCAGAAATTCACCGGCACGGGTAGTTTCAGTTTTCATGGTTAACCTCCAGGGTTACGCTTGGTTGTTCAGCTGGGAATAAGCCTTTCTTGCGTCAGGCTGTTTCTGATTGCCCGGGCCGGGCGTGTGGTGATGATCCAGATCCTGATCGCCAAGTGCTTTTGCTTCGGCAATCGCATCGCGGATCATCTGGGTTGGGTTGCTGAGGCTCTTGAGCATTACCGCCTCGTCGATTCCAGAGGCCTTGGCAATGTCCTTGATTTCGCCGGCCATCTTGAGCCGGGACTCAACGGCCGCCAGAGGAAGCTTCTCTTTCGCCATCGCGACAGCCATGGACTCGAAGCCGGCTGCCTCACACTTGGCAATGACTTCATCGGCGGTTGCCGCAATCGGATTCTTGAAGGCTTCCAGCTCCGCGGTCAGATCCTCGATCGCTTTGTTCTTGATCTCGATCTGGGCCTTGGCGCCTTCGGCCTCTTGCTGGGCAGATCGGACCTCGCCCTGCATCTTGATCTGCATCTGGTATGTGGCGGGATCTGCACTGGCGACAGCCTTCAGCTTGGCGTCCTTGTCTGTGGCGAAGCCCCATTCAATGGCTTCTTCCGCCCCCATGTACTGGTCGCCCTTGTCCAGCAGCCCGTTGATTTCATCGGCACTCTTGCCGGTGCGGGCAACGTAAGCTGACACAATGGCGTCGTCGATCGCGGAAATACCGGCCGCGTGCTCTTCAAGTTCCTTCTTGTTGTAGTAGCCGATCATCAGGGTTGAGGCGCGGTGCGTCATGATGCTCGTACCGACGCCCATGGTGCGGGTGTCGCCCGCCAGCATGATCACCGTGGCGATGCTGGCCGCCATGCCGGTGACCTTCACGTGAACTTCAGCTGGATGATCAATCAGGTAGTTCATGATCCGTACGCCGGAAGCGACATCGCCACCAGGGCTATTGATCTCAAGATCAATCCGATCGAGCTCGCCCAGGGCGTCTACCGCCTCGATGAATTCTCGGGCCGGCTTCTCGCCGGTAAAGTCTGCAATCCAGTCCGGAGCCCAGTCCGAACCAATGGCGCGGTCAATACTCAGCTTGGCCGTCCGGTCTCCGGAAGCCTGTGCGGTGAACCACTTCATGGTTTATTCCTCTTCGGTGAGCTCCGCTTTCTGGAGCATGTCGGCTTTGCGTTTTTTCGCGTTGACGTTGGCCTGCTGAACATCAACAGCCCGGTAACCGCGTTTGGCGACCAGGGCGTCGAGGCTTTCGAGGTCGTTGTTGAGTTCGAGGACTGCGGCCTGTGCGTCTTGGGTTGGGTGGATGTGCGGCCAGCGCTGGGTGCGCCAGTCCCGCCTGTTGTAGTCGTCGTACCGATCTGCATAGCCAGGAGCGCGAACCTTGCCGGTCAGCACCGCGGCATCGGTGAACCAGAATCCGGCCCGCTCGCATATCTGGTGAATGGTCAGGTGGTCCTGGGCCATTTCGATTTCACGCCTGTACTCTGTGATCATGGCGCGATAGGTCCGGTCGTTGATCTTTGACCAGTCGCCGGTGACCAGTTCATAGAGAGACTTGGCGCCGGCGGCGATGGCCAACTTCTGCTGCTCCTGGAAGTCGGTGTAGCCAGAGCCGGTGTTGTCACCATCGAACAGGGTCAGCTTCTCACCAGCCGCACCGGTCAGGATCGTGCCGGGCTGGGCGCTAATTTCTGGCAGCGGTTCATCTTCTGCCATCGGCTCGCCGGTGATCGGGTCGTACTTCCAGTCGGCATCGCCCTGGTATTCCTTCTGCAGCCAGCCGGTGAACGGTGCGCGTGTTTCCTTGCGAACCAGTTCGCTGTCTTCATAGCTGTCATAGGTCTTGGCGCGAAGCAGGGCCTGAACTATGTCCGGCTCTCCCCTTACCTGTCCCGGCCGCAGCGGCAGGTAATGGTGAATAACCTGGTTGGCCGGGATCCGCAACAGCTTGGCGGTGGAGAAAGAGGCACCGTTGGAATCCTGCGGGTGCTCCGGATACATCCATACGGCGACACGCTGGCCGCGCTTGTTGAACTCGATACCAGCGATGATCTTGTTGCCGTTCCTGCGCGTCCGGTTCTCTGTCTCCGGTACGTGGTGAGGCTCGATCACCTGCAGCTGAATCGGCACAGTCATGCCGAAGGAAGCTGGGCGCGGCCTGAGCCGAATGAACACCTCCCCTTCGGTTCTGCGGCACCGTACCGCCTGAGACAGCTGGCCGTAAAAATCGAGAATGCCGTCCGGGGAGGCCTGGCCTGTCCATGGCAGCCAAAGCTGAGACAGCGCCTCATTGAACCCATCGTCGCTGGACTCAAAGATTGGCGTGATGCCGGTACCAACCTCGTTGACGACGTTGCGACTGATTGCCCGCTCAAGCCATTGGTTGTTCCGGACGCCCTGAAGCGAACGATTTCGCAGCGTGTTAAGGGATCCGTTCAAGGCCCGGTTCGGACCAGTCGCCGGCGCATTCCAGCCAGCTGCTCGCCGGCCGCTGGTTGCGCCTTCGTATGCCTGCGCCCGGTAGTTGGGAGTCTCTCCGGCACGAACGCGCAGCCTTGGCTTGCTCATATCAGACCCCTTTGCAGACGTTTACGCGCACACCGCGACGAGGCGGCTTGCCGGATTCCTTGAATATCTCGTTCTCGATGTGCTGCTTTGATTTCATCAGCTGCTCAACAGAGCGGTACCGGACGCGTTTACCGTCAGCGAACTGAACCTCCAGCTCACCGGTGGCGATCGCCTCGTTGATCACATCAAGGTCGTCTTGAGTAAATGCCATTAGGATTGGAACCTGATTCTGGAGCGCCTGCGCTGGCGTTGAGCCGGCGGCACTGTTGATTTTGAAACGGACTGTTCGCCACCCGCCTGGATCTCGCTGTTGCTATCCCAGATCCGCGCCCAAGGGGGCGGTGATTGCCAGTTGATCTTGTCGTAGCCTTTTTTGGTGGCCGCGCAGTCGATGTACCCGAACAGGTCAAATGCTTCGTTGTCGCCCTTGCCTGGCTTCTTCCAGCGGCCCTGCATGTCCCGCTGCTCATAGGTCAATTCGGCATAGAACCATTCGCCCAGCCATTCCGGGAAGTGGATGTATCCCGGCCCTGGCTCTTCCCGCTCAAGGCGGTTGGAAATGGTGTCCTTAATCAGATTGGTGTTCAGCACGTACAGCGGGATATCACCCTTGCTGCTGGCGTGCCGATCTTTACGGCCGGTACTGTCGGGGAAGGTCTCGCGCATCCGGGGCGAATTGATCGTGCTGCCACCTTTGACCAGCATCGTCTTGCGGTGCAGCCCTTGGCGCTTCAACTTCCGATAGAACTGATAGGCGTTTTCAGTAACGCCGGCCTCACCGCCGGTATCGATGGCCGTCATCAGAACCGGCATCTCTCGCCCGCTCTCATCCGCCAGCGGATACTTGCGGGAGATCACGAAATTGATTAGCAGCTCCCAGTCTTCAGGGTGGCCGGCCGGATCAATCCGAACCTTCTCGCCGTCCTCATCCTTCCGTTCCGCCTTTCTCAGGGAGAAGCGGTCAACTAGCCAGCGTTCACCATGCTCGCCGTAACCCACCACCTGGATAACGAAGCGCCGGCGTTTGCCGGCCTGGACGTCCACGGCGGCGAACAGGCAGCGAGCACCCTCGGGCACCACCCGATCTCCCAGGTTCTCGGAACGTTGCTGAATAACCTCAAGGCTCCGAACGTTCTCGGCCTTGCGGTACTGGTAAGGTCTACCCCAGTCCGTATTGATCTTTGATTTCAGGGTTTCCTGGGATCCGGTCTGCTCATAGATCTCTTCGGCCTGGCGCAACATTTGGGCCAGACTGGCCCAGGTCTGAAACGTGGCCGCCGGGCCCTCCATCCAAAAGGAGGCAATCCGGCTTTCCCGCGGTGTCCCGACGAGTTCGCCACCAGGTGTTAATTCGCAACCTTCCGGCACCCACTCACATTTCCCGTTGAGTGCTCGCTTGCGCGCAGTATCAACCAGGGTTCCGCAATGGGGGCAGAATGGCCGGGCCGCATCCATGTTGAAGTGCTCCATGATCGGCTGATACCACTCGCTGCAGCTGTCGCACTGCCAGTAAAGGCGCTCCCGGGTTCCGAGGTTGTAAAGTGAAAGCGCCCCCTTGGTAGGAGGCGCCATGTGTGGGTGTTTCGGGTCCGGCTTGTAGTCCGGATCGGTTATCTCCCAGCCCGGCGAAGTCTCCACCAGAGTCATACCGGAAGACATGAAGGTCTGCGTTCGTTTCGAGGCCAGGCTAAACGGGTCGCCTTCACCGTTCAGGTCCTCATCCAGCCGGTCATAGTCCGTCAGAGCGACGAACCGGTAATCGGAACTGGACAGCACGTTCACCGTGGGCCACTTGATGCCCAGATAGTTGCCGGCCCTGAACGTCTTGTCATGCACGTTGTTGTCATGGCCGTGCGGGCTCATCATCGGCGCCAGCTTCGGAGAGTTCCGAAGCATCCGATCGATACGCTTTTTGCTGTACTCCCGCGCTTTATCCTCGCTGATCTGCACTATCAGCATGTCGCCAGGGTCGCAGCTGACTACGTAAGCAACCCACCCATCCAGCAGGCAGTTGGTTTTCCCTGACCGGGCTGGGCCGACAAATACCACCGCGTCGTACATGCGACTGGCCAGGCAGTCCATCGGCCGGTTCATGTACGGGGTTAGGTCCTTCCGAAAGCGGTCGATCTTCCCGCCGCCATCCACAACCATCATGTTCTCTGCCACGGCGTCGCTGACCTTGATTCGCCTCGGTGGCTTCATCAGCCTGGCAACCTCCCGCTTTATCTGGGCTGCAGATGCCAGAGAGGTCATTCGTCGTCGTCCTCGTCGATCACCAGGAGATAGAGCTTTTCACGCAATCCATCAATGCTGCTCTGTACCCGCTCAATTCTGTCAGGGTCCAGGTCGCAATCTCTCTCGAGGATGTCAGGCAAGCTGTCCAGGGTAGTGGTTACGGCCTTGGCCAGCTTGCTCATTTCCAGGTGGACTTCATCGGCCGGTATCAGTTGCCTGAGCTGAACCTCAAGCTTTACCCGCTCGTTCTCTGACTGGTACCAGGCCTTTCGATCGGAGGGAGGATACTTGGACGGATCCTCGTCAGGGTCGTAATAGACCTGGTCCGCGTAGATCGCCGGTGCCGCATCCTTCAACGCGTATGTTGGATACCCCCCCTTCTTTCCGGCCGGGCTTATCCCTGCGTCTTCGATCCTCCGGGCGATCGTCTTTCGATCCATCCCGAAGGCTCGGGCGAGCTGACTGATCGACCAGTTGTAAGCATCAGCAATGCTGTTTACTTCTCCGGCCACTATTCGTTACCTGCTGCTTTTAATAACCAGACAGAACAGAATCAACTCATTGATTAGTAAATGGTTATAACCGGCGACTGGTGAGGCTCAATGTGGGGCCAAAAATTTCGCGAAAACCGCGTGGTTGCTCCGGCCCCGCGGGCTGGCCAGAGGCCCAGGGGCCCCGCCGTTCTGCACCAATATGGGTCACGCCGTCACCGTGAACTGACAGCTGGCGGTTGCCACACAGCGGATCGCAGTTACAGTATTCGACATAGCGCTGGCGGCGTACGCGGATACATCGCCGTCATCCCAGGGCTTAGCGTCCGCCGTCCCATCATTTACCTCAGAGACACTTCCTTGGGTGTACTCCACCCGGGCGGTTCCGGAGGCTGGCTCAACACTCACCAGAAGTTCGTCGAAGCTCGCTGGAAGAATGACCCACTCCCCAGTAGCTGCGTTTACGGTTTCAGTGTGGCGATACCGCTGGCGGGCTTCCGCGTTTTCCTGGAACTCGGTATCGGTGGTGTCCGGAGAAAGTGTTATCGCCATGAGGAATCACCTAAATAGATTTTTGAAAGTAGATTTTTTGTTCGCCCGGAACAGCGGCCTGAACAAACCATTCCCAGCAGCCACGATCTCATCAACAACAGTCAGCACCGCTTGAGCCTCAACCGCCACATTCCCCGCCGCATCCTGCCCGTTCAGAGTCATGGGGTAGGTATCGAGCGCCAGTTCTGGAAGCTGCTGGCTCCATGTACCACCGGAGGGGGTTGGGTTGTAGGTAACGCTATTGACTACCAGGGTGAGGCTTGTGGCATCCCCTGCACTGCCATTAACCACCGGAGTGATGTCTGTGGTCGTCAGGGCGTTGATGGAGACAACAGGCGCTACGCCATCCACAAGGACGCCAGAGGTATCGCCAACGCTGTTCAGCGTCAGTGTGGCGTTGTTGCTTGAGACATCCTGTAGCGTTCCGCCTTCCAGTGTGAGGCTGGATACAGCAATGCCGTTGTCGTCTTCGTCACCAGCCTGCACTGTGTAGGTGAACACCAGGGCGCTTGAGCCGCTACCGGATACGTAGTCGGCCTGGCGAGACGTCCCACCTATATCAAGGTTCAGCGCCGGAGTGCCGGTGACCGTAACGGCCTCATCCCAATTGACGGTAAAGCTCAGGTCGTCGCCAGTGGCGTAAGTGCCAGCAGTTGGCACGCCCACGCTTTGGGTAACCGGCCCCGTCACATCGGGCGGCTGCTGGGTGCTGTTGTTCGTTACCGCCTGCCCGCTGAGCGTTGCCAGATCGTTTGGTGTGGCCGCCTGATCCTGGAAGCCGTCTCCGGGCTGCGTGTAGCCAATGGTCAGCGTGTCTTCGTCGGTCAGTGTGCGTGATGGCGTCAGGTTGACAATCGTGTCGTCTGTGCCGTCTACCGACGCAGAGCTGGCAGAGACGCCTGCAAGGCTGATGGTCCAGCCGCCAGATCCGCCTGCGCCAACCTGCATGGATTCGGACATCTGTACGGCAATGTTATTGCCCGCCGTTGGTACAGAGGCGCTTGAGATGGTGGGGGCGGTTTCGTCCGTGCCATCAACGGTCGCCGTCGCCTGAAACGTTCCGGTGGCGCCCGACTCTGGCACAAAATACTTCAGGGTTGCTGTGGACTCTCCAGCAGCAACTTCGGTGCTGTGGAGTGCAATGTCGTTGAGTTCGTCTTCCGCCGCGTCCATGGCGGCCCAATCGACGACGACCACGCCGGAATCAAAGTCAGTTACAACGCCCCACTCTACCGGGCCATCTGTGGCGAATGCAGTATCGAAGAATGCTGAGTTCGCGTCAGGCTCCCCGTGCGTGACCAGCTCATAGGGGTAGCTGTTGGCGTAGCTAATGACTGTGCTGGCTGTCGTGCTGTCCACAGATACAACCAGGTCCGCAGTGTCGTCATCAGCAATCAGCGGAGCGGTGTAGCTGTAGGTTGATCCGCTGACCAGCGTCAGGGTGCCAACGTCTGTTCCATTGAGTGTGGCGCTAACCGGTGCGGCACTATTGTCTGCGAGGGTGAATTCAGCCGTATCGCCTTCGCTGGTGATATCGTCTGCGGCACTAACAGATGGCCCTGATGCAGCAGGATTAAAAACGGCCAGTGCGCCAACGGGGTCCGTCTCGCTGGAATATCTCAGCCCAAGCGTCTCCGATCCTGCCGCGCTCAACACGCCAGAAATCGCCGAGCCTTCATGCCCTGCTGTAGTTTGCGCGTGGTCAACCGTTACTGTCGTTGTTGTGGCAGATATAGTGGACGACTGGTTCAGCGTATCAGCCGGCGAGTTGGAGCCTGCGCCAGCAACTAGAACACCACCATCAACGCCGTTAAACGTTATATCGAGGTCGAACAGGCTCACGCCAACAGCGGAATTGAAGTTATTGACGGGAGTAGCCTGATCAATTCCGCCAAGAGTGTAGACAGCCCCGGTAAATGCATCGTGGACCTGCCCGTCCCAATCAACCGCTATAACACTTGAGCCTGCGGGTATTTGCGACTCCAGTATGTAGTAAACCCCGCCTTTGGCCGTCTCGGTGTCGCCCGTATAGGCTGCCCGAGTCATTGCAACACCACCAAAGGTTATGCCGACAATTTCACGGCTTGAGAATGCGGATTCACCCGTACCGGCAACAACAACCGCCCTATTGCTTCCGGCGACGGCTGTGTAGGAATCGCCCTCCTGTATTGCGAGCTTGCCAAGAATCGATGCCATTAGAGATCGACCCCCGCAATAAAGCTCATATCTTCGTCATACACCAGGATTGCCTTTCCTGAATAATCGGCGAACGTGCCTTTCCAAAGCTTCAGCGTTGCTGTTTGGGTCCCGCTCACAGAAACCACTCTTAATGGCCAGAACAGGCCAGCAGAGGCAGGGTTAGAGTTGTCGGACAAAAAGAAGTGCGTTCCGTTGAGTTGCCAGTATTGGTCGGTTCTCTGAAGCAGAATATTTGTGGTGTTGTCGCCATTGTTTCCAATATAATCCTGAATGGATGCAAACCGAGGGCGCTCCGACTCAGAGCTGCGGACGGTGTCGGTTCCAACATCACCACCCGAATTTGTCATGGTAGAGTCCATGACAATGCCGGCGTCTCCTTCCTTCTGCGTGACCTTAACCATAAGGCCATCTGACTGATCCGGGGTGTTGATCTTCCAGAGCCACCCGTGGTTAAACCAACCATCGCCGTGTTTGGGTACGCTGGTATATAGAGATGCCGCAGCCCCATCATTACCCTCGTACTCCACAATCCGAGATCCAGAGCCCGCCGGGGTTGTCTCGGCAATATAGGCTGAGTTGTGACCAGCTCCGCTGAGGTTGATGTACGCCCGGATGCGCTCCTGCTTCCATTGGAAAGATGCATTAGGCACGTCGCCATCCGTACATCTGACCCGGGCAAACATAAAGATAGCGTCGCCAGCGGCGATAGCAGCGCCATTATCCCAGTTAATGAACCCGGCGTTGAAATCTGTGCCAAGTGACGGAATCAGCGTTGATTCTAAAACCTTTATCTCGCCAGCCGTTTTAACGAATCGCTTTTCGCTGCCGACGCCAAATTCATAAGTGATCGTCTCGCCATTAACACTAACAGATTGGGCCATCGGCGTATCATCAGATTGGCTGTACAACCAGCCTTCGCCAAACCCAAGCCAGGCCGACTTTGACGGGGCGGAAAACGTATAAGTATCAGTCGTTAAAACGATCTCGTTCTGATCACCCAGGCCGCTTGATGCCGACCAGGCAAGGGCGCTCGTGCCACCCGAGCTGCCGCCTCCGCCGCCATCCAGGGACAATACAAGAGCCCTCGCTGCTGCAACGGACAGGGGAGAGTCGTTAGTTGCCATATCTCAGAACCTCAACTCTTTCATGGGTGCAGTCATTGGCGGGCTCAAGAAACTCTCAATATCAATTCAAGGCGTCAGCTTTCGTTACACACAAGCTTCAGCTCGACCTGTAACTAACTGTTTGCATTGAGTAGGCATAAATCGTGCTTTTGGGAATCACCAATACACGGAGGTGCATATGACTTATCTACAAAAATTTCTTCTGCTGCTATTGCTCAGCGCTTCAGCCAGTAGCCACGCCTCGCTTTTGCGGTATGACATGACCTTTAGAGCGTCCAATCCCGAAAACAGCATTGATGGCGAGGGGTATTTCGTTGCTGATACTGAGCTGAACGCTTTGGTCCGGGCTAGGTTCACGTCAACTTATTTTGACGTCCTTTTCACAGGAACGAACCCGCTAACGTCCAACGAATACTATTATTTCGGCCACGTTGTAGAGGCCCACGATATAGCGGACCCCGCATCGGGAATCGTGTTCAGCCCCTTATTTCTAATCAGGGCGCCTGAAGGAGATCGCGAGTTTGCCAGCAACCTTCACAATCACGAAAATGGCGAGTTTTGGGGCTCACTCATCGTTCCGCTTGCAAGCCTTCCGCCTGGCTCTCAAAGATCCTACCTCGACCTGGACTTTCAGATTGGTCAACCCTATTCAGTGATGGAGCCAGCCACCCTGCCACTGCTATTTCTCGGCCTGGCCGCTATCGGCATCAGGCGACGATTCCGCTGACCAGTTGCGCAGTTCGGTTTTGTCGATGCGGGAGATCCAGGGCATCAGTCACTCTCCAAGGGTCGGTCACTCCACGCCTTAATATCGGTCTTGTCGCCTTCACATTTGCCGGCAACGGTCTTCAGTTGCTCGGCCCAGACTGGACACCAGTCAATGCGCCTGGGTGGCGCCGGTAGTTGACGGGGAATCAGGTACTCAGCGGGTACTGGCTTCTTCTTTATTTCGGTCCGGGTCAGCCACTGTGCCGGCCCGCATCCGCTCATAAACAGCATCAGGCCACAGATAATCAGGGCCGCTACAAGGCGCATCTTTTACCAACTCCTTCAACTCGCTTTCGGTGGCGGCAAGTTGGTCGCTTAGGTCTTTTTCGCGCTGGTCGCGGATGACGGCTTGCTGGTCGCGCCAGCGTATATCTGCCTCCAGCCTGGCTATTTCGGTCTGGTTCTGTTCGTTGGTGACCTTGGCCTGGTTGATCGCCTGGGTAAGGTTGGCGTTTTCTTCGAGTAAGGTATCCCGCGACTGCATCAGGGCCCAGATCGTGCCGGCCATTAGCAGGATGACGATGCCTGCACCGCCGATGACGTACTTGTTAATCATTGGTCGCTCGGCTTGCTGCGATACAAGGTGATCACAGTTGCCAGAATGCCGATGACGCCGGTTACGATGGTGGCCACTGCCCCACCGCCAATGACTTCCATTACCTCTGGCTCAGTCACGCGCAGGACGACGATAGAGATCAGCACGCAGGCCCATATCAAGACCAAGCGCGGGATCAATCTGTGTCGTTTCAGAAAGTCAGGCATCACGTTGTTCCTCGTCACTCATCCGGCGCTTCAGTAGCTCAATCTCGCCCTTCATGCCGGCCATCTTGGCGTTGCATTCGTCGCGTTCACGCTGCATCGCCTCACGGTGTTCTATCGCTTGAGTCTTCAGGGCGCTATCGAGATCCGTGACCAGCGCGTTCAATCGGTTGAGCTCTGCCGCCATGTGCTCGGCAAACAACGCTTCCCGCTCCTTCAGGTCCGCATCGCGGGACGTTTTGCCAAGCAGCATCAATTTCACGAACGCCAGCGCGGCGAAGCACATCGTTGTAAACACGACGCCCAGGAAGGCCCAAACGCCATTTACATCCGAAAGCTGGGCTTGAATAGAACTCCAGGGCATTCTCTCGTCTCGGGTCATATGGCTCGGATTTACGCCCGCTGCGCGAGCATGACAGGAGTGGGGTCGATGAACTCGCCGTCAGCGTTCTTGATTTCAAGGTGAACGTGCGGCGTGATACTGGAATAACGGGGCCGCAGATCTTGAGCCTCGCCGATAATGGTGTTTTTGCTGACGTTCTGGCCTTCCTCAACCATCGGATCAACGTAGAAGACGCGGAAGGCATAGCCCTGGTCGCTGATCTCGACGTAGCGGAAGCTGAGATCGTCGCCGTAGGGATAGCCGAGCTTTGTAACTGTGCCGGCGATGGGTGAATGCACCTGGGTTTTCGGCCTGCAGTCCTTATCGATGCCGTGATGCTTTCGGGTGCCGCGTGACGCGAGGTAATGGCCGCAGCCATGGCCGTCGCACTTTCTGTCAGGCATTTCGTGCAGGTGCATGGCGACCTCCAGAAATAAAAAAGCCCGCAACAAGGCGGGCAATGGGTCATGCGTGGTTATGGCTACTGAGTTAGAAAGAGGGCGCCAAGCTCACCGAGCGGCTATGTGTATGCACCGGCCAGGCCGCACGTTGTATCTGGTTCGGGCACAAAAAAACCGCCAGCTCGGAGCGAGGGCGGTTTTTTGGGGGCAATTCGGTAATCTAGGGAAATTGTGCTATTAACCGCGCACGATGTCAACATGTTGTGTTTTCTGCCTATGAAGCCTTCCTGGCAATGCGCTCGAGCGACCGAATTTCAATGTCATCCAGGTAGCGCATGATGTCGGTGAATGGATCGTTCAATCCGTATTTCCGGTACGTGGTTTCGGGTATGCCGCTCATCCTTGCCCTGCTCGCCGCTGATTTATCGGCGTTGCCTGAGCCACCGCACCCTTTACAGTCCGCTATCTTCGAGTCGACTGTTTTGCTGCCCGTACCCTTACAGGAACGGCACCTGGTTGCGCTCACGAATTCCTGAACCATGGCGAGGCCGATCTTGTATCGAATACCTGCATCGCAGTCAGCCCAGAACCGGCTCTTATCGCACATCAGATCCTGAATCTCATTCAGTGCAGCCAGGGCGCTATGTATATCATCGCAATACTTGGCCATTATCAGATGCATGTGCAGCGGTTCAAGGCCGGAGCATGCAGCTGCGATGTCAGTTCTGGTCAGTTCCGGAATGCCGCCGAAAATCATCCCGGCCTGCAGCCCTTTGGTTGTCAGTCTTGCCATTAGATACGCCGCCTTGTTTGAGCTCACTGTTACCCCCGCAACACATTGAAGATTTCCCGAACCTCTTTCTCGTCATCTTGCTCTTTCAGCCAGGCCTCTAGTTCCTCCCGGCTTATCTGTTTTTCCCTGTACTCGCCCCACTTGCTGCGGGCCTTGGTTTCGGTTGGTATCGGTGCGAACCCTTCAAACCTAGCCCCGAAGCGGTCTCTGCAACTCCTGGCCGCTTCTGCAATGCTCCCTTCGGTAAGCATCGTTGCTCGCTTGCCGTCTACGATGGCAGTCAGTTGGAGCATGGTTTACCCTCGCTGGGTGGGCTACTTGCTGATCCTGGTAGCTGCTCCAGTAGCCTGATCACCTCGTTCGGGTCCAGGGGCTTGCCATCTCTGTAGATGTCATAGCCCCCAGGGTGATTCTTTACTGAGTAGGTCATTGCGCTATTCCCCGTACCAACGCAGTCAATAGAGCGGCCGCCAGCCCAGCGGCACTACCAAAGGCCAAAGCGACGACATAATGGCTTAGCCTGCGCCTGGGTGGCACAAGCACGGCAATGAATACCGCCAGCATTGCGATAGCAGGCCAGGCCAGCCAGGTCATGCGGCCTTTTCCAGTAGTTCGTGACACAGCAACAGGATCTCTTCCTGCTTTCCGTATAGCTGCTCAAAACGACGCTTCCAGGGGTGCACGGCCACCAAACCCGGCATTCCGGTGCCGTCCTGGTGGTGGCCTGCGCATAGAGGAATAACGCTCAGGTGAGCGCCTGGCTTTGTCCGGCCGTCTATGTGGTGAATGCTCACCTCTTCGGTGTAATGGCCGTCCAGGTAACAGGCGATACATCCAAGGGCCGCCAGCTGGTCGTGAAACTGTTTCTCAGCCTTGTTTGGGGATCTACCTTTCATCACTCGCACCTTTGCGCAGCATTCCGGCGTCGTAGAGATAGTTTGCAAATTCGGATAGCAAATTGAGCTCTGGAGTAGATGCTGGTTCGGCGCGAGATTTTCGGAAGCCTCCCAAAATATCTGTCAGTAGATCATCCCGTTCCCGGTCTGCCTGTGTGCGGACCACAATGCCAGTGCCTGTCCAGCCAGAAATCTCATCCGGATAGAAGCAGCCACCCTTTGGGTGCTCCTGAAAGCGCGGGCCGTCGGACTGGAATTCGCATAGGAAATAAACGCCGGGGTTCGCCTTTTCGTCGGCTACAACGACCAGTTCGCCGTCGTCGGGCATTTCTCCGTTAAGGCCAGCCTCGGATGGCTTGGAGGGGCGGGGCGCCTCTGGAGGACATTCGTTGTAGTGGCCACATGGCGACTCTTCGCAAACTCTGCATGGCTCTGGCTTGGTGGGCCGGGGGAAGAAGTCTGTCTGGACCTCAATTACATCTGCGGCATACTCGCTCCACTTGCCGCTAATCGTCCATGCATACCAGTAATCGCCTTCTTTCTTCATCCAAGCATTAGGGGCGCCGTCTCCAATGTCATAATGCGTCGCATCTTCTGGCGCATACTCACTCCACCAAACCGGATCTTTCAGTTGCTGCTCCGCTGATTCTTCCATAGGACTTTCTTCTGAGAAGGGAGCCCCAATAGCCAAGGTTGCGGACGCTTGCGCAAACATGCGGCGGGCAGTATCAGCGCGGTTCATGCCGCCACCCCGCCACCAGGCCCCGGCGTAAATCCGCCGTTCACAAGCTCATACTGACGACCGTCGCGGTGTACCTTGACCACGCCGTAGTGCATCAGGTCACTGACAGCCTGGCGCACGTTCTTCGGGTGCCGATCGGTGGCCAGGCACAGCTGGTAAATGCTCGCCGCTCCATTGCCCAGGAAAATCTTGATGCGCTCCATCAGAACCTCGTCAGGGACGTGATCAGTCATGGGTCACCTCGGTTTCATCGCTAGGTCTGATTACCCCTTCCATTTCATCTTCAACCCAGTCACCGCTTTTCAGGAGCTCGGCGGCGCATTCATCGCAAATGCCAAGATATTCGCCGCGTGACTCTTGATGGAAAACGGTGTGGGGGCGGTGCTTGGAGCAAAAGTACTTCTCACACGAAACCTCATCCTCGCCGTGCATGTCGCCGCAGACATAACTCAAGCCGCGATCGATCTGCTCGTCGCATCCAGGGTGATCACAAGTGGCAGCGAACACGTATCCGATCGGACGCCCTTGCGAATCTGTTCCGCAGTCTCCCCACCCCATCACGCACACCCTATGGCTATCAGCTTCATATCAATCCCCATGGTAGGTTTGACCCATCGGGCCATGGCCGCGGGGCCTGCCCTTCGTTCTGCTCAACTGGTCCCGTAGCTGGCGGTTTTCCTCGTTCTTCTCGTTCAGGCGGATCCGCAGCTGTAACACCAGGTCCGCCAGCGGCAGCCCTTCCCCCGTATCCTTGTCGACGATCCCGGAGGCATGGCAGGTGGCACAGGCCATCTCATAGAACATTGGCTTTACCACCCCCCTACCCTTGCACTCGTCACACCGGGCCAGCGCTACCTTCTGCTGGCGGAACGCCGGACCCGATTTCTTCATGCACCCTTTTCCCCGTTCACCATCGCCTTGAGCACCCCCAGCTTCTGCAGGGCCCGTTCCGGGCTTGTCTGGCGATGAGTAGTCCCGGATACGCCTTCAGTTCGATAGCAAGAGTGATCACAGTTCTTGCAACCACACCCCTTCATAGGCTTAGTTTTCATAGGTCACCTCTGGCTTGTCCTCGAGGAAACAGGCGGATCCCGCCAATACTGCCTTCACTGTCTGTGTCGCCAGCCTGCCCCGGGCCATGCGCCTTTGCTTTACCGACTCTGGTTCAGGAAGTCCTCTCGGCAGTACCTGGTGCGATGCGTGGCGGCAGTTTGTTCTCGCCAGCCTCAAAACCTTCGGGATGTCCGGCCAGGTATAGTCCGGGTTCCCATCCGCCAGCTTCTGCCTGAGTCGATCGAAGATGATGTCCAGGCCCTCAAAGCTGAACTTCCCGATCGTCTTGGCCCATTCCTTACGCATCACCTTCAGCTGGTCCTCTGAATCTCCCCACAGGGACTTGACCTTGCCCCGTCCGTAGATCGTCGTCAGACGACTGAAGAACACAGCGACCTTCTGCTTCTCGTCTTCAGTGAATGCACCCCTAATCCCAGTTGTCGATGGCGTAGCCGGGATCTGTGAGTTGTTTGTCGAGTTCGTGATTTGGGCGAGAACCCGATTGATGTTTTCCATGTCCAGCTACCTCGTCACGTTGGGCTTTGCGCTTCATTGCCAGCTTTGTCCAGTTGCGCCGTAGCGCGGCCGGGGATTCGATATTGCCGCTCCAGAAAGAGTCAGCCATTGCGAATGCGAACAGAGCCTTGATCATCTCTGGCGTTCGCTTGTCCTGCTCTCTGATGAGTCGGATATCGTTGGCCCAAGTGGTCATGTTTCGATTTGCAGGGGCGTCCCTGCCAAGCCGGTTATCGACAACCTGGGCGATGAGCTCGGCGAGCTCCACGTCGATCTCGTATCCGAACTTTGTTCCGGAGGGATTTTGGACGGCGGCGCCTTGCACGGTTTTGGAAGAGGATTTTTTCTTACCGGAATTCTTCGAGGAATAATCCGTAGGATTATTACTTTGTCTTTTGTCTTTTAATTGATCGGAATTACTGTTCTCTAAAGGAACAGAATTACTGTTCACTGAACAGAAAGTTGAGTTTTTGTTCACTCGCAGGTTCTGACGGCCATCCGTCGCCTTTTCCCGGAAGCTCCATTGCTCGGTTTTCGTGTTGATCTTGAGAGCTCCCCGGCTTCCTCCCTGACGGATCAGAACACCAGCCTCGAGCAGTTCAGCAACCACCGTCGAACACCGCTGACGGCTCATGCCGGTGATCTTTGCAAGAAGCCCTCCCGGCACCTTCCCTTTCGGCTTTTGCCATCCATAGGTGGCACGAATAACGCCCCATACAACACGCTGCTGGGTGGCTGTCAGAGGGTGTGATGCCAAGCCCTCGGCCAGAGCATTAACGACACGGCAGTAGCCGTCACCGAGCGTCGGTTCGTCATCCATCTGCTGCTCCGGACTGAACTGTATGACCTTGCCCATCACGCCACCTTGTCCATTGCCTTATCGTGAGTGAACTGGCCGTCCCATGTTTGCTTCATAGGCAGCTGGCCGGCGAGGTAGTATTTGTGGATCTGGCTGGCGCCCTTGTGAAGCAGAACCGGTGTGGACCGCAGCATCACCTGGCCATTGCTGCGAGGGATGTTGCTCTGCCGCTCCGTCAGGTAGTTGTCTCGGGCATAGGACGTCGCTCGCCAGTTGCCGACGGCGTCCTTGTAGAGCCACTTGCGCTGTTCCAGCAGCTGGCAGATACGCTGGCAGTTCACGCCATTCAGGCGCTTGGCGAACTCCACTGGCGTCATGCCGTCGGCAAACAGGTTCTCGAGGGACTGGATTTGTAGTGACTGCTGGTCATTCGCAAGCTTCAGGGTTTGGTTCTGCTCCACCTGGTCAGCCCAGGCCCTCGCCGCAATGGCGGGATTGGTGAAATCAGGGAGGTTGGCGGCTTTCTGTTCAAGCTCCTGCCACCGATCAACCACAGCCGCGGTGAATTCCGGGGACAGCCGGGCAACCAGAACCAGAGAATCCCGCTTATTGAAACGGTACTCCTGGTAAAGATTCCCCTTGTGCTCAAAATCTAACCCCTCCAATGGAGAGGTTAAAATTCGGTCAGCCGCCAGCCTTTCAGCAGATCGTTTGACGTTGTCGTGACGACTGCCGGTAAGCTCCGCGATCTCGCGGCTGCTCATCGTTGGGCTACTGTTGCCACTTAGTATTAGGTCAGCCATAATCATTCCCTCTTGGACGTATCCCGCCGAGGTGTTGACGCACCGTTTGAGGCGGGATTTCTCGTTTAGGCCTCTGGCCCATCTTCCCGAATCGTTACCACGACCATTCCTCCTGGATGGGTCTGATCCCTCATCAGTCTCGGGTGGATCCGAAAATTCCGGTCATCAATCTTCAAGGCGTCCGCCACCCCATCCCTGCCACTCTTAAAACTGGCAACCAGGTTGTCGTCGTCACGCCGGCGGGCATCCGGTGGGTAGAAATCGATAAAGACGTGGATGCAACCGCCAGTAGCGACCACATCACGAAGGCGTTTAACGTCCCAGCTGTGCACCTGTATGGCATTGAGTGTCCGGATCTTGGCCGCCCATCGGTATCCGCGGACCACTTCGCACCGGCGTCGCCAGTGAGTTCGTGAATTGGGGCTCAACACCTTGTCAGGCCATTTCAGTGATACGCGCATATCAGCCATGTTTTCTCCGCCGTGCCTGGTTCAGTATTTCCAAAGTTGTTCCAACGTGACATGTCACGTTTCCGCTCCTGGCATTTCGGGCTCCGTTGTCATCGTCATCACCCCTTCAGTTGTCGAACCCGAAGAAAGGGCCTGTCTGGCAAGCCCTTTCCGGCTTCGTGCTCTTTCGAGCAATTGACTTAACTTGTGGTGGGTCCGCGTATACCGATGCCGGCAACGCCATCTGCACCCCCGGGCAGAACTTCTTTTGCGTGGTCGGTGACTTTGGTTTCGCTGGTTACCTTCGCGATCACCCCGCCGGGTGACTCTGGCAATCGCTGGAAACCTTTGATTTCCGAATGCACGGCGCCGGTATCGGTTGCGGTATCCGCAATCAGTTCGGTGGAATCATCCACAGTGGTGAAAGCCTGAACTTCTGAGCCTTCAGCCGCCGGCACGGAGGCCAGCAAGAACAGCGCGACTGCCACAAAGACGATTGCCAGAAAATTTCTCAGGCTCAGTCCCATCATGTGCGTTCCTCGCGTTCAGTTGCCGGGCTTCAAGGCGGGCCCGGAGTCGCCTTACTGGTGTCCGTCTGACGGTTACATGGCTGCTCTCCCCTTCCGGTTGAAATCAGTCTCATGATCAATTCGGCTATGCCGTCACCGCCTTAAGCCCTCGCGGGGCAATGCCCCCAGGGCTCTGAATGCTCAAGGTAGAGGCGGCCTGAACACTCAGCGACTACCGGACGCCTCTCGGCGTTCTACAAGTTCGCAACCATCGTTGCTTGATGCGGGCCGGTCGCTTGCCGGCATTGCCTCGGGCACTGTGCAGCCTTGTGAGTGAGGCAATCCCCTGCACTGAGTCGCTTGATTCCGCATCCGTGGAGGACTCTACCTGACGCGACAGATTGGGGACCTGCCAGGTCATCCTTGGCTGTGGGAGTAGAGCCCTCCCGGATGCGCCCTGCTTCCAGGGCCAATTCGTCACTTCTACCAACTTTGGGGTACTGCAAGTTCAGTCCTTCCGATAACCTGCATCCATACTCAGGCGGCTTTATCGGAACGCCGGAACTCAAGGTTTTCATCTCTGAGCTCTCTATCCGTAACCGCTCCTTGAGTAAGAGACTCGATAATCAGGCCGTAAGAGGTTTGTCGGCGACCTCCAATCTCCGTGATCTCTGTCGCAGGCAGCACGCCTTGAGCAAACCACTTGCGAACTGCCTGGTGAGACTTTCCGCATGCGGACGCCACTCGGGCAATGGAGCCGTGGCCGCCGAGTGCTTTTTTGGTTCGGTCGAGAGCGTTCATAAACAAAGAGTACACCTGTCGGTTGTAGTTTCGCAAGCAAGTATACACCGGTTAGGTGCAAATGGTCAGGATGACAATACCGATGACTGGTTGTATTTTTCTCTCATGAAAAAACTTACCGATGAAGAACGTCAGGCCGTAAAGGCGCGACTTACTCAGCTGGCTGAAGAGAAGGAACGCATTGACGGGGACTCCTCGCATGGAAGATATGCGAGAGTGCAGCGCTTCCTTGAATCCAAGGGGGTAAAAATCAGCCATCAATCGGCAAGAAAGTGGTTCAGTGGCGAGAGTGTTCCAAGCACGGACTCAGCAAAGCTCCTTGCTCAGTACTACAGATCATCATATCTCTGGATACTGCACGGTGAAGGATCAGCCCGAACAGCAAAAGATGCCGCCACCCAAGAAAGCGTCCCGGTATACCTCCTTCCGCTTCTGCGGCCAAGCCAACTCAATGACTGGGCACAAGGAATTTTGACGGACCCAATAGAAGATCATGTCGAGGTTTTTGAGAATTTCGGACCAACCGCTTTTGCTTTTACAATAAATGACAATTCAGCCCTACCCCATGCCGCTAAAGGGATGAGAGCGGTTGTAGAGCCTGACGCTTCGGAGCTGGCGGATCCGGTTACATCACGTAGATTTATTGTGGTCAAAGATCAAAACCAGTTCCTGGTAGGTGAGTATTCCAAGACACCGTATGCCACTATAACCCCGCCAAATAAAGACTTCCGCCCAATCGAGCTATCCGATAACCATCAGATAGTCGGGGTTCTTGCAGCTCTTGCTCAACACAAATTTGAAGGCTGAACGTAACTTCGTGTAATTCCTGTCGCCAATAGCGTGCCTTAGATTTGGGGTATTGCCAGTGTGTGAACTTGCGTCTACTGTACATAAACACACTATATTGGCATCAGAGTTATCAATGACAAAAGCCGCTGTAATGCTTGACCCCTACAAGAAGAAGGTGACCATCCATCATGATGGTAAAATTCAGACCTGCAGCTACCAGGAAGCTATCGGCAACCCCGGAACCGCAAACACCCTTCCGAAAGAAGCCATCACGACAATCTGCAAAGCCCTTTCAAACCCCTGCTAACAACTTTTCTGGCATTTTTTTGAATTAATTTTACCTTTAATATTAACGACTAACACACCTATTGGGTGTACTAATACAAATTAATGGTTGCACAAATACAACCATCGGTTCTACTATGGAGTTGTACTTCAGGGAGAGCCAAAAATGAAAACCTTCAAGCACTGCGAAGTTGAGCTGGGGCCGGCGTCAGACAGACTAACTGGCCAGCAAAAGGCAATTGTCGTTTTTCTCGCGATGGGTCTGAGCAACAAGAGCATTGCTTTGATGATGCACCGATCCCCTGAAACGATTGCCATGCATGTCAGCGCACTGCTGGCTGCCTTCAACACAAGCAGCCGAGCCGGCATTGTCGGACAAGCATTCTGCCACGGCGTGCTTCGACCCTCTATCAAGTCTGTTTCCGTTGTAGCCCTTGGCTTTTTTATCAGCATGAACCCAATAGCACAGTTGGAAGACCGAGCGCCAATCCGACGCGGGCCAAGACCTGTCCGAGTTACGAGCGCCAGGTATGAGCAGGCGAACCTGGGTGTGCTGACGGCATGAATTCCTTTGATATTCGAATAACTTGGCGTGAGGCCAATGAATGCAATCCCCTGCTGGCGTTGACGACGCTGTTTAAGGGCTGGTCTCCACAGTCAGCCCTTCTTTTTCACGCCAGCGATGAGATGCGGCCTTGAGTCGCGACTGACCTCGAACAGATTCGTCCATTCCAGACATGACCAGGAGAACAAATATGGCAACGCTCACGATAGAACTTCCAGAGCAGACGACACAGGGCCAGATGATGCAGGCGCTGGAGTCCCTGGGGTGCGAGCTCCGGCTCGCCCGTGATGGGCGCAACTACATGGCGGTACCACGGGTAAGGTCCGCCCGGCTGGATAGCACGACACTGCAGAGCCAGGCCGCGATCTTCCGAAAGCAATACGACAAGACCCATAGCGGTGGTTACGTGATCTTCTTCAGGGGCCAGGCCGTCGCGTGGAAGCAGCAACTGGATCACCCCAGTGGCTGGGAGCCTGGTTGTATCGCCCTGGACAAGTACGGCAAGCAGTGGGTTGCCGCCGGCGGCAATGGCTATGAAGGCGCCATGCGCTGGGAAGTCGTCGGCAAGCAGCCATCAAATGTAACCCGCATGCCGCCGAGGATTCGGGAGGTCCGCCAGCCGGGCCCGGGCGCAGCGTAACCATAAAGGAGCATGTAATGGCACTCATCTTAACGCGCCGCCCGGGAGAGACGATCGTCGTGCAAACGCCGAGCGGTGAAGTCGTGGAATTCACTGTGGTCGGCACCAGTGGCCCTCAAGTTCGCCTGGCTATTGATGCACCTAATCACACGAGCATCGATCGGCGAGAGATCTACCAGCGCAAGCAGCGGGAGAAGGCACATGGCTGACCCTGTCGTGGTCCAGAAGTATTCAGCCGAATTGCACCAGGTGCTTAGGGATCTGACCGGCTTGGCAAAGCTGGCCAGTGCACCGCTGAACACTTATCAGGCCGCGGTGCGGAATTCGGACGAGCTCCTGAAGCAGATCGAGCGCGAGTCCACTGAGCGTGAGCTCCTCGAGCAAATAGAACGCGAGTCCATGGAGGAGTGATCCTGTGAAAAACAAACTGATTGATCTGAACAACCACCTTTTTCAGCAGCTCGAACGGCTCAATGACGAGGATCTCAGTGGCGAGCAGCTTCAGGATGAGATCGAACGCAGCAAGGCGATCACCGGTGTCAGCAAGGAGGTTGTCTCCAATGCCCGTTTGGTCCTCGATGCCGAGAAGCACCGGCGTGAATACGGCCTTGGCAAAGGCCAGGGTCCGGAGTTGCTGGAGTAAGTCATGGTTACCTGGACCGCACAAAAGGATGACTGGCTGCGATCGCTCTATCCGGACACGCCAAACCGGACCATCGCGAAGATGCTTTGCTGCAGCTACCTGGCAGTGAAGAACCGGGCCACGACTCTCGGGCTGAAAAAGGATCCCGGTTACATGGCCAGTAAGCCTGGCTGTTTCAGACCTGGACAAACCAGCTGGAACAAGGGGCTGAGCTATCAACCCGGTGGCCGGATCGCTGAGAACCAGTTCAAGCCTGGGCACAAACCCCAGACTTGGGTGCCGGTGGGCACTGAGGCGGTCGACAAAGATGGCTACCTAAAGCTCAAGGTCAGTGACGATCGGACAGTGCCGAGCCGGTACAACTGGAAGTTTGTCCACGTCATGAAGTGGGAGGAGTACCACGGCCAACCGGTGCCACCGAAGCATGTCGTTCGCCTGAAGGACGGCGATAAGAGAAACTTCGATCGGGAGAACCTGGCGCTGGTGAGCATGGCCGAGAACGCAATCCTGAACAAGTTCTTTGCCATGAAGAATCCGCCGGAGGGTGGCTTCGATGTCCTCCTGAATCTGGCCAGGATCAAGCTGGCCACCACCAAACGTAAACGGGAGATGGCGTGATGAGCGGCTATACCCCCCCCCAGATCAAGGTGTTGCAACACATGCGTGACACCGGGCAGTGCATCAACGTGGACGCCGGCGGCAAAGCTTTCATGGTCGACGGTACGCAAGTGAACCAGCTGACACTTCAGGCCCTGGTTAAAAAGCAGGTGCTGATCCCGTGCGGGAAGGATCTGTTCGGGCAAGGGGTGACGGCATACAGGATTTCAGAGGAGGCGATCGCGGCATGAACGGAATAGACGCGAGAACAGTTATCAGCCTTTCCGATAAGCGGGACCAGGCCGAAGCCGATAAGCGGCAAGCGCTTCTGGAACTGGCCGAGATGAAACACGAGCTGACGCTGCTGCGGCACATGAAGCGCGAAATTCTGGTTTGCCTTCTGGATCGCCGGTTGCCAATGAGCAAACGCCCCGGGGCGTCCGCCAGCTGCCAACACACGATCGGCCGTATAGCGAGGATTGTTCGGAATGCTCATTCAGGGAAATAAGCCGAGCTACGAGCTCGACGCAGAGGCCGTTATCGAAAAGGTCCAGGAAAACGGGCTGGCCTACATCCATGGCAGCGGATGCGCGATTTTGAAGGATGGCACCTGGCTCCAGCCTGAGCAGTGGGCTCTGTGGCTGGCGCACCTGGAAGAACAGGAGAAGGAAGCATGCTGACTGACGAACAGAAGAAACGGGCCGTGGCCGTTATCGGAACATCCGCCAGCGACTGCGAGATCTCCATGGTTCTGCAGGCTGGCCACAACCCATTGCGCACCCTGGACGAGGTTGCCGGGGCGCTCCACTACATGAACACACACGGCATCGAGAGAATCAGCCACCGAAAGGCTCTGATGAAGGCCGGCCGGAAGGCATTGAATGTCCTGGGGGAACTGTGATGCACCAGGTACACCTCTACGGACTCTCGGAAAATCACCCGTTACGGACAGATCCAACGCGGCCATGGCCATACAAGGTTCTGGTCGGGTACCGGGCACCTGGTAACAGGAAGATACTCGCCACCCGCTTTATTTACGTTCTGTCCTCGGGTGAAGACAGGGCGCGAATGGTGGCTCTGCAAGAGGCCCGGAAAATGATGCCAATGGTTCTCGATGGCCAGAGACTCAAATGTTCTCGGATCGTCAGCAGTCGCCCTCTGGACAAGCAAGACGCGATAAATCTCGGAGGTAAGTAGATGGCCATGACAGCAAAGGAGCGCAAACGGCAGCAGCGCGAAAGGGAAAGGGAAAGGGAAAAGGCCCTGGACATCAAACCCTACACCATGGAACTCGCCGCCACTGAGCGGGCCGCGATCGCAGAGGCCGCAAAGCTCCGGGGATTCGAGGACCAGACCGAATACGTTATGGCGCTGGTTTACAAAGATCGTGACATGTCACGAAAAGAAAACGTGTGCACCTATCCCGACTGCCGGTGCCCGTTCGATATGGGGCCAGATGGTAAATGTTTGGTGGGCAATCCCAGAAAAATTGAGGTGGAAAATGGCACAAATTAACAGACAGGGAAAAGTAAGCTTCGGCGACGCAAGCCTGCGCGTTTGGGAAGACCCGGATTGCCCGGTGTTCTCCGACACCGACTGGGGCCAAGAATTCAAGAAAGATGTGTTCTTACGGATGGCGCAACAGCTTCGAAGGATTGGTTGGGAAACGGAGGTCCCTGCAGACATGATCAAGCAGTATGGCCGGCGTTTTGCTGAAGGACATCGCTACTGCAGGAAAGGTGATCTTCAGGGCTTTCTGGATCTGAGTGGCCGTTGCATTAAGTTCGAAATGTGGCAGGACGTGGCCAATGGTGAAAATCCGAACGGCGGCCGCTACGACTTCGACAAAGAAAAGCGGATGCCGTATCTGCTGTGGCTGGAAATGGAGCGCACCCGTCGCCGGATTCGTGACTACCTGTGTAACGTGTTCTCCGGCTATGAATTCCGGACAGACAGAAATGACGGCCGGATGAACAAGGGGGGGCCCGGCTTCCTGACGGCGCTTGAGTGGTTGGCTGGCTGCTATGAAACCAGCTGGCACTTCAAGGGCGATACCAGCCAATACAAGATTGCCGACTACAACCGAGAGGCTGCCGATGGTTCGATGCTGAGCCACGGTCAGCGCGTCTGGTTCGCGGACCGTAAAGGCAGGATTTGCACCGGCGTTGCTTACTACAACATCAACAATATGTGGTGGGTAGTTACTGGGAAGTACGACGTGAGAAACGAGGCCTCATTTTACCTCTATAACAGTTGCCCAGATAAGCCCAGGCAGAAGCGAAACGCCAAGCTTCGCCGGGACAGATTGGAAGCAGAGTTATCCAGAGCCGCAAAGTCCATGGACTTTATGCGCGCCCAGACCCTCAAAGAAATTCTTTTCCCAGCCGCTGAACCGCTTTTTATGGTGTTCCACAAGCAGCACGGCTGCTATCACCGCTCGAACTTCTGCGGATATACGAGGGATTCAGTAGATGCCGGCCGGTTTACCTGGGAAGAACTCGGTAGGTTCCGGCCCAGAAACGGTGGGATGGAGGACGATCTAAGCCGAATTGTCCCGGTTGATCAGGAGGTACAGGCGGCATGAGTGAACACACCAGGATCTATCTGCAACCAGAATGCTGCGCCGGCGAGGAAGGACGACTGTGGTGCCAAGATAACGAACCGGAAACCTGCCCGGATGGTGAGAATTGGACGCCATACATACTGCTTAGAGAGTACGACGAGGTTAAGGCTCGGCTGGAGAAGGCGACCACCAGAATCGCAGCTCTGGAAGACAGTGAAGAGGTCGCTGCCCGGGAGCTTCTATTCTGGTGGGCGGAACGGTTGAGCAATGCACCAAGCGAGAACCTCCGGCAGGTTGTCAAAGAGGGTTATCAGCGAATAATCAACCTGGCGAACGTACTCGAGGATCCATCTATCCGAATTCGATCGGACGTAGCTGGCTCGGGAGGCGCTCAATGATGTCAATCTGCTGCCAAGATTTCTGCTTCACCCACGGGATCCAGATCGTTGGCGCTCCGAACAGGCTCGCAAACAAGCGGTGCCGCAATGTGGCTCTTCATCAGGCCCTGGAATGCATCGGTCTGGTGGAAGTCCGGGTCCAGCCACATGTCGAAGTCTGCTGGCCTGAGCATCAGCGGAATGCTCTTCGGGTGGATATGGCTGAATCGCGGGTGCGGCGGAAGCGTGATCACCGTGAAGGAGTTAACCAGGTCATCTCCAAACCGCCAGCTCTGCCACAGGCCGGCCAGCACCGTGGCTTCACCCTGGGGGTGAATGTTGTACACCTGCTTACCTCGCCATTCGTGAAAGGCGCTCACAGGGACGATGCAACGCCGGCTCGGGTAAGCCTTCTTCCAGAGCGGACTGGAGGTGAGCCGATCGGATCGGGCATTGAAGGTGTGGAACTTGGGGTTCGGCCTGTATCCGGTACCGTCTGTCTTCTCCTCGATGAGCAAAGACCAAATGCCAGGGACCAGCTGGCGGCCGCCTCCATCGTCCAGGACAAATTCGGCCGTGCCACCAGGTGGGACGTTAAGTTGAGGCTTGGGCCGGTACGGCATTCCCAGCTCGTCCATCAGCTCCCCGACCACAGGGCTGTCAGTCACATTGAATCTGCCACACATGGCAATACCTCCCTTCTCTCCGCCAGCAGTATAGACCAGAGCCGGCGGGCGGTATTAACGATTGGCCAAGAGAAGGTAGTTACCGAGGCACAGCAGGAGAAGGCCGCATGACACCACTCACCTTCACTCACGAAACCCTCGCCTTCTTTGCGAAGTGCAAAAGTAAGGGCATGACCAAACGGGAGGCGTGTACCGAACTGGGAAACCCGAACAGTACGGTCAACCGGCGGGCGAAAAAGGCAGGGCTTTACGACGAGCTTCAGAAAATCTATCCGCCCAGTTTCTCAATGCCGTTCCCGGACAAGAGTACATGGAAGCCAAAGAAACAAATTCTTCATTTCCGGGCGGCCACCATGCAATGGAGAAAGGCGTCATGAATCAGGCTGAGCTTTTCCTGGAGGATCCGCCAGCCCCAGAGATTGAACACGGCGGTTACCTTCCGCCAGCGCTTCATATTTACCGAGGCCATGAACTCTCAACAACTTACATGGTTCTGCACGGCATGACGAAGTGGAGGGTTCCCACTCTATTCTGGCTCATGGATCTGATCATCGAGGCGCTGCAGGCCGGTCCTGTCCATTGGCACAACCTCTGCCGGACCTTCAATGTCCCGGTCGACACAGACACTCTCTCGAGACATCTAACGCTGATGGAGACCAGAGGGCTCATACATGCGGAGCCGGTTTATTACGGCAGCTCCTCGCCGCACCTGGGAAATTATCGGGGCTTTCAGTATCGCTATTCACTAACTGGAAACAGGTAAGGACTGAATCATGATCAAGGAAAAACCAATCCTGTTCAAAGACGAAATGATCAGAGCAATTCTGGAAGGCCGGAAGACGCAGACGCGGCGGGCTGTGAAGTCGCCCGCGAAGAACATGCAGGCAAGCGGCGCGGAGGTTATCAAGCGCCGAGAGCCGGGGGATAAATGGTATGGCGATCGCATCTGGTCTATGAGGGGCCGCACTGGCGTGTGGGGCGACTACACGCATGAGAGATTCCTTTCGATGTGCCCATACGGCAAGCCCGGTGACCGGCTGTGGGTACGGGAGACTTGGGCGGCGCACTTCATCTGGGAGCCCTGCGCACCGTCACGGATTCCTGTCGATGAGGGCTCATGCCTCTTTTACCGTGCAGACGAGTTTTGCCGGGGCGGGTGCGATGAAGGGCAACGCGGAAAGTGGCGTCCGTCCATTCATATGCCGCGCCGGATCAGCCGGATCACGCTGGAGATCGCCGATGTTCGGGTGGAGCGGTTGCATGATATCAGCGCCGAAGACGCTAAGGCCGAGGGTGTTGAGCCGTTTCACCTTAACGGCTGGTGCGATGACCAGAAGTTTCGTGGTGAGTTTTACAACCTATGGATGGAGATCAATGGCCCCGACTCATGGGACGCCAACCCCTGGGTATGGGCAATCGAATTTAAGCAGGTGACGCCATGACCACCGACCACAAACCAGATCCAGAGTTCGTTGAATACCTGAAGAGCCAGGTGAAAAACCCTTTCCTGTCTGCGGCCACCGTCATGCAGATGGAGCGGGTGTTTATCGATCAGCGGGAGAAGTATGAGGCGAAGTTGCAAGCAGCCCGCGAGCAGGAGGGCGGGGAGGCTGTGGTTGTAAAGGACGCCTATGACGGTGCGCGTGAAGACTTGCAGATATGGAAAAAGCGAGCACTGGAATCAGAGAAGTTGCTTCAGGAAGAAATCGAATCCAATGCTCGTCTTGTGGAAGTCTGCAACGATCTTACGGGACCGACTCACATGGGCGAGCCTGTACTTCCGCCAAGGCAGGGAGCGCAAGAAGCGAAACCCATCGCCTACACGAATGGTTCACAGCTATTTTACCTCTGGGACGAAGAGGGCGAAGGAAAGATGTTTGCAGAGCGGGAGGGTGACTACGATATAGCTCTCTACACCCACCCGCCCCGGTCTCAGGGAGTGCCGGATGAATGGCTTGAAATGCTGGCCCGGAGGGCTGAAGACTCCGACATAACATACGAAGCGACTTATGATCCCGGTTACGACAAACCAATACATCACGGCTGTGATATTGAGGAGCGGGTAGCTGATTGGATACGCGCACAGAAGGGCGCCACACCCCAGCCAGAGGGTGGCACCACGCAGATCGAATACGCAAAGCTCGCAGAATGGCGAGATGCCCTTGGCCGATTATTCAATGACTACGGCGACTGCTCCGGCAGGCACCATGTGGACGGATTCTCGTTGTGGAATGAAATACAAAACCAGCTAGTAGAGGCAGGCAAGAACGAATGGCACGACGGTGTGTTGCCGGGTGATTATGAATCCAGAACGCCCGCCTCCCAGCAAGGGAGTGTGCCGGAGGGGCAGATTGTGGACTGTCCATATGCCTGCGGGTGGAAGAATCTACAGTCGATAATTACTAAAAACGCCGCCTACTTTGCGCGTGAAACGATTGATGATGACTTCCCTGAAGAGATCAGGCAAAGCGGCATAGCGTCAGGCCAGTATGCGTTGGAACTGTGCAGGTTCGCTAGACGCCTCTCCGCCCCCGCCGCGCCCCAGGCTGACGAGTGGGTTAAGTGTGCGGATCGGTTGCCGACTGTACAAGACACAGATGAAGGTGGCCGCGTCTGGATTTGCTCGCCTATCGAAGCGGTATGGCTTTGCAGCTTTGTAGAAGCGCGGACACATGGAGCGGGATGGCACTGGAAACCCACCGGCCTAACCCGCCCGCAGCCGCCTGAACAGGGGGATGGTGTATGACTGATTTTACAAAGCTGCCTCGAAATATCGCCGATTGCATGAAGCGGGCAGGCACCCCGCTGTCAGACGATCAGCTAATGCTGCTGGTCGGATACTTGGCGCCAGTTCAGCAGGAACTGCAGCAAGCCGAGGCGCGGTGTGCGGAGCTGGAATCTGAAAACGAATCCCTTTGGGAAACGTTCGTTAAGGTTTCGGACTATCTAGGCGTCGACAACGAAGCGGCTCGCAAGATTCCCGGAAAGCCTTCGCAGGTATTTATCAGCGCCATTATTCGAAAGCAGGCAGAGGCGGTTGAGCAGGCAGCTCTGTGCTTTGGTGGTAGAGACTTTGCAGATGTACGCCTTGGCCTTTCCGAGCAGGCCCAACAATTACGACAGCAAGCCGACGAACTGGAGAAAGGGGGCGAAGGGTGCCAATAAAGACAAACAAGCTTCCCCCTCTAGAATGGCTCCGGGAACACTTTGAGTACGACGCCAAGACGGGGAAGCTCACATGGAAGAAGCCTCAGTTTCGAAGTAAGGCAAAGGTGGGCGCCGAAGTTGGCGTCACCAGGGTTACCCAGTGGGGCAAGAGGTACCGGTGCTTTTTTATTCGAGGAAAGATCTACCAGGTGCATCGGGTTATTTGGAAGATGCAGCGTCACGAGATACCAGATGGTTATGAGATAGATCACATTGACGGCAACAGCCTCAACAATCGAATTGATAACTTAAGGTGCGTTACTAGTTCGGAAAACCGCAAGAACAGGAGAATGGCAAGAAACAATACCACTGGAATAGTTGGTGTTCGCCAGTTGAGGTACGGGAATAAGTGGGGCGCCCACATAAAGGTTGAGGGCAAATATATCCACCTCGGCACATTTGACACCAAAGAATCTGCTGCGAGAGCCAGAAAAGAGGCGGAGCGTGCGCACGGATTCCATGAAAATCACGGCAAAGAGGTGGCGGCATGAGTCAGCACATACCGCGCGGCTCCATGTGCGCAGCCTGCAAACACAGAAACGGCCCATGCAGTCACCTGCCGTTCCATGAAATGCCGGTGTGCAACGTGCTTCCGGATGGGACGAAGGTGGTGATATGTCGGGAATTCGAGCGGAGGAAGGTATGAGCAAACGACCAATCGAGCCTGCCCCTTTCAACATCGGTGTCCGCGTCGTGGATATCGGGGATGTGCGAGTTGCCCGCGGCAAGGCGCGATTCAACCACGAGACATGTAAGCACAACCGGATGGTCTACGACCAGCAAGAGCGCCGGATCTGGTGCGAGGACTGCGAGAACGATGTGGATGTGTTCGACGCCTACTGCAGATTGGTTGAGTGCCACGATTCGGCCTGGAAGAAAATCACCCGGACATGGAAGGAGGCGAAAGAAGCGGCAGACTTCCAGTTGCGCAGTCGGGCGGCGAAGGTAATGGATAAGGTTTGGCGGGGGCGCCGGATGGTTCCGAATTGTCCGCACTGCGGAGAGGGCTTGTTGCCGGAGGATGTACTGAACAATCAGTCTGCATCATCCGCCGAGTTGACCAGGAAGAAGCGAGAGAGGGCGAAATCATGACCGAATCACTGGCAGAAGCACTACCAAAAGAGCAAGAGCGCGTCCGGGAGATTGTGGCAATCTATGACACCGTCCCGAACGGTCACTTTGCCGCGGCGATGATGCGCCAGTCACTGGCTGAAGCTGAAAGAGCAGCAGCGACTGGCGATGTCGTTGCGATGATTGCGGCCTACGAGGATTTGAAGGGGTATAAAGTATGAGCAGAATAGCCCTGAGTGAGTGGAAGAAAGAGAATTACCCAGGCAAGCGCCCTACTCTGCGCACTGTGCAGAATTGGGCAAATGATGGGTTGATTCCGGGCGCCATCAAAGTCGGTGGGCTATGGTTTGTTGATAAGGACATCGAGAAGCAGTCCAACGGTAACAATAGGGTCGCAAGGATACTGGCAGCGTAATGGCACCACGGAAACGACTTCGACGGAACGCGGATCTGCCCGACAACCTTTATCCGAACAAGGTTGGTGGCGTGATCTATTACCGGTACAAGCGGCCCGACACCGGCACCTTTCACAGCCTGGGCACCGTGAAGGGCCAAGCTATTGCCGATGCCCGCCAGCTGAACGCCGTGCTCATGAAGCAGGCGGATCGCGTTGGTGAAGTGCTGGGAACTGCCGAACAGACGATGAGCCACCTGATCGGCCGGTATCGGAAAGAATATCTGCCGGAGCAGAAGTTGGCGGACAGCACTTTGCAGAATATTGGGTATCGGCTGGACCGGTTCAGCGAGGATCTGGGCAATTCGCTGGTCGAGAGTTTCGATGTCAAAACCGTGGCCGAATACCTGGATGAGAACTTTGTCCGGGACAGCTACATCAAGCACCGGAACCAGATGGTCGAGCTATTCCGGTTTGCGCAGATGAAGGGGCTGTACCCGTCCGATCTGGATAACCCGGCTGCCGTGACCTATCCGAAGTCGAACTATGAGAAGCAGCGGCAGCGGATGACCCTGGATCAGTTCAAGGCCATCCATGCCCTCTCCCCGGAATGGCTCAAGATCGCCATGGAGCTTTGCCTGGTGACTCTACAGGGCCGCGCCGAGGTAATCCGGATGCAGTTTTCCGACTATGATGACGACGCCAAAGCAATCGACGTGGTTCGCCAGAAGGTAAAGAAGCACGAACACGCCTTCCTGCGGATCGAGAGCCCGCACTTGGCAGCCATCGTGTCCCGTGCCAGGCGATCAGGCATTGCCAGTCCCTACATCGTGCATCGTGCGCCAGAGCGGAAGAACAAGGCGAAGGACCGAAGCCACTGGAGCCAGCTGACAGCGAACCACTTCACCGAACAGTTCCGCAAGTACCGGGACGAAACCGGTCTGTTTGACGATATGCCCCGGGAGAGCCGCCCAACGTTTCATGAGATCCGGTCCCTGGGATCATGGCTCTACAAGAAGCAGGGCTTCGACAATGAGAGCTATGTTCAGCCGTTGATGGCACACGCCAGCGAGCAGATGACGGAGCATTATCAGAAGGGTCACGAACAGGAATGGGTGCACGTTCGCGCGGACCTGGACATCAGCCAGGTGCTACCGAAGTGACTGGATTTATACAGTATCTATTTCGTTGATTTCGTAGGGTTCGCTATGTTCGTTATATTCGCGGGGCGTTTAATGGTTTTTGTTATTGGTTACAGATACTTGCGGCCATTCCGTCGCTGCCTTGACATGGCAGAGGTCGGCAGTTCAAATCTGCCTGGTCCTACCATTCCTGCTTAACGATCCGTTTCTTGCAGTTCCCTTCTCTATACCGTCTTTCTTTCCCGATACTGTTTCAAAGCTCTTCCAATAAGATTCCTACTACCACTCCCGTTTCATCACGACAACTGAGACGCAGCGATTCCTGCCTAACCTGATATGCCTGTAAAAATCGGGACATAAACCACCAGAAGCAACACTGCGATTAAGCCAAGCAGGTAGGGAATGATAGCGCGGGTGATGCGCTCGAGCGGCAAACCGGTGACAGAGGACGCCACATATAGGTTGATTGCGACTGGAGGCGTAATCATACCAATGGCCAGTCCCACCACAATTATGAGACCGAAGTGGATTGGGTCGATTCCTAGCTGGATGACCAACGGCAACAGAACCGGGGTCAAGATTATCAGGGCACTCGCTGTTTCGATGAACACTCCCGTTATCAGGATAATACCGACGACGAGTAGCATAATGATGTAAGGGTTAGTGGACAGTGACAGGACCGATTCAGCAATCGCGCCGGGTACCTGCCAACTTGATAGTGTCCAGCTCAGAACGGCCGATGTGGCAATGACGAACATGATAACGGCGGTTGTAATCGCAGAGCGGATCAATATCCGATAGATATCCGGAAGCTTGAGGTCGCGATAGATAAACAATGAAACTAACAGTGCGTAATTGACCGCCACTACTGCCGCTTCGCTGGGTGTAAAGATGCCAGAGAATATTCCACCCAGAATAATGACGGGTGTCATCAACCCCCAGCTTGCGCTCTTGAGCGTGCCCCAAATAGTAGCGATGGATAATGCTGTCCCACGCGGATAATTCCGACGGTAACCCTGGGTAATGGCAATAGCGATGAGCCCCAAACCCATGATAAGGCCGGGAATAAAACCATTTAAAAACAGCTTGGAAACCGATTGCTGAGCAATGACAGCATAGATAATCATCGGCACTGATGGCGGGATCACCACACCAATAGTGCCGCTGGCAGCAATCAAACTGGCTGCCGCCGCCGGGTCATACCCTTTTTTACGAAGCTCCGGCACCAGGCTGGAGCCAACAGCTGCCGTTGTGGCTGCCCCTGAGCCGGATATAGCCGCAAAGAACATGCCTGCCAGTACGGCTACGATAGAAAGCCCACCTTTCAGAAACCCAAACAGCGAGTCCGCAAAACTGACCAGCTTCTCACTGACCTTGCCTTGGGCCATGAGGTCGCCGGCCAGTATGAACATAGGTACCGCAACCAGGGCGAAGGAGTTAATCCCCTGAAACATCTGCTGGGTAACCACCATCAGTGGCACACCCTGAAAAAATAGCGCTGCCATCGTACTGGCACCGATTGACACGGCAATAGGTACGCCAATGAGCATGAACAGAAAAAAAAGTAGGAACAGCAGACCAGTCACAGTGGCGGGTCACTTATATCAGAAGCAGTCTCGGCGGCGTCAGGTCCTTCGGACACCAGTTCAACCAGATCAACAAATGCATACCAACTCATCAGCGCTCCACAGACCGGGATAATCGCGTAAACGTAGGTCATTGACCAGCCAAGAGAGGCCGAGGTCTGGAAGCTTTGCATCTGCATATAGCGATAGCCAACAAGCACTAACGCAATCATGAATCCCAAAACAATGGCCACAGCCAGAATACGCGTCACTTGCCGCAGCCTGCCTGGCAGCGCATTGACGACGAAGGTAACAGCGATATGGCGACCACGCTGAAACGCGAGGGTGGCCCCCATAAAAGTGATCCAGATAAGCAGGAACCTGGCTAGCTCCTCAGTCCAGCCCGCCGCTGTAAAGAAAACCCTGGATATAATCTGCAGCGTGATCACGGCGATCAATGCCACCATCGCCGCAAACACCATAGGCTGCATGATGGCATCGATTGCACGTTCAACTCTCTTCAGAATTCCCAACATAACGTCGTCGGGTCCTTTAACTATTGCTGCTGGAATTCACGAATCCGCTCCAGGTAATCACCAAACTGATTACCGTACTTTTCATAGACGGGGGCGACGGCAGCCTGGAAGGCATCAATCTCAGGATCCTCTACGATTTCCATCCCCGATGCTCGAAGCTCCGCCAACTGTTTGGACTCCATTTCAGCATTAACGCTGCGCTCATGTTCCGCAGCTTCCTGGGCCGCCTGTTTGATTACGCCTTGAGCTGCCTCCGGCAAGCGGTTCCATACTGGCATCCCCATGACAAATATCGCCGGCGCGTAGGTGTGGCGAGACATCGTCATATAGTTCTGAGTCTCATTGAGCTTAAAGGAGTGTACGACGTTGACAGGATTTTCCTGGCCATCGATAGTGCCTTGTTGCATTGCTGTCAGCGCTTCGGTCCAGGCCATGGGAACGGCATTTGCCCCCAGCTCACGGAACGTATCAACGTAAACAGGATTCTCCATGACACGCACGCGCAAACCGTCAATGTCATCCGGATGACTGACCGGCCGCTCGCTGTTGGTGAGGTTACGGAAGCCGCGCTCCGCATATGCGAGGCCTTTGAGGTTGACTTCGCTTAACTTGTCCAGCAACTCCTGGCCAATGGGACCATCAAGCACGGCATAGGCTTCTTCCGGGGAAGAAAACAGGAAGGGCAGTTCAAATACTGCCATTTCTTCTACGAAATTGGCGACCGGACCATTGGTTATGACGCCCATATCCACGGTACCAATTTGCATACCCTCAAGTAGGGTGCGCTCGTCGCCGAGAGAAGCATTGGGATAAAGTTCGATGGTCACCGCACCTTCTGTGCGCTTACTGACCAGCTCCTGGAATTTTACAGCGGCGATGTGGAAGCCATCCTGCTCGTTAACGACGTGAGCCAGGCGCAAAGTGACGGGATCCATATCCGAAAAGTCATCGGCAAAGACCGAGGAAGTCAGGCCAAGTGTGAGGCCAAGTACTGCAGTAACGCAGGCGAGTTTATTCATCATCTTTCCTTTTTTATTTTGAATAATTGTGAATCCAATCTCAGAATAACAGCAATAAACTACATAGCAAGCTCTCGACACGGTAAACGCTTGATTGCGTTACGCTAAATACTGGCCCCCAGTAATGGGGGCATAAAAAAACCGCCGAAGGTGCCCTTCAGCGGTTTTGTGTGCGCCTGAAAAACCTAGACCTTGTAGAAATCCCGATACCAGTCCACGAAGTTGGCAATGCCCTCTTCCACCGTGGTGGATGGCTTGTAGCCCACATCTTCAATCAGGTCATCCACATTGGCGTAGGTAGCCGGCACGTCACCGGGTTGTAGGGGCAGCAGGTTCTTCTCAGCCTTTTTACCAACGCGCTCTTCGATGATCTCAATAAACCGGGACAACTCCACCGGATTGTTGCTACCGATGTTATACAGTCGATATGGCGCCTTGCTGGTGCCGGGGTCTGGAGTTTCACCACTCCACTGCGGGTTGGGGGTGGCGACACTGTCCAGGGTCCGGATAACGCCTTCCACAATATCGTCAATGTAGGTGAAGTCGCGCCTGTGGTGCCCATGATTGAACACATCAATGGGTTCACCGGCCAGGATCTTCTTGGTGAAGATGAACAGCGCCATATCTGGTCGGCCCCATGGGCCATAGACGGTGAAGAAGCGCAGGCCGGTGGTGGGCATGTTGTAAAGGTGGCTGTAGGTGTGGGCCATCAGCTCGTTGGCTTTCTTGGAGGCCGCATACAGACTCAGGGGGTGGTCCACGTTGTCGTGGATGGAGAACGGCATGGTTTCATTCGCGCCGTAGACGGAGCTGCTGGAGGCGTACACCAGGTGCTTCACATCATTGTGACGACAACCTTCAAGAATGTTGGTAAACCCCACCAGATTGGCGTCAATGTAGGCATGAGGATTCTCCAGGGAGTACCGCACGCCCGCCTGGGCCGCCAGGTGAACCACACGCTCTGGCTTGTGCTCTCGGAACAGGGCCTCCATGACGGGCCTGTCGGCCACGTCCTTACGAACCTCGGTGAATCCTGGCTTACAGGTCAGGCGCTCAAGCCGCGCTTCCTTCAAAGTGGGGTCGTAGTAATCGTTGACGTTATCTACGCCGATTACTTCATCACCTCGGTCAAGCAGCCGATGCGCCAGATGGGAGCCAATGAAGCCCGCCGTGCCCGTAACCAGAATTTTCAACGTGTTCTCTCCTGTTCCTTCAGAACGTCAGCCCGGCACTTACAAACGGGCCACCGAGTTCGATGTCCAGACGGTCATCGCTGTCTTCGTAATCAATACTGATCTGACGGTATCCGGCGCGCAGCTGTAACAACGACAGTTCGTATTGGCCGTAAGCGTTGTAGTCATAGATGGAATCGCCGTCGAAGCTGATGAGGTTGGCCTCGCCACCGACGGAAACACCGGTAAAGGGAAGATCAAAGCGGGCAGCCAGATAACCCATCGGAATCACGCCGTCGACCTCAGTCTTACTGACCTGGCCATTGGTGGCCTGCTCACGAACAATCAGTTCGCCATCCAGATTGCGGGCGGTCACGCCCAGATCCAGATTGGCCCAGTTGTCGAGCACTTCGTAATACAGGGTGACGTCAAACTGACTCAGGTCCAAATCCGAATCGACGTCGCCGGACACCAGGTCAAATTGCGTGGACACTTCGCCACTACCGCTTTGTTCAATGCGGGTGTAATTCAGGCGCACGTTGGGCAATACCGGCACCGGGTGCTCGAGGTAGGCACTCAGGTTGGCATTGGTGTCGCTTTCCAGGTCAAGGTCGTTTTCGACGTCGACCACGTCGTTGTTTTTGCCGGCTTTGCCCGAGAGGTCAGAATCCCAGTAGCTGACATTGGCGCCCACACCAACCACATCAGCGGTTGCGACTGGGGCGGCGATGACCAAAGAGCCGCCGATGGCAAGAATCAGTTTACGCATAGTGCACCTGTTTTCTGGTTGTTGTACCTGACTGATCAGTCGAAACGGATGCCGAGACGACGACCAACCTCTTCGTAGGTCTCAATCACATCGCCCAGTCCCTGACGAAAACGGTCCTTATCCATCTTCTTTCGGGTTTCCCTGTCCCAGATACGGCAGCCGTCAGGGCTGAATTCGTCACCCAGGACAATCTGGCCACCCGAACGACCAAATTCCAGCTTGTAATCCACCAGCAGCATGCCGGCTTCCTCAAACAACGCCTTCAGTACGTCATTTACCTGATAGGTCAGTTCTTTCATTCTGGCAAGCTCGTCTGCTTTCGCCCAGCCAAAACTGACCGCCAGTGACTCATTGACCATGGGATCATGCATGGCGTCGTTCTTCAGGAACAGTTCAAAGGTGGGCGGGTTCAGCGTCAGCCCTTCCTCGACACCCAACCTGCGGCACAGACTGCCGGCGGAGATGTTACGAACCACGCATTCAACCGGAATCATATCCAGCTTCTTGACCAGCGATTCCGTGCCGGAAAGCAGGCCCTCAAAGTGCGTGGGAACGCCGGCCGCTTCCAGTTTTTCCATGATGAAGGCATTAAAGCGGTTGTTCACCATGCCCTTGCGGTTGAGCTGCTCTTTCTTCTCGCCGTCAAAAGCCGACGTATCGTCGCGAAAGACCATCACAAACCGGTCGGGGTCGTCGGTACGGTATACGGATTTGGCCTTGCCCGCGTAAAGCTCTTCACGCTTTTCCATGTCAGATCTCCGGACGTGCCCGCTCGGTGCAGGCACTGCTTGCATTAGTAAAGATATTCGAACAGTTCTGAAAGCAGCTCGGTCGAGCGATTCTCACCATCGTAACTCTCGGCGATGGCGGTGGAAACGACAATGTCGCCGTCGCGTTCCTCAAGCCGTATATCAAACGAATGTACCGGTTCCGGGGCGTCGGAGAACCAGCTGAACCATCCCGGCTCGCGCTCGGATTCCGGCCGGAAATCCACAAAGAAATACCCGTCTTCACGGTTCAGGTCGATCACCGGTATGCCCGCGTCATCCACCGCTCGGCGAACCTCCGCCCAAGCCCGGCCGTAATCCAGGCTCATTACAATTTCCCTGGGCGTTTCGTCGTCCGATACCAACTTGACCAGGGGTTCGCTGGCCATGCCCAATGCCGCACGGGAGTAAGACTTACTGTCTTCCCGGTTGCGTAAATACTGGGCCAGGTCTTCGAGCAGCTTCCGACTGGTATCGAGTTGCTCGCGGCTACGGGTGTCCCCACCGCCCCAAGCCATCAGTTCGTTCGGGTCATCAGCAACTTCGAAGGAACGGAACTGAACCTCTGTGGTTTTGCGGCGCACACCGGGCGCAACACGGGCCTGGACAACCACTTTCGCTTCTGGTCCGTCGGGGTTGTCCGGCAGCCCCAGCAACCCCCTCGCCTGCTTGCTGAAGTTAACCAACTCACTCTGCATCAGGCCGAGCTGGGGGCTGTCGTACGCCACACCAAGGCCGTTCTCATTCATGTAGGAGGTGACTGCAGGCCAAAGGCGACCTGGAACATCATTCACCAGCAGCCATATCTGGCCATCCAGTTCCTCAACCAGATAATTTTCGTCAAGGATATCGGAGGTCATATCCGGCGGCCTGGGTATGCTTCCCCGATACATACGGCCCGAGTCGGCAGCGGTCGCTTCGCGTATCGGCATGATCTGACCAAACTCGCCTTCATCCGCCGTTTCCGGCAGTTTCAGAGGCGTGCCTTCCGAGGCATTGACATAGCGCTCTGAGCGGTCTTCGATCAAGCTACAGCCTGACAGGGCCATAACAAACATCAGGCCCGCCAGGGGCCTGATGCATTTTTCGGTTTTTTTGATTTCTGTCCTGAACCTAAACGCCATCAGGCGACTCCAGTTACGATAGATGGTACAGCCTGACTCAGAGTACGCCAGAGGCTTTCAGTGCGTCTTCCACTTCGCCGTGGAACCTGTCACTCAGAGGGGTGAGCGGAAGGCGAATGCCCTCCCCGATCATACCCATATGATAGAGAGCCCACTTCACGGGGATGGGATTGGCCTCGAGGAAAAGTTTGCGGTTCAGAGGCATGAGCAACTCGTTAAGCCGCTCAGTTTCCTCCTCATTTCCGGCGATGGCGGCTTCGCACAACGCAGCCATGCCCTTGGGCGCCACGTTGGCGGTAACGGAGACGTTGCCTTTGGCGCCGGCAAGCATCAGTCCGGCGGCCGTCGCGTCGTCGCCAGAGTAGACCACCAGGCGGCCTCTAACGGCTTCAACCAGCTCTGCACCACGGGGAATATTGCCGGTTGCATCCTTGATGCCGATGATGTTCGGAATATCTGCCAGGCGCTCAACGGTCTCGTTCAGCATGTCGCACGCCGTTCGGCCGGGAACGTTGTAGAGAATCTGATCGACCGGGACAGCCTCGGCAATGGTCTTGAAGTGCTGGTAGAGCCCTTCCTGGGTCGGCTTGTTGTAGTACGGGACGACAAGCAGACAGGCATCGGCACCCAGCTTGTGAGCCTCTTCGGTCAGCTCTATGGCTTCACGAGTACTGTTACCGCCGGTACCGGCAATCACAGGAATGCGGCCCTTGACGCGTTTTATGATATGCCCCACCACCCGCATGTGCTCTTCCGGGTCCAGCGTGGCGGATTCACCCGTCGTTCCAACGGCCACGATACCGTGCGTTCCGTTGTCGAGATGAAAGTCCACCAGCTTATCAAGGTGCTCCCAATGAACGCTGCCATCGGAATGCATGGGCGTGACCAGTGCGACAAGGCTCCCCGTAATCATAAAAACTCCGTACGAATAAAAACGATATGGTAATGTTGGGCACCCACTGACACAAGGGAATTAAAGGAGATGTCATGTCAGCACCCGAACTGAACCGTCCTGTTGATGATTTTGAGGCCCCGGCTACCGGAGATCAAACCATTCGTTTATCGGACCTGAAAGGCCAGAATGTGGTGGTCTATTTCTACCCCAAGGACAACACCCCCGGATGCACCACTGAAGGTCAGGATTTCCGCGATCGGCACGACCAGTTTGAAGCACTCGATACGGTTATTTTCGGCGTGTCACGTGACGGCCTGAAAGCCCACGACAACTTCCGCGAAAAGCAGGCATTTCCCTTCCACCTGATTTCCGACAAGGACGAAGCCCTCTGCCAACAGTTCGATGTCATCAAGCTGAAGAAGCTCTATGGCAAGGAATATATGGGCATTGACCGCAGCACCTTCCTGATCGACAAGGACGGGGTCCTTCGCAGGGAGTGGCGAGGCGTGAAAGTACCAGGCCACGTTGACGAAGTGCTGGAGGCCGTCAGGAGTCTTTAAGACTCCTTTGGCAACGTCTCTGCCTGCCCGTACTTGACCGGCCATGCCGAGAAGATCGCCTTGAGCATGGTCGCCAGCGGTATGGCGAAGAACACACCCCACAAACCCCAGATGCCACCAAAGAACAACACAGCCACTATGATGGCGACAGGGTGCAGATTATTCACTTCCGAGAACAGGATGGGAACCAGAACGTTGCCATCCAGCGCCTGGATCACACCGTACACCACCATGACCCAGATAAACTGGCTGCCCCACCCGAAGGCGAACAGGGCGATCATGGCGACCGGAATGGTGACAACAGCCGCCCCGATATAGGGAATCACCACGCTCAGACCCACCATCAGTGACAGCAGGGCCGCATAGGGCATACCCAGAACCTTGAAGGCCACGTAGGTGATACCTCCAACGATCAGTATCTCCACCGCCTTTCCCCGCACGTAGTTGGCACACTGAAGATTCACTTCATGCCATATCCGGACCATCATCGGGCGTTGGGATGGCAGCATGCGAGCGATCGCACCCAGTAGCACCCGGCGGTCCTTGAGGAAGAAGAATACGAGAATCGGCAGCAACACCATGTAGATCAGCAGCGCCACCAGATCCGGAATGCTTTCCAGTGAAAAGGACACCAGCCATTGGGTCATGCGGCCGGCTTCGGTGGTTACCTGATTGTAGATGGTGTTGATGCCTTCCATGGATATCAGCGTTGGATACTGCTCAGGAAGCACTTCAAGATAGGACTGCATCTCTCTGAAAATACGAGGCGCTTCGCCCGCCAGCCCGGTCACCTGGGTCCAGATCAGAGGTAACAACCCGAACAGGACGCCAATCAACAGCCCCAGGAAGACAAAGAACACGCCTATGATGGATACGATTTCCGGAATGCCGAGCCGATTAAGCTTGGTGACCAGCCCCTGGAGAATAAAGGCAACAATAACCGCCGCAATCGCGGGCGCCAGCATGGAGCCGAAAAAAATGATGAAGACGACGCCTGCCAGTATCAGCAGGAAAAGAATGACGGCTTCTTCATCTGAAAAGTATTTGTGGGCGAGACCACGTAAAATTCTGATCATCAACGACTCCGGAGGGTCATTACTACGGGCTTAACCGCCGCACTTTATCACAAAGGTGAAACAGCCACCCTGTTCGGATGTGCGGACCAGCTCATGACTCGACAGTTCGAGGAACGCAGGAATATCCCTTGCAGAACCGGCGTCTGTGGCGATAACTTCAAGTTCCTGGCCGGGAGACATGCTGTTGAGTTCGAGCTTGGTTTTCAATAGCGGCATCGGACAGCGCAGGCCCGATGCGTCCAGTGTTCGATCAGCCATGGCGATAAGGCATCCGTATGTTCAAAACAGGAGCCGGCATTATGCCCACAGTGGTACTGTATTGCACCTCAATCGTAACAGACGAACCCCGAAAGAACTTTCGGTGGCACAATGCTGTCAGAGAGAACCCCATGACAACGGACATCGCCTATTCATGACTGTAACAAACCGCCACCGAGCTCAACGGCCAGGCATCCTGGCATCCGCCTTTGCCCTGGCGTTTTCACTGACGGTCAGCCAGGCCTCGGCACAATCGTCGGATAGCACACTGCCGTCCATTGGTGGCGCCGGTGGTGGGCTTATCTCTGAGCGCCAGGAAACGGATATCGGGCGTCAAGTGATGACATCCATCCGGCGATCCGCCCCTCAGATCACCGATGCCCTGGTCCAGGACTACCTGAACTCGATCATTTATCGCCTCGTACCCTCGGCACCTCTGAGTAGCAGCGACCTCACGCTGGCGATCATCGACAGCCCCGACATCAATGCCTTTGCGGTCCCCGGCAATGTCGTCGGCGTTAATGGCGGCCTGTTCCTGAATGCCGAGAGTGAGCAACAGTTTGCCTCGGTTCTGGCCCACGAACTGGCGCACCTGAGCCAGCGCCATTTCGCCAGGCGCCTGGAGCAACAGGAAACCAGCGCCCCGCTGACCATTGCCGGCATGATCGCCGGCATCATCCTCTCAGCGGTTACCCAGTCGGATGTCGGCATAGCAGCCATCGCAGGCACTCAGGCACTGGCAGTGCAGAATATGCTGGCTTATAGCCGGGCCCATGAACAGGAAGCTGACCGGGTTGGCATGGACATACTCGCCAGCTCCGGCATGGACCCGAGAGGGATGCCGGAAATGTTCGAGATCATGATGCGACAGAACCGCCTGCAGGGAAACCGGGTTCCGGAGTACCTTTCCACCCACCCGCTGACGCAGAATCGTGTATCCGACACCCGCAACCGCGCCGAGCAATACCCCCGCAGGGATGTGGCCGATGCCCAGGAGTATCATCTGGTTCGATCCCGGCTTCAGGTTCGCTACGCAAAGTCCGCAGACATCGCTGTGGAAACGTTCAAGGACTACCTGAACCGTTCGGACACCGAAAAGCCGGATGCCATTCGCTACGGCCTGGCGGTGGCGTTGCTGAGAAATGGAAACCAGAGTGAGGCGATTATTGAGCTTGAAAGGCTGCTCGATGGAACACCGGGGCGCATCACCTATCAGGTGACACTCGCAGAGGCGCTGATTGAGCAGGACAAGCTCAACGAAGCTCGCAGCCTGCTTTCCGAAGCCCTTGCAAGGAACCCCGGCAACTACCCGATTACCGACATGCTCGCACACCTGGAAACCGCGGCGGGTAACGGCGAACGTGCCGCCGAATACCTCCACAGACTGACGCGGGAACTGCCGAAGAAAGAGCATCTCTGGCTGAGGTTGGCGGAAGCCGAAGGGTTGGCGCGCAACATCGTTGGGGTGCACCGGGCGAGGGCCGAATACGATATCCTGATGGGCGACCTTGAGGCAGCCCAGCGCCAGTTGCGGCAGGCCCAGGAAAGACTCCCCGCCGGAGCGCCATTGCGCCAAATCGTGACCGAACGATTGTCGCAGGTGTCAGAGCGGCTGAACCAGCGCCGCAGCTGACGTCAGGCGTTGCCGGCGGCCTTCAGATTCATCTCGGCGGTGAAATCCAGCATTCGCTGAAGCGGCCTCAACGCATCCTCCCGCAACGACGGGTCCACATGAACCTCCTGGTCGCCGTTCTCAATCACCGACAGCAGGTTCTCGAGGCCATTCATCGCCATCCACGGGCAATGGGCGCAGCTACGACAGGTGGCGCCGTTTCCGGCTGTTGGCGCCTCAATCAAGGTCTTATTGGGGGCCAACTGCTGCATCTTGTAGAAAATGCCGTTGTCGGTGGCAACGATAAACTGATCGTTGGGCAGCGTCTGTACCGCATGAATCAGCTGAGAGGTCGAACCGACAACATCGGCCATCTCGACCACCGCGTTGGGCGACTCAGGGTGCACCAGAACCGCCGCATCCGGATACAGCGCTTTCAGATCCTCCAGCCCCCGGTACTTGAACTCTTCATGTACGATGCATGAACCATCCCAGAGCAACACATCCGCACCGGTGGTTTTCTGCACGTAATGGCCCAAATGCTTGTCCGGGGCCCAGAGTATTTTTTCACCACGGGCATCCAGCGACTCCACAATGGCCTGAGCACAACTGGAGGTAACCACCCAGTCCGCCCTTGCCTTCACCGCTGCGGAGGTATTGGCGTAGACCACAACGGTACGGTCGGGGTGCTGGTCGCAAAAGGCCGAGAATTCGTCCGCGGGGCAGCCAATATCCAGTGAACAGGTGGCCTCCAGCGTGGGCATCAGCACACGTTTTTCCGGGTTCAGAATCTTGGCGGTTTCGCCCATGAAACGGACACCTGCCACGACCACGGTTGACGCTTTGTGCTGGTTGCCAAACCGGGCCATTTCCAGCGAGTCGGCAACACAGCCGCCGGTTTCCTCCGCCAGGCGCTGAATGTCAGGGTCGGTGTAGTAATGAGCCACGAGCACCGCATCCTGCGCTTTCAGCGCTGCTCGAATACGGGACTCAAGGTTTGCTTTCTCGTCGTCGCTCAGGGTCTTTGGCTCTGCCTGGTGTGCCAGATGTTCCTGAACGAGAATACGGTCTTCAACTCGCGTCATTACTGCATCTCTGTATTGCGTTAACGTCGGAAGTATATCACTTCGGCCACGACTTTCACTGGGCTGACACCCTGCTGTCACAGAGTTTTGCTTAGGTTACTTACACGCACCCTTTTAACTACGCCCACTATCACAGATGTATGACCGTATACCCAAAAAAAAAGAGCCCGAAGGCTCTTTTTTCGACAGGAGCCACTTTGGCTTCCTGTTCTATTGGTGGGTCGTGAAGGATTCGAACCTTCGACCAATTGGTTAAAAGCCAACTGCTCTACCAACTGAGCTAACGACCCATAACTGTCGGCCCGAATCCGGACCAAAACAACGCGACGACTCAGTCCACCGCCTCGTTCGTAATTTGGTGGGTCGTGAAGGATTCGAACCTTCGACCAATTGGTTAAAAGCCAACTGCTCTACCAACTGAGCTAACGACCCAAACGAGGCGCATATAGTAATGATTTTTCAGCGCCGATCAACCCCTAATTCCCAGGTTTCTCAACATTCTTCGTGGCAAGCACGATCAGCCGTTACTGGAGTCGAGGTACTTCTTGGCCAACTCAGCGGCGCTGGTATTCGGATAGTCGCGGACCACGGTTTCCATACGCCCGCGAGCCTGCTCCTTGTCGCCAAGCCGGTCCAGGGTCACGCCAAGCTTGTAAACAGCGTCCGGCGCCTTGCGATGATCCCCATAACGGGTTGCAACGATGGTGAACGCCTGCCGCGCCTGTTCGAGTTGTTCCTCAACGAGGTACACTTCGCCCAGCCAATAATAGGCGTTGACCGTCAGGTCCCCTTCCTCATACTCATCAATGAAGTCGTACAACCCGTTGATCGCCTGGTCGTAGTTCTTTTCCTGATGGATCAGAGTCTGGATTTTCTGGTATTCCGTTCGCTCCTTGTCGGAAGGCTGCCGGTAGATTCTGGTTTTCACCCCCGAATCTCCTGCTGCCTCAGCCGAATCGGCCGCACCCTCTGAGCTCGCTGAGCTCGTCGCTGGTGCTTCCGAGACCTTTTCAGAGAGTTTCAGAATTCGCTGGTCAAGGTCGATGTAGCGGTCCCGTGACTGCTTGGTAAGCCGATCAATGAGGTTGCGCTGCTCTTCGACCCGCCCCTGCAATCGACGAACCTCGCCCTGCAGTTGCTGAATCATGTAGAACAGTTCCGCATTGGCCTGACTGTTGCCAGCCTTGCGTTCTGCCTCGGACGCATTGTCCTGGAACGCTGGAGAAACGGATTGCGCCAGCGCGCCGCCCGCATGCCCGAAGGCAAGCGGGAGCATCACTGTCGCCATGAGCAGATGTCTCATGGGGTTCGCCTGTTACTGGAAAACGAGTTCAACGCGACGGTTCTGGGCCCACGCGCTCTCACTGGAACCCATCACTGCCGGCTTTTCTTCACCGTAGCTGATGGTTTCCGTCTGGCCGCGGGAAGCACCGTTCACGATCAGGAAACGCTCGATGGCGTTGGCACGACGCTCGCCCAATGCGAGGTTGTATTCTTTGGTGCCGCGCTCATCAGCATGCCCTTCAATACGGACATTCTGCCCCGGATTGGCTTGCAGGAACCGGGCGTGGGCCACCAGCACATCGCGGGCTTCGGTTTTGATTTCGGAGGTATCAAAATCAAAGTAGAAGGTGGTGATTTCGCGCATGGCGGCTTCTTCCGCCCGCGCAGCACGAGCTTCCGCTTCACGACGCTGCTCTTCGCTCATCTCGGATGAAGACACACCGCCGTCATCATCGCCGCCATAAACAGTGCTGCCACCTTCCTGGTCGACAGCAGAGACATCGGAACCGTACGCACCGTCTTCAGTGGTCTCACCGGTGCTGCTGCAACCGGCGATCAGACCAAGAGACATTACCATGGCGAATAATTTGTGGTGAGCTGATACGTTCATAATCACTTCCTTCCTTTTTGAGAGTCTGTTGTACGTTAATGCAAACGAACCTGTTCTGTTCGGAGTTCCGGTTTACTTGACGATCGGTGACCATGCCGGTTCACGCACATCACCCTCCGAGGCCGGCAGACTATAGGCCGCTCCGCCATCCGCGGCAATTACAGTTAGTACACTGTCGCTGCCCTGCTTGGTTGCATAGATCAACATCCGGCCATTGGGCGAAACACTGGGCGATTCATCGGACTCAGTTCGAGTGAGAATCGTTTCTTCCTCCGTCTGCAAGTTAGTCCGTGCTATATGAAACGCCTTGTCTCTCTGATGCACATAGTAGACGTACTTGCCGTCGTTGTCTGGCCGCGGGCGGGCATTGTAGCGGCTACCGAAGGTAATCCTGCGGGGTTCCGCACTCTCACTGGACTTGTGGTAGATCTGCGGCCCACCGGAACGATCAGACGTAAAGAAGAAACCTTCACCCGTATGATCCCAGGTGGGCTCAGTATCAATAGACCAGTGATTGGTCAGCCGCTTGAGCGAGCGACTCTGAATATCCATCTTGTAGACCTCGGCATTGCCGTCCTTCGACAGGGTCATAAGCAACGACCGACCATCCGGGCCCCATGCGGGCGCTGAGTTCAAACCCCGGAAGTCCGCGATCCGCGTGCGGTTGCCCGATGAAAGCTCGTGGATATAGATTGCAGGCTTACCGGTTTCAAACGACACATAGGCAAGCCTCTTACCGTCGGGCGACCAGGCTGGTGACAAAATGGGTTCATCGCTTTCCAGCCTGACCTTGGCCCTTTTGCCATCCACGTCACTGACCTGCAGCCGATACAGGGCTTTGCCACCGGATCGCTGAAGCGTGACGTAGGCCAGCTTGGTAGAAAATGCGCCCGGCACCCCGGTGATAGCCTCATAGACCTTGTCACTGATGTGGTGGGCAAGGCTCCGTGTGCTGTTCACCGATGAGGACGCCGTTGCCCCAAGGATCCGCTCCTCGCGGTTCACATCGTACAACTCATACCGGGCTTCAATCTTGTCGCCGGTACGTGTCAACTGACCGACCAGAACGTAACGCTGCCCCAGAAGTCGCCAGTCGCGAAAATAGACCTCATCACCCTTTGACGGCAGGCTGAGCATTTTCTCTGGTGCCAGTGGCTTGAATTCACCGCTCATGGTGAGGTCGTCGCGGACGATACTGCTGATCTTATCGCCGGACGGCATGGTGCCGGATTCAGCGAATGGGACCACGGCGACCGGGATGGCCGAATCCGCACCCTCCGTGATTCGGATCAACAGCTCTGCCTGGGCCGCCGAACTGCTCCCTATCATCACCGCCAGCATCAGCAACCATGTCATTACCATGCCGGTTGGGGTTGTGCCTTTAGTACTCCGGTTCGTCATTTGATTTCCCATTGTCCTTATCTCAACCGCCGAGGATTGAACTCAATCGTAAACTGGCGAAAATACTTTTCAAACGTGTCCCGATCATCGGGAATCGGATAACGATTCAACGACTTAACCGCGCCCAGCGCCGAATTGTCGAATGCCGTGTTGCCACTGGTGGAGACAAGCTTTACCGAGGCAAGTTCACCAGTCGGTAGCAAAGTGATCTGAAGCCGCGCAGTCATCTCCTCGGTTGCCGATGATGGCGGATACCAGGCCTGGCTCAATCGTTCACGAATCAGCGCCTGATATTTCTGGCTTTCCGTCAGCATCTGCGCTTCGCGCGCCTTGGCCGCGGCCGCCTCCCTCTTACGGCGCTCCTCCGCCTCGCGTTCCTGCTGGGCTTCTTCCGCCAAGGCTTCAAGTTGCTGTTCTTTCAGACGCCGCTCACGCTCCTTGCGTTTGCGTTCAGCTTCCTGGCGCTCTCGCTCTTCCCTCGCCTTGCGCTCAGCTTCTTCCTTGCGGCGCTGCTCCTCCGCACGACGTTTTTCCTCGGCGGCCTTCCGGGCAGCCTCTTCTTGGCGACGCTTTTCTTCCTCGGCCTTTTGACGTTCACGCTCCTTGGCTTCAGCAGCAGCCTTCTGGCGGGCAGCCTCTTCCGCTTTGCGCTGCTGTTCACGTTCGCGCTTCGCCGCCTCTTCCTGGCGCTGCTGTTCCTGCTTGCGCTCTTTCTCCTGCTGGATGCGGCGAGCCTCTTCCCGTTCGCGTTCCTCTTCGGCCTTTCGACGTTCGGCTTCTTCCTTACGCTTCCGCTCTTCCTCCTGCCTGCGTTCTTCATCACGATCCGGTTCATCAACCGGTTCCGTCACCGGACTGGGTTCGGGCTCGTTCGGAGTGATCAGGCGCGCAGAAATACTGGGCGGCGGCGGATCCTCCGAGGGATTGGTCCACGTCCATCCGGCCAAGGCCACGCCCAGGATCAACCCATGCAGCAGGATTGACAGAGCCACGGGCGACTTCCAGGGCGGCTGGCCCGTGTTGGTTACATCACGCTCATGACCTCTCACAAAAACCTGCCTGCTCTGTACCTACTCATCAATGGATGGCGCTTCGGTGATCAATCCGACATTAGACGCCCCTGCGGCCTGTAACTGAGCCATCAGTCGAACAACGGTACCGTACTCAACATGCTCATCACCCCGAACAAGCACTTCGCGGTCCGTACGCTGGGACAGGATTTTGGCGATCCGGTCGCGAATGTCCGCGAGTGACATCGGGTCACTGCTTTCATCCCCGATATCCATGAAATACGCACCATTGCTGTCGACGGACACCACGATAGATTCCACGTTCTTGTCGGACTGGATCGGCTGCGATGTGGTTTCCGGCAGATCCACTTTTACGCCTTGCGTCAGCATCGGCGCCGTCACCATAAAGATGATCAGCAGCACCAGCATGACGTCGATGTAGGGTACGACGTTGATTTCAGACATCGGCTTGCGACTTCTCGCCGGCATCATTCCCATGCCTTTCATGTTTCTGCTCTCCCGACTGGCTGTCCGTTACTGGCTGCCTTCCTCATGCGGCTGACTGCTCGCTGTTATGCACACGGCGATGGAGGATGCTCGAAAACTCATCGGCAAAGGTTTCATAGTTCTTCAGCAGCGCATCGGAAATAGCGGAGAAACGGTTATAGGCAATCACGGCGGGGATGGCCGCAAACAGGCCCATTGCCGTTGCTATCAATGCCTCGGAAATACCGGGGGCTACCGTGGCGAGGGTCGCCTGCTGAACCTGAGCCAGTCCCCGAAATGAATTCATGATGCCCCAGACCGTGCCAAACAGACCGACATAGGGGCTGGTGGAGCCGACGGTTGCAAGAAACGGCAAGTGCATCTCCAACCGCTCCTGCTCACGGGAAAACGCCACTCGCATCGCACGCTGGGTGCCTTCCATGACGGCATCGGCATCCCGGCTTTGCTGGCGCAGACGGGAAAATTCCTTGAAACCAGCCCGGAACAACGACTCCATGCCGGAGAACGGCGTCGGATTACTGTTCACTTCCCGGTAGAGCTGACCCAGGTCCATTCCGGACCAGAACCGTTCCTCGAACGCATACTGGGCCTGCTTGGCCTTGCGGAACACCTTCAGGCGCTGGAAGATCAGTGCCCAGGAGATAATGGACGCCAGGGCAAGCAACAGCATAACCAGCTGAACCAGCACGCCGGCGTTGGCGATGAGATACCAAACAGAAACTTCTGACTCCACCTTTTACTCCTGGATTATTCCACTTGTGAATTGGTTTTCAGACTGCTTTCCAGCAACTCCAGCATGTTTACCGGAAGGCGTCTTGGCCGGCCGGAATCCAGTGCTATACAGGCCACACGCACATCCGCCGAGGCCAGTACCTTGTCATCGGAGCGGCGAACAACCTGTTGACGAAAATCCATCCATACACGGCCGAACGCCACTGGCTCCGCGGTCACTCGCAACTCATCGTCGAGCCTGGCCGGAGCACCGTAGTGAATCGACAGGCGCTGGACAACGTAACTGATGTTATCCGCCAGGCCGGCGCGAAGCCCGACACCCTTGTGACGAACCCACTCCGTACGGGCACGCTCCATATAGTGCAGGTACTTCGCGTGGTATACGATACCGCCGGCGTCGGTATCCTCGATGTACACGCGAACCGCCAACCCGACCGATGAATCATAACGCTCAGTCAAACAGGTCCTCCCGTTCCGGACCGGATGGCACGACGCCGAAATGCTGGTAGGCATTGGACGTCACCATACGCCCACGGGGCGTACGTACCATGAAACCCTGCTGAATCAGGAACGGCTCAAGAACGTCTTCGATAGTGCCTCGTTCTTCACTGATCGCCGCTGCCAGACTTTCGACACCGACCGGGCCACCATCAAACTTTTCAATCATCGCCAAAAGCAGGCGCCGGTCCATGTGATCAAACCCCTGGGCGTCCACTTTCAGCATGTTCAGTGCCTGGTCCGCAATGGACTCACTAATGCTGCCATCCGCTTTTACCTCAGCAAAGTCACGCACTCTGCGTAGCAGGCGGTTGGCAATACGGGGTGTTCCCCGGGAACGACGGGCAATTTCGTAAGCACCGCCGTTGTCGATAGCGACCGATGACAATCGCGCGGAACGGAGAATAATATCCGTCAGATCCTTGGTGTTATAGAACTCAAGGCGCTGGACGATGCCGAAACGATCCCGCAGCGGCGACGTCAGAAGCCCGGCGCGTGTCGTGGCACCCACCAGGGTAAAGGGGGGCAGGTCCAGTTTGATGGAGCGGGCCGCCGGGCCCTCTCCAATCATGATATCCAGTTGGTAGTCTTCCATCGCCGGGTAGAGCACTTCTTCCACGGCGGCGCTGAGACGATGAATTTCATCAATGAAGAGGACATCACCCTCTTCGAGGTTGGTCAGCATGGCGGCCAGATCACCGGCTTTTTCCAACACCGGGCCGGATGTGGTCTTAATGGACACACCCATTTCATTGGCAATGATGTTGGCGAGCGTGGTCTTGCCTAGCCCCGGCGGACCAAAGATCAGCACATGATCCAATGCCTCCTGGCGACCTCGCGCGGCGGAAATGAAGATTTCCATCTGCTCCCGCACAGCCGGCTGACCCACATAGTCCGCAAGCACACCGGGACGGATCGCTCGATCCTGCACTTCCTCATATTGTCCGGCCTGGGCTGTAATCAGGCGATCCGATTCAATCATTGAACTACCCGCTCAGAGGAAATCAACAACATGCCTGTACACTCGTATCGGGTTCATTATGCCCCAATTGTACAAACGGCGCTTTTGCTGTCACGTTACGCTCTCTACACATATGGGGCCAGGATGCGATTAATGACACTCTTTTAATCAGCCCGTTACCCATTAGTTGGCAGGAATCATTGCCCGTAGCGCCAACCGAATCAATTCCTGGCTCGACATGTTCTCTTCCGCCACTTTGCTGATCGCCTTGGACGCCTCCTGTGGCTTGTACCCCAGGGCAATCAGTGCGGCTTCCGCCTCTTCCCTGGGGTCATGACCTGCAGCAATGCTCGCGTTGGCTGAGTCGGAGGTAACCGTCGCATTTGGCGACGCTGGCGTGAACTGCCCTTCAAGTTGCCCTATACGATCTGTCATTTCAATAAGCAGGCGTTCGGCGGTTTTCTTGCCAACACCGGGAAGCTTGACCAGGGCATTGGCATCGCGAGCCTCAACGCAGCGGATAAACTGATTCGCATCCAACCCCGACAGAATCCCGGCGGCAAGCTTGGGACCAACCCCATTAACCTTGATCAGCAACCGGAACAGGTCCCGGTCCAGCCGTGAAGAGAAGCCGTAGAGGCTCTGGGCGTCCTCGCGAACAACAAAGTGGGTGTGGAGAACCAGCTCGTCGCCGGTTTCAGGAAGGTTAAAGAAGGTGGTGTAGGGAATATCGACTTCATACCCCAGGCCGGCGCATTCCACCAATGCCTGGGCGGGGGATTTTTCAATCAGGATGCCTCGGATACGACCAATCAACGGGTTTCTCCCTGGACTTCAATGAGTCTGGTTATTGTCTTCGGACCCGGCCACTTCGCACTTTCCCGCCACCTCCGGACGCCAGCCGGGCAACGCTCTGGCTCATGTGGGCGTGGCACAGCGCAATCGCCAGGGCGTCTGCGGCGTCGGCCTGCGGCTTGCGGGACAGCGCCAGCAACACCTGGACCATATGCTGGACCTGGGACTTGTCAGCGCCGCCTTTACCCACCACCGCCTGCTTGACCTGGCGGGCGGAATACTCGTGAACCGGCAAACCGCTGTTGGCGGCCGCTACAATCGCCGCTCCCCTGGCCTGCCCCAACTTCAGCGCTGAATCCGGGTTACGGGCCATGAATACCTGCTCGATGGCGAATTCTTCGGGGCGGTATTCGCCAATGAGCGTTGCCAGACTATGGAAGATGGTTTGCAGGCGCTCCGCCATGGGCTTCTCGCCGACCCGGATGCATCCACTGTCAATATATTCGATCACCCGGCCCTCGGCCCGGACAATGCCGTAACCGGTAATGCGTGACCCTGGGTCCACCCCCATGATTATCGACACGTTGCGCCCTTATTGATGGAGTGCCTCCATCACGTCCGCCGGTATATCGGCGTTGTGATAGACATTCTGCACATCGTCCAGGTCTTCCAGCATATCGATCAGCTTGAGGATGGGCTCTGCGCCCTCCTCATCCAGCTCTACAGTGGTTGAGGGCACCATAGTGACTTCTGCGTTATCGGGTATCAGGCCGGACTCCACCAGGGACTGTTTAACGTCGAGGAACTGATCTGGCACGGTGACTATCTCGAAAGAGCCGTCGCCGAGCGTTGCCAGATCCTCGGCACCGGCAACCAGGGCCGCTTCCATCAGCCGGTCTTCGTCCATCTCCGGACTGTAGCTGATAATACCCTGCTTACTGAACAGATACGCTACCGAACCGTCAGTGCCGAGGTTGCCGCCCATCTTGTTCAGGGCGTGACGAATGTCGGCCACAGTGCGGTTGCGGTTATCCGTCATGACTTCCACAAAGATAGCAACGCCACCGGGACCGTACCCTTCGTAGGTCAGTTCCTCGTAATTGCTGTCGTCACCATCCCCGGCACCCCGCTCAACGGCGCGCTCGATGGTGTCCTTCTTCATGTTGGCGGTCAGGGCCTTGTCGATGACGCCCCGCAATCGCGGATTGTCATCCGGGTTTCCCCCGCCCTGACGGGCCGCCACCGTCAACTCGCGAATGATCTTGGTGAAAATCTTACCGCGTTTGGCGTCCTGAGCCGCTTTACGGTGCTTGATGTTGGCCCATTTACTGTGTCCAGCCATAATCAACTCCGTTCAGTCGCGGAGCACACGAGGGTGTGCTCCGGCATTGCGTTACTCGCCTGCCTGGGTGTCTTCCTTACTTTCGCCGGCCTTGGCCACGGGCTTGCGGCGGCGGATATGAAGCTCACGCAACTGCTTGTCGTCCACTTCTCCGGGAGCCTGTGTCATCAGACAGGTGGCGCTCTGGGTTTTCGGGAACGCAATCACATCACGGATAGAACTGGCGCCTGTCATCAGCATGATCAACCGGTCCAGACCAAACGCCAGGCCACCATGGGGAGGGCAACCGTATTTCAGCGCATCCAGCAGGAACCCGAACTTGGCTCGTGCTTCTTCGTGCTCAATACCCAGGGTACGGAACACGCTTTCCTGCATTTTTTCGTCGTGAATACGGATGGAACCGCCACCGAGCTCGGTGCCATTGAGCACCATGTCGTAGGCGCGGGACAATGCCGTCGCCGGTGACGCTTCCAGCTCGTCACCAGAACAGGATGGCGCCGTGAACGGATGGTGAATCGCAGTCAGGCTTCCGTCAGATGTTTCCTCGAACATCGGGAAGTCCACCACCCACATCGGCGCCCACTCGGACGTCAGCATGTTCAGGTCGTGGCCGACCTTGATGCGAAGCGCGCCCAGGGCTTCGTTGACCACGTTGGTCTTATCGGCGCCGAAGAACACGATATCGCCATCTTCCGCACCGGAGCGCTCGATGACAGCCTGCGCAACATCGTCACCCAGGAATTTGATGATCGGCGACTGCAGGCCTTCAACGCCCTTGGACGTATCATTGACCTTGATGTAGGCCAGCCCCTTGGCACCGTAGATACCCACGTACTTGGTGTAGTCGTCGATCTGTTTTCGGGTCAGCTCGCCGCCCTTCGGAACACGTAGTGCTGCTACGCGGCCCTTGGGGTCATTAGCCGGACCGGCAAACACCTTGAAGTCAACGCCCGCAACCAGATCACCCACGTCAACAAGCTCAAGCGGGATACGCAGGTCCGGCTTGTCGCTGCCATAACGCTGCATTGCCTCGGCGTACGGCATGCGCGGGAATTCAGGCAGATCCACTTCCAGAACATCCTTGAACAGCGAACGAATCATGTTCTCGTTCAGGGTCATCAAGGTCTCCTCATCGATGAACGAGGCCTCGATGTCAATCTGCGTAAATTCCGGCTGACGGTCGGCACGCAGGTCTTCGTCGCGGAAACACTTGGCGATCTGGTAATAGCGATCCACACCGGACACCATCAGCAATTGCTTGAAAAGCTGCGGGGACTGGGGAAGTGCAAAGAAGGAGCCTTCATGGGTGCGGCTTGGCACCAGGTAGTCACGTGCGCCTTCCGGAGTGGCGCGGGTCAGGATAGGCGTCTCCACATCCATAAAGCCGTTGCTATCCAGAAAGTTGCGAATATAGCTGGTCACCCTGGAACGGAAACGCAGTCGGTTCAGCATTTCCGGGCGACGCAGGTCCACAAAGCGATACTTCAGGCGAACGTCTTCACCGACATCCACATGCTCATCCAGCGGGAACGGAGGCGTTGCAGCGGCATTCAGGATGGATAACTGCTTACCCAGCAGCTCAACCTGCCCCGTCGGCATGTTGGCGTTTTCGGTACCAGCGGGACGACGGCGCACACGGCCGGTCACCTGAATAACGAATTCACTGCGGACCTTCTCCGCCAGATTGAAGCTCTCTGGGGTATCCGGATCGAACACGACCTGGGAAATACCGTCCCGATCGCGAAGGTCCAGAAAGATCACCCCACCGTGATCGCGGCGACGATGAACCCAACCGCAAAGAGTAACTTCCTGATCGATGTGAGATTCGTTGATTCCACCGCAATAATGACTGCGCATACCGGTTCCCGTTGTATCTGATGTGTGCGTAAAAGTTTGCAAAAATGGTTCTGGCGGACCCTACTGCAAAAGCGGCCCATTATAAACACAATGAACGGGAAAATCAGGCTTCCATCACCGTGGGTGACGGTAAAACATTTGGCCGCTAGAATGGGCCGATTTACCGCCCTATGGAGCCGCCCTTGTCAGCCCGAGCCGAACAGAAACTCCGCACTCGCCGTGCCCTGATGGACGCCGCCCTTGCTCAGCTCAGTGCGGACCGGGGCTTTGGCAGCCTGAGCCTGCGGGAAGTGGCAAGGGAAGCTGGCATTGCGCCGACATCGTTCTACCGGCACTTTTCCGAGCTCGACGAGCTGGGGCTTGCCCTGGTGGACGAAGGCGGTGTCGCCCTGCGACAACTCATGCGCCAGGCACGCAAGCGAATTGCACGAAACGGCAGCGCCATCAGCACCTCGGTGGACACCTTCATGGAGTATCTTGGCAACAACTCCAATCTGTTTCGTCTGATGCTGAGGGAAAGCACCGGGGTATCAAAACCCTTCCGCACCGCCATCAAAGCTGAAATCGACCACTTTGTGACCGAACTGGCTGCAGATCTGGCGCGCATCGCGGATGAAGAGAATCGCCCCCTATCCGACTCCAAACTGGTGGCAGACGCCATGGTGACACTGGTGTTTAACCAAGGCGCCGAGGCGCTTGACGCAACACCACCGGAAAAGGAAGCCTTGAAGGACAAACTGAAAACCGAGCTCAGGATGATCCTCGTTGGATCACGCACCATCGCCCGGCACAAACGCTAAGCTACCCGGCTTTGCCGGAAGAGATTGCTACGCCACTATTTGCGAGAGCCGACCCAGCAACGGCTTCAGTTGTTCGCTTATTCTGGCCAGATCGCTGACACTGTAGGGCTTCGGCGGAAGTTTGCCCCAGACCGGGCCCGGCCAGGCAGAGTCGCCGTCAAAACGCACGATATGATGAAGGTGAAGTTGCGGCACCATGTTACCCAACGCCGCAACATTGAGCTTATCCCCACCGAACAATTCCATCATGCCCTCCCCAAGAAGGGACGATTCCGCCAGCAGCTGCCGCTGTTGCTCCGGAGCCAGCTGATAGATCTCCCGCACACTGCCAACCCTTGGTACCAGAAGGATCCAGGGCCAGTTGCTGTCGTTCATCAGCCGAATTTCACACAGCTTGCTCTGTCCGAGGCTGACTGTGTCAGCTTCCAGACGCTCGTGCAGAACAAACGGCGACTCCGCCCCACTCATATTAACCTCCGTGGAACTGGTTCCGGCCACGGCCAATGGCGTAGTAGATCATACCGTGGCGCTCAAGCATTTCAGGTTCGTACAGGTTGCGCCCGTCAAACACGACAGGCTCCTTCAGGTTTGCGGCTATGGCTTCGAAATCCGGAGAGCGGAACTCCTTCCACTCGGTACAGATGGCCAGCACATCGGCCCCTTTCAGCGCCTGCTCCTTGGTGCCGCACAGGGTTAACCCTGGCTGATCGCCAAAGATACGCTGGGTCTCTTCCATGGCTTCCGGGTCAAAGGCCTGCACGCTCGCTCCGGCCTTCCAGAGGTCCTGCATCAGGGCTCGGGACGATGCTTCACGCATATCGTCGGTGTTGGGCTTGAATGCCAACCCCCAGATCGCGACGACCTTGCCCTTCAGGTTGCCACCGAAGTAATGACTGATCTTGTCGAACAACACGTGCTTCTGGGCATTGTTCACGGCTTCCACGGCGTTCAACAGGCGGGAGTCGTAGTCACAATCCCTGGCTGTGCGGGTCAATGCCTGCACATCTTTCGGGAAACAGGAGCCGCCGTAACCGCAACCCGGGTAAATAAAGTGGTAGCCGATGCGAGGGTCGGAACCAATGCCACGACGCACATTTTCTATATCGGCCCCCAAACGCTCCGCCAGGTTGGCTATTTCATTCATGAAACTGATCTTGGTGGCCAGCATGGAGTTGGCTGCGTACTTGGTCAGTTCCGCAGACCGGATGTCCATGAAAATCATGCGGTCGTGGCTACGATTGAACGGGTAGTAGACCTCATGCAGCAACTCTTTGGCCCGCTCACTGTCGGTGCCAACGATGATGCGGTCGGGCTTCATGAAATCGGTGATGGCCGCGCCTTCCTTAAGAAACTCAGGGTTGGACACGACATCGAAGTCCAGCTCCAGCCCGCGTTTGTCCAGCTCGGAGCGCACCGCAGCCTTAACCCTGTCGCCAGTACCAACCGGCACGGTGGACTTGTCCACCACCACCTTGTAGTCATCCATATACTGGCCAATGGAGCGCGCCACGGCGGTCACATACTGCAGGTCGGCGGAACCGTCTTCATCAGGCGGTGTACCCACTGCGATGAACTGCAGAGACCCATGGGCCACGGCTTCTTGGGTATCGGTGGTGAACGCCAGACGGCCTGCTTCGACCGTATGCTTTACGATGGACTCGAGGCCAGGCTCATAAATAGGTATATGGCCGTTCCTAAGCTTATCAATCTTGCCCTGATCCACATCCATACACAGAACGTGATGACCCACATCGGCCAGACAGGCGCCCGTCACTAGCCCGACGTAACCGGTCCCAAAAATAGTAATCTTCATCCGCCAAAACCCTGAAATTGAATTTGTTTAAAGCACAAAAACAAGCAGCCTCAGGCTTGCTTATCCTGCCAGATCTTTTCCCAGGCCAGGGCTGTGCCGACGATGGTATCCAGGTCGTCGTAATCCGGCTGCCAGCCCAGTACCTTTTTGATTCGCGAGTTGTCAGCCATCAGCGCGGCTGGGTCCCCTGCCCGACGGCCGGTTTCCTGCACCGGAAAGTCGTTGCCTGACTGGCGCTTGACCACATCAATAACTTCGCGGACGGTAAACCCACGCCCGTAGCCACAGTTCAGCACCCGTGACTCACCTCCACCGGCCATATACTCCAACGCCATCACATGAGCCTTGGCCAGGTCTTCCACGTGGATGTAGTCGCGGATGCAGGTACCGTCACGGGTGTCGTAGTCGGTGCCAAACACGCTCATGCCATCGCGCTTGCCCGTCACACACTCACACGCAACCTTGATCAGGTGCGTAGCTTCAGGCGTCGCCTGCCCCAGCAAACCGTCCGGATTGGCCCCAGCTACGTTGAAGTAACGCAGGATCACGTAATTGAGGGATGACGCGGCAGCCAGATCCATGATCATCCGCTCGCTCATCATCTTGGAGGCGCCATAGGGATTGATCGGCGCCAGCGGAAGATCTTCCGTCAGTACGGTTTCCTCTGGCATGCCATAAACGGCAGCCGTCGACGAAAACACCATGTAAGGTACCTGGTGTTCTTCTACTGCCTTCAGCAAATTCAGCGTGTTACGGGTATTGTTGCTGTAGTACTTGAGGGGGTTCTCGACCGATTCCGGCACCACGATATTGGCGGCGAAATGCAGCACGGCTTCAAAGCGGTGCTGGCTGAAAAGGTCCGCAATGGCCTGTTCATCGGAGAGATCTCCGATCACAAGCTCACCACAGGTGACCGCCCAACGGTATCCGGTGGACAGGTTATCGAAAACAACAATGTCGTGTCCGGCTTCGCCCAGTTGCCTTACGACATGACTACCTATATACCCGGCTCCGCCGGTTACCAGAACTTTCATGATCGATCGTCACTCCTTCCCTGAAAACAGTTGCCTCCGGCGGCGGATGTCGGCCCGCCGACGCGTGAAGAATTCGCTGATAACATGGCTGCACTGATCCACCAGAACACCTCCGACAGACTCAACACGCCAGTTGAGATGTGGCTCGTTCAGTGTTTGCCGAGCCT
>NZ_DELU01000022.1:174027-197937 GCF_002352785.1 Marinobacter sp. UBA2688
CCGAGCCGACACCACGGCACCCGCCTTCGGTTCCGCCGCACCGTACACCAAACGACTGATGCGGCTGTGCACAATGGCGCCCACACACATAGTGCACGGCTCAAGGGTGACGTAAAGCGTGGCACCCGGCAACCGGTAATTGCCCGCACGTCTTGCCGCGTCCCGCAGGGCGCGTATTTCAGCATGAGCGGTGGGGTCGCATCCACTGATCGGTGCATTATAGCCAGCTCCGATTTCCCGTCCATCCAGCACGACCACTGCACCAACTGGCACCTCACCAGCGGCTCCGGCCTGACGGGCCAGCTGCAGCGCACGCTTCATCCAGGAATAATCATCATCAGTGCCAGCCATAATGCCTGCCCGGTCACACCCCTCTGTTCGTCACGTCAGCGCTCGACAAAACGGGGTATGCAACCTATTAAAACAAAAGATTTATTGAGGGATGATTAAAGGGTGCAGCAACAATATCTGAGGCGGCATAATTTGTACCATCATCAACCAGGCGACATATTACCAAAGTTGGAAACGAGTGCGCGAATACCTGAATTCGCGTCTACTCAGCAGATTTCATCATTGCCTGGCATTCAGTTTAGAGTAAAAGCACGCCAACCCGGAACTTTCATTACCTCACAATGTCCACAGCATCGTGACGTACGATTACAATAAAGGTCTTCCCGAATGACAGGAGTCGTTCTCATGAGCCTACCTGCATCCCTGACAGCTGCAGTCGTCGTTCTACTCGGCACCACGCAAGCCTCCCTTGCGCAAAACAATTCGCAATCTTCACTACCCGAAGGTGCCGGCAAAGCATTGGTCGAGAACGCCTGCACAGCCTGCCATGGCGTCTCCACCATCAAACGCTCAGCTGGTTACAGCTCACCTGAAGAGTGGCGACGGGTTTTCTCCACCATGATTGACCTGCAAGATGAGCAGGCCACCAGGGTCGCCAATTATCTGGCCCAACACTTTCCGGAAGACCCCGGCAGGCGACCAACTCTGGTTCCGGGAAATGTCGACATTGAGATTACTGAATGGACAACACCTACCCTTGGGCAACGCACTCGGGACCCGATTGAAGCACCAGACGGCTCTATCTGGTGGACAGGTATGTGGGCGAGCCTGGTTGGAAAACTGAACCCGAATACTGGCGAAATGAAAGAATACAATTTACCGCCATCAGCCCGGCCACACTCCATTGTCCCTGATGAGGATGGCAACATCTGGTACACCGGAAACAGCAACGCCACTATCGGGAAGCTGAATCCGGACACCGGCAATATCACTGAATATGAAACGCAGGCCAAAGACCCTCACTCTGCCGTGTTTCATCCCAACGGCAACCTGTATTTCACGGCTCAGCACGCGGCCATGCTGGGCCGACTGGATCCTGAAACCGGTGTATTGAAGGAAGTTAACACTGAAGCCAGGCCCTATGGAATCAAGGTAGATTCCAACGGCACCGTTTGGATTGCCTACAATGGCACGAACAAGATTGGCGCCATGAACCCGAACACTATGGAGGTTCGTTATTACAACCTGCCGGATAAACGAACCCGAGTACGTCGACTTGACCTGGATAGCCAAGGCAACGTTTGGTACGTCAATTCAACGAGGGGAAAAATCGGCCGACTGAACCCGGATACCGGCGCAATCACCGAATGGGATTCCCCCAGCGGCACGGACTCTCATCCTTACGCATTGGCCGTCATCGACGACATTATCTGGTACAACGAATCGGGCATGCGACCTGATGCAATCGTCAGATTCGACCCGAAAGCCGAGACCTTTCAAAGCTGGGCCATTCCCTCGGGAGTTGGGATCATTCGCAATGTTTGGGTGACTGAAGAAGAAAACCTGCTAATCCATCAAAGCAGCACCAATCAGGTCGGGTTGGTCAGAATTAACTGACCAACCCGACCAGCATACCGGTCACTCCCACTCGATGGTTGCCGGCGGCTTGGAGGAAACGTCGTAGGTTACCCGGGAGACACCTTCAATTTCATTGATGATGCGATTGGATACCGTTTCCAGCAGATCGTACGGCAGGTGTGCCCAACGGGCGGTCATGAAATCGATGGTTTCCACTGCGCGCAATGCCACCACGTATTCATAGCGTCGGGCATCACCTACCACTCCAACCGATTTGACGGGCAGGAAGACCGCAAATGCCTGGCTGGTTTTGTGGTAAAAGTCAGCACGGTGCAACTCTTCCAGGAAAATAGCATCAGCCCGACGGAGGATTTCGGCGTATTCCTTCTTCACTTCACCCAGAATCCGCACGCCCAGGCCGGGCCCGGGGAATGGGTGGCGATACACCATGTCGTAAGGCAGTCCAAGCTCCAGGCCAATACGGCGAACCTCGTCCTTGAACAGTTCCCGCAGCGGCTCCACCAGCTTCATTTTCATGGTTTCCGGCAGACCACCCACATTATGGTGGGATTTAATAACATGGGCTTTACCGGTCTTGGAGGCTGCGGATTCAATGACATCCGGGTAGATGGTGCCTTGGGCCAGCCAGTTCACATCGCGGATGTTGGCGGCTTCTTCGTCGAACACATCAATGAAGGTGTTGCCAATGATCTTGCGCTTCTGCTCAGGATCATCAACACCCTTGAGCTTGGACAGGAACAGGTCTTCGGCATCAACGCGAATAACCTTCACACCCATGTTGCTGGCGAACATATCCATCACCTGATCGCCTTCGTTCAGGCGTAACAGGCCGTTGTCCACGAACACACAGGTCAACTGGTCGCCGATGGCTTTGTGAAGCAGCGCAGCGGTAACGGAAGAATCCACACCACCAGACAGACCCAGAAGCACCTTGCCACTGCCCACCTGGTTACGGATCTGTTCCACCGCATCGTCAACAATCTTGGCTGGCGTCCACAGAGCCTCGCACTGGCAGATGTTGAGAATGAAGTGCTCCAGGATGCGCTTGCCCTGCAGGGTATGGGTCACTTCCGGGTGGAACTGGACGCCGTAGAGGTTACGCGACGTATCCTGCATGGCCGAAATCGGCGCACTCTCCGTTGATGCCAGCAGTTCGAAGCCCTCCGGCATCACCACAACCTTGTCGCCATGGCTCATCCACACATCCAGCAAAGATTCGCCGGTTGCCGTGAGATGGTCTGTAATATCTTTCAGCAAAGGCCCCTTGGCCCGCACTTTGACCTGGGCATAGCCAAATTCCCGCTTCTCGGAACTGGCAACACGACCGCCCAGCTGCTCGGCCATGGTCTGCATGCCATAACAAATGCCCAGAACCGGAATCCCTTTTTCGAACAGGCCTTCCGGCGCACGAGGGCCACCCAGTTGAGTCACGGACTCGGGGCCGCCCGCGAGAATGATACCTTTGGGATTGAACTCTTTCAGTTCCTCATCGGTAATATCAAAGGCCTTGATCTCACAATAGACCCCAATTTCCCGAACGCGGCGCGCGATGAGCTGGGTGTACTGGGAACCGAAATCGAGAATCAGAATACGGTGGTCGTGGATGTTATGGGCCATGAAATCCTCGGAGCAGAAAGAAAAAACGAGGCTCACTGGGTGAGCCGCGCCCGAATCGACAGTGGTCAGCCGATACGGTAGTTAGGGGCTTCTTTGGTGATGGTCACGTCGTGGACGTGACTCTCACGCATGCCCGCATTGGTGATGCGGACGAACTCAGGCTTGGTGCGCATTTCTTCCATGGTGGCACTGCCGGTATAACCCATGGAAGCCCGCAGGCCGCCCATCAACTGGTGCACAATGTTCCGCATCGGGCCCTTGCAGGCAACGCGGCCTTCAATGCCTTCCGGCACCAGCTTCTCAATGCCTTTACTGGCGTCCTGGAAGTAACGGTCACTGGACCCCTGCCCCATGGCTCCAATGGAACCCATGCCGCGGTAGGCTTTATAGCTACGGCCCTGATACAGCTCAACCTCGCCCGGGGCTTCGTCAGTACCGGCCAGCAGGCTGCCGATCATGACACTGTAGGCTCCGGCTGCAATGGCCTTGGAAATATCGCCAGAGAAGCGAACGCCACCATCCGCGATCACGGGCACACCACGGTCTTTCAAGGCGGCGGCCACATTGGACACTGCTGTGATCTGTGGCACGCCAATGCCGGCCACAATACGGGTCGTGCAGATGGAACCGGGACCGATACCTACCTTGACCGCGTCTGCACCAGCGTCGGCCAGATCGATTGCGGCATCAGACGTAGCAATGTTGCCGCCGATCACCTGAACTTCCGGGAAATGTTCTTTAATCCAGCGAACCCGGTCGAGCACGCCCTTGGAATGGCCATGGGCCGTATCCACTACGATCACGTCAACTCCGGCCTCAACCAGCGCGGCTACACGTGCATCTGTATCTGCACCGGTGCCAACGGCAGCGCCAGCTCGAAGACGGCCCTGCTCGTCCTTGCAAGCGAGCGGATAGTCCTTCGCCTTCTGGATATCCTTGACGGTAATCAGCCCGCGCAATTCAAAGTCGTCATTCACGACCAGGACTTTTTCAATGCGGTGACGATGCAACAGCTCTTTCACGTCGTCCAGGTTGGCACCCTCTTTCACCGTCACCAACTTGTCCTTGGCGGTCATGATTTCCGAGACAGGCGTGTCCAGGCGGCTTTCAAAGCGAATATCACGACCGGTGACGATACCAACGAGATCGACACCGTCCACCACCGGCAGCCCCGAAATGTTGTTGGCCATGGTGATGTCCACGAGTTCGCGAACCGTAGTGTCCGGCGTCACCGTGATAGGATCCTTAACGACGCCACTTTCGAACTTCTTGACCTTGCGGACGGCCGCGGCCTGCTGCTCAACAGACATGCTCTTGTGCATGATGCCGATGCCACCTTCCTGAGCCATGGAAATGGCCAGATCAGCTTCGGTCACGGTATCCATAGCCGCTGATACCAGCGGAATATTCAGGGTGATACCTTTGGTCAGCTGGGTTTGCAGGCTGACCTGGTGAGGAAGAACCTCTGAGCGTCCTGGAACGAGCAGTACATCGTCAAAGGTGAGGGCTTCTTCGGCAATTCGCAGCATTGGGATCCGCCTTTTGAACATGCTAGATTGGAGAATTCTGACACCACACCCCGCAGGCTGTGGCAGTACAAAATTCTTAATCGACCTATTATAAATGGGCCTTGGTTGACAGTAAACCGGGGCTGACTACCTATTGGGTTGCATCTTTTTGAATTTTCGCTATTTTTACTCTCCAATTTTCGGCTTTTGCGTATACAGCAACCCCACAGAAACGAAGGAGCACCCCCTTTGGACAGCGGTTTCCAGGATTCCCGGCCCCGAGCACTGAGTGTCAGCGAGCTCAATCACCAGGCCCGCCACCTGCTGGAAGCCAGCTTCATGCAGGTTTGGGTTGAGGGTGAATTGTCCGGATTCTCCCGCCCCTCTTCTGGCCATTGGTATTTTTCCCTGAAAGATCGCAAATGCCAGATCCGCTGCGCCATGTTCCGGGGCTTCAACCAGCGGGTGAAAGAAATTCCGAAGGAAGGCGAGCAGGTTCGCATCCGCGGCAAGGTAACGCTTTACGAGAACCGGGGCGATTTCCAGATCATTGTCGAGCATGTCGAGCCAGCGGGACTCGGCGCGTTGCAGCAGGCCTATGAGGAGCTCAAACGCAAGCTGCAGATGGAGGGTCTGTTCGATGCAGCCCGCAAAAAACCGCTGCCATCAACCCCTCGCCACATTGGGGTTGTGACATCGCCCACCGGCGCCGCCATTCACGATATCCTGACCGTACTTGCCAGACGATGCCCGGCCATTCCCGTCACCCTTTACCCCACCGCTGTCCAGGGGCAGGCAGCAACAGCTGACATTGTCCGTGCCATTGACCGGGCAGCCCGACACGGACTCGCCGATGTGCTGATTATTGGTCGCGGTGGTGGCTCACTGGAAGATCTTTGGTGTTTCAACGAGGAAGCCGTCGCCCGCGCCATAGCAGCATGCCCCCTGCCAACGGTCAGTGCGGTTGGCCACGAAGTGGACGTAACCATTGCCGACTTTGTCGCCGACCTGCGGGCACCCACACCGTCCGCCGCTGCGGAAAAAATATCACCCGATCAGCAGGACTGGCTGCGACAGCTCAAGGAACGGGAACATCGACTCGCCGGCGCCGCCAGCCGAGCCCTCAAACGCATGGGGACTCAGCTGGCGCATCTTTCCGCCAGGCTCAGGGATCCCCGGCGTGAACTGATGGAAAAAGCCCAGCGCATGGACGACCTCGACCTGCGGCTGGGCAAGGCCATGCGTCAACGCATGGAGCGGGAAAAGGTACGCGCTGAGCACCTTGGCCAGCGCCTGAGAATGCAGTCTCCCGCAAAACGGCTCGACGACAACCGCAGGAGCGTCAGCCAGCTGTCCGAACGACTGACCCGCTTGGCTCGCCAGTCCGTCGTCCAACGCCAGGAGCGCCTTGAGCATCTGGCTCAAACACTGAATGTGGTCAGCCCGCTGGCGACGCTGGGGCGGGGGTACGCCATCGTCCAGCAGGAAAACGGGGATATAGTTCGCCAGGCCAGTGAACTCGCGCCCGGCGACAGGATCACCGCCCGTGTTGCCAGCGGCCACGTTGAAGCGAACGTGACCGCGGTCAATTCAGGAAACCAATAACTTTCAAAAAGACAGAAACTTAGCCTATGGTCTAGTAGTCCTATACCTCAAAGCGCCTAAAGTTGTGGGTATTACAAAACACAACAACAACAGTGATGCGAGGTGGATGTTATGGACTACCACTCCGAGTTCAGGCAATCAATCGACCAGCCTGACGCCTTCTGGCGCGAGAAAGCGTCTGCCATTGACTGGATGGAGCCCCCGAAAACCATCTGGCAGCCCACAGATAACGGACATGGGGAGTGGTTTCCCGATGGCGTCCTTAACACCTCCGACGTAGCACTGGATGCCAACATCCGGGCCGGGCGCGGCGAACAGAAAGCCCTGATTTACGATTCTCCGGTCACCGGCACCACCCGCTCATACACCTACAATGAGCTCACCCGTGCGGTGGCAATCTTCGCCGGCGCCCTCCAGGACAGAGGCATCACCAAGGGCGACCGGGTGATTCTCTACATGCCCATGATTCCGGAAGCCGTCATTGCCATGCTGGGATGCGCCCGGATTGGCGCCATTCATTCCGTGGTCTTTGGCGGTTTCGCATCCAATGAACTGGCGGTGCGCATCGATGATGCCAAGCCCAAGGCCGTCATCACAGCCTCCTGCGGCATCGAAGTCAGCAAGGTCATCGAATACAAGCCCTTGGTGGACAAAGCCATCGATCAGGCGGACCACAAGCCCGAGTGTTGCATTGTGTTTCAGCGCCCGCAGGCTAAGGCCACGCTTCAGGAAGGTCGCGATTTCGACTGGGGTGAAATGGTTAGCCGGGCCCGGGCGGTAGACCCGGTGCCTGTCAGGGCCACCGACCCGCTTTATATCCTCTACACGTCCGGAACCACTGGTAAACCCAAGGGCGTTGTGCGCGACAACGGCGGCCATGCCGTCGCTCTTCGCTACAGCATGCACCTGGTTTACGACGCCAGCCCGGGAGATGTCTACTGGGCCGCATCGGACGTTGGCTGGGTGGTCGGGCACAGCTATATCGTCTATGCCCCCTTGTTTGCAGGCTGCACCACCATTCTTTACGAGGGCAAGCCGGTCAAAACTCCGGATGCCGGCGCCTTCTGGCGCGTGGTCCAGGACCACGGCGTGAATCTGTTGTTCACGGCACCGACCGCCTTCCGGGCGGTCCGCAAGGAAGACCCTGAGGCTGATCAGCTGTCCCGCTACGACATCAGTTCCCTGAAGCGCCTCTTCCTGGCCGGCGAACGACTGGACCCACCCACCTACGAATGGCTGAAGGAACATACCCGCCTGCCAATACTGGACCATTGGTGGCAAACCGAAACCGGCTGGGCAATCTGCTGCAACCCCGTGGGCATCGAGATGATGACGACGAAACCCGGCTCCGCCACGCTTCCGTCCCCCGGATTCAACGTTCAGGTGGTGGACATGGAGGGCCATCAGGTGCCCGCCGGCGAACAGGGCCAGATTGCCGTTAAGCTGCCCTTGCCTCCGGGCTGCATGTCCACGGTCTGGGGTGACGACGCCCGATTCCGTAACACTTATCTTGCCCCCATCGAAGGTTTCTACAGTTCCGGTGATGGAGGATTTGTTGATGAAGACGGCTATGTGTTCGTGATGGGGAGAACGGACGACGTTATCAACGTCGCGGGCCACCGGTTGTCCACCGGAGAGATGGAGGAAGTGGTGGCGGCCCACCCGGCCATCGCGGAATGCTGCGTGGTCGGTGCTCACGACGACATGAGAGGCCAGGTGCCCGTGGGGCTCGTACTGATCAAGGACGGCGCAACCATCGACCACGACGAACTTGAAGAAGAGCTGGTTGAGATGGTGCGCGAAAAAATCGGCGCTATTGCCTGCTTCCGCAAGGCGCTGGTCGTGGAACGACTCCCCAAAACCCGGTCCGGCAAGATCCTGCGCCGGGTAATCCGACAAATCGCCGATGGTGAGGACTACGCAGTGCCAAGCACGATTGACGACCCCGCCATACTGGAAGAAATCAGCGAGCAGTTCAAAAGCTGACCACGAGACGCTGTCACCAATCGGAATCTGCGCCACAACGGTGCATCCGTTTGGTGACGATTTTATGACAACTTGTTGTTTTTGCGGATTAAAAAACTTAAATAAAGTGCTAAAAAAAGCGTTGACGCCCTCCCATCTCGGTCTATACTGAAATTGCTGTGAAAATACAGCGGTATTTGGTGAATGCGTTTCAACGTCCTGCCGCAGTGCTCTTCGTTGCCCCTTTCCTCAGTACTTTCTGAATTTTTACAGCGCCGGTATTCCGACTGGATACCGATGGTCCCGTGAGGGCAAAATTTGAGAAATACAGGAAAGATCAATGTCAGATACAAAAACAGGCCACGTAAAGTGGTTTAACGAGTCCAAGGGCTTCGGCTTTATCGCCCAGGACGGTGGCAGTGACGTTTTCGTTCACTATAGTGCAATCAACGCGAGCGGTTTCCGCACCCTGACCGAAGGTCAACAGGTGCAGTTTACCGTGACTCAGGGTCCGAAAGGTCCCCAGGCGGAAAACGTAACCCCAGTCTGAGGTTACGCGACCCCGCCCTATGCCCCTCACGGGCACAGGGAATCCGAAAAAGCCGGCATTCGCCGGCTTTTTCTTTTTCAGGCATCCGCTTCCGCCGACGCCTTATTGGTGACCCCATCCCGACGACCAGCTTCGACCACCTGGGAAACCGCTGAAAACAGCGCCTGCAAGGTAGCCGACGTGGTATCCTCGGCCAGAGCGGCCGCACTGCAGTGATGCCCATCCACAGTCACACGGATACAGGCCAGTGCATTGGCGTTGGTGCCCTCACCCAATGCGAATTCATCGTAGGCTTCTACCGCCAGGGTTACGCCGTATTCCGCCTCCAACGCCGCTGACACTGCCTCGACCGCTCCGAGGCCATGACCTTTGAGTATGATCGGGTCGCTTTCAGCGCCAATACTCACAACGGCATTCACGCCCTCATCATCCCGGTGAAGGTCATAGGATCTCAACTCCCAGGCTTTGGCCACCTTCAGGTAACGATCTTCGAACAACCGATGAATCGTCAGTGAGTCAATCTCTCCGCCGTTGGTTTCGGCCTCTCGCTGCACCAGCTTACTGAACTCGATCTGCAACCACCGTGGCAGGCTGATGTTGTAATCACGCTCCAGGACATAAGCCACACCACCTTTGCCAGACTGGCTGTTGATGCGAACCACTTCCTCATAACGGCGACCGAGGTCGTGAGGATCGATGGGCAGATACGCCACATGCCAGCTTTCGCCTTCGGTGCGGCGGGCCAGGCATTTACGGATGGCATCCTGGTGGCTACCCGAGAAGGCTGTAAACACAAGCTCACCGGCATAGGGGTGGCGGGGATGGGTGGAAATCTCGGTACAGGCTTCAACCACATCGGTAATCTCAGCCATTCCAGACAGGTCCAGCGTCGGATCCACGCCCTGTGAGTAAAGATTCATCGCCATGGTGACCAGGTCCATGTTGCCGGTACGCTCACCATTGCCCATCAGCGTGCCTTCCACCCGGTCAGCGCCGGCCATCACCGCCAGCTCCGCCGCCGCTACGGCACAGCCACGGTCGTTGTGGGTGTGGACGCTGATACTGATGTGCTCGCGATACCGAACGTGATCGCAGATCCACTCGATCTGATCGGCAAATACATTGGGGGTCGCCATTTCCACGGTGGCTGGCAGGTTGATCACCACCGGCTGGCCCTGATCCGGGCGCCAGACGTCGTTTACCGCATCGATCACGTCCGCGGCGTATTCCAGTTCCGTTCCGGTAAAGCTCTCCGGCGAATACTGGAAAGTCCATTCGGTGTCCGGGTACTTGGCGGCGTTGGCCTTGACGATGCGGGCACCATTGACCGCAATATCTTTCACGCCTTCGCGGTCCATGCCGAAGACCTGCTCCCGCTGAACCGTCGACGTCGAGTTGTACACATGTACGATAGCCTTGCGAGCCCCCTTAAGGGCATCGTAGGTGCGCTCAATCAGCTCCGGCCGCGCCTGGGTCAGCACCTGAATGTGCACATCATCGGGAATGCGATCTTCTTCAATAAGTTTGCGACAAAAATCAAAATCCGGTTGGCTCGCTGCCGGAAAGCCAATCTCGATTTCCTTGAACCCCAGCTTTACCAGCAAATCAAACATCCGCTGCTTCTGCGCTACCGACATCGGCTTTACCAGTGCCTGGTTGCCATCCCGCAGATCCACCGCACAAAAACGGGGAGCGGTGGTGATGACTTTGTCCGGCCAGCGACGATCGGTTTTCGCCACCGGCGTAAACGCAACGTATTTACGATGATCAAATGCCATTGGGGTGATTCCTTGCTGTTCTCACGGGGAATTCATTGATTGTGTATCAGGATAACGCGTCACACAGGGAAAATGATTGCTTTTTCTCCCTTAAGAAACCCAGAATAGACACAATATTCCAGGATACTCACTAAAGGTGCAATTTTATGTCAACATCCGACAAGCCGCTTGTTAAAATCGACAGGATTGACCGCCATATCCTCGAACAGTTGCAACAGAATGGCTCGCTGACAAACCAGGAGCTGGCAGACAAAGTCGGTCTTTCACCCTCCCCTTGCCTGCGACGGGTCCGCGCACTGGAGGACGCCGGCATCATAGTTCGGCAGGTAACAATCCTTGATCACAAAAAGCTGGGACTGTCCCTTACGGCGATCATACTCATCGGCATGGACCGGCACACCCCCGAACGCTTTGCCACGTTCGAGCGGCAGGTGGGTGAATACCCCGAAGTTCAGGAATGCTACCTGATTACCGGCCAGGACGCCGATTACATGCTCAAGGTGGTAGTGCCCGACATGGATCATTATCACCACTTTCTGCTAAATCGCATCACCCGCATCCAGGGCGTCAGTGGTGTGCACTCCAGCTTTGTGCTGAGGCGGGTTATTGACAGTACGGCCCTGCCTCTGGGGTATCTGTCCTGACTCGCTAGCGGATGAGCTCGGCGAGATAGGCCCGGGCCATGCATTTGAGCTCACTCACCATCGAACGGGCCTGATCGTCCGGCAGGGTAGCCGCAAGCCTGAGAACGGTTCCGGCCGAGCGGGGCAACATCAGGCTCGCCGTCCAGCGACGGTCTTCCGGAATGCGGGGGCAGACGTCCCGCAAGCGGTTATCCAGGTCGCGGGCATGGCTGTAGAGCTCACGGATATCCAGGTCCCGCAATTCGGGCATCGATTCCACCCCGCTCCAGATCACGGAATAGGCAGGTTCGGTCCGATAAAACTCATAGAACAGGTCAATCAGAACGTCTACGGCATCCACCAGCTCCAGAGTCTGGAGCCGCTCCCGCAACGCCATCTCCATGCGCTCAACATGCCCTTCAGCAATCGCCTTTACGATGGCCGCCTTGTTGGGAAAGTAACGATAGAGGGAGGCGAGTGACATGCCGGACTGACGGGCAATGGCAGACATACTGGTGGCATCGACACCCACCTCGTGGAAAATCGCTGCCGCATGGCTGAGAATGCTATTCACGCGCTCGCGGCTTCTGGCCTGAACAGGCTGACGGCGAGGCGTGATATCTACGGTTTCTTCGGTCATATCTCCTGCTTCAGTCGCGGTTATACGGTAAAGCATAGCTGCCCGTTACATGGGCGACCAGTTTCTCCTCGTTTCCCTGCCCGGATAGCAACCGCACCTCGCAAAAAGCAAGTCGGCGCCCCATCCGCAGAACCCTCGCCTCCCCTATCAGGTCGTCCGGTGCCGGCTTATGCAGGAAATTGATCGACAGGTTGCTGGTCACCGCCATCTCAACCTGACCAATGGCGGCCATCACCGCCGCGTACATGGACGCATCCGCCAGGGCCATCTGTACCGGGCCAGACAGTGTGCCGCCGGGGCGAATCAGGCGTTCGGAAAACACCAGGCGGGTGCGGGCGAACCCGTCTTCCCGCGCTTCGTCGACGGTAAATCCGATATCCTCGGCCATAGGCACACCGGCCCTGATAACGGCCTCGACTTCAGTTGCGGTCAGTGTCATTCGCAGCTCTCCCAATGTCCATCTGTACCTCGTGGTAATCGCTCCGTACAATAGCGAGCACGACAGGATAAATAAAGAACCCCTTCTCAACTGCTTACGGATAACACAATGCGAGCAAGCCGCTACCTGATTGCCACCCAAAAAGAAACGCCTGCCGATGCCGAGATCATCAGCCATCAAATGATGCTCCGGGCAGGAATGATCCGAAAACTGGCCTCCGGCCTCTACTCCTGGCTGCCAATGGGATTGAGGGTGCTTCGCAAGGTTGAACGCATCGTGCGCGAGGAAATGGACAAGAGTGGCGCACAGGAAGTGCTGATGCCTGCGGTACAGCCGGCGGAGCTGTGGCAGGAGTCCGGGCGCTGGGAACAGTATGGCGGTGAACTACTGCGGATGAACGACCGCCATGGTCGCGACTTCTGCTTCGGGCCCACCCACGAGGAGGTCATCACCGATCTGATCCGCAACGAGCTGAAAAGCTACAAGGAATTGCCCGCGAACTTCTACCAGATCCAGACCAAGTTCCGCGATGAACGACGTCCCCGGTTCGGCGTGATGCGTGCGCGGGAATTCATCATGAAGGACGCTTACTCGTTCCATGTGAATGCGGAATCATTGAACGACACGTATCAGGTCATGCATCGCACCTACTGCGCCATCTTTGATCGACTGGGCCTGGATTACCGCCCCGTCGAGGCGGATTCAGGCGCTATCGGCGGAAGCGCGTCCCACGAGTTCCATGTACTGGCCTCATCCGGTGAAGACGCCATTGTGTTCAGCACCGACAGCGACTATGCCGCCAACATTGAGAAAGCCGAAGCCGTTGCGCCTGCCGGAGACCGCTCATCGCCTTCCGAAGAAATGGCGGAGGTGGCCACACCAGAGCAACGGACCATAGAGGCCGTTGCCACATTCCTGAACGTAGACGCCAGTCGCTGCGCCAAGACCTTGCTGGTCAAGGCCGAAGAAGACGACAACGGCCACAGCGGCCTGATTGCCCTGATTCTTCGGGGGGATCACACCCTTAATGAAATCAAGGCGGAAAACCTGCCCGATGTCGCTGAACCGCTGACCATGGCCACCGATGAGGAAATCGAACAGGTTGTCGGTTGCAAGGCCGGCTCCATCGGCCCCGTGAACCTGCCAGTGCCGGTCATTGTCGATCGCAGTGCGGCACACATGGTGGACTTTGTCTGCGGCGCCAACAAGGAAGGCCACCACCTGACCGGCGTAAACTGGGAACGCGATGTAGCCCTGAGCCGCGTGGAAGACCTGCGCGATGTGGTCGAGGGCGATCCCAGCCCAGACGGCAAGGGCACCCTGGAAATCCGGCGCGGTATTGAAGTTGGCCACATTTTCAAGCTGGGCAATAAATACAGCAAGGCCATGAACGCCACGGTACTGGATGAAAACGGCAAGAGCGCCACCCTGGAAATGGGCTGCTACGGTATCGGTGTCTCCCGGATTGTCGCCTCTTCCATTGAGCAGAACCACGATGATAAGGGCATCATCTGGCCCGATGCCATTGCTCCGTTTGAGGTGGCTATCGTGACACTGAACGGCCACAAATCCCCTTCGGTCATGGCTGCCGGGGAAAAGCTCTATGAGCAACTTCGCCAGGCTGGTTTTGATGTCCTTCTGGATGACCGGAACGAACGTCCGGGCGTGAAGTTCGCGGATATGGAACTGATCGGCATCCCTCACCGGTTCGTGGTATCCGAGCGGGGCCTGACGGCAGAAACCCTGGAATACAAGGGCCGCCGTGACAAAGACAAGCAGGATATTCCACTCGCTGAGGCACTCCCCTTCCTGATTAGCGCCTCCCCCCGCAACGGCCTTTAAGGCACCGTGCAACGAGCGTAATCGGTTCAGGCCTGCCCTATGGGCATGAACCGATTACGCCCGGTTCCATTTCCAGCGCAATACCAAAGCGGGCTTCAACATCCTCCCGGATACGGTTGGCCAATGCCAACACGTCCTGACCGCTGCCATTCGAATGGTTCACCAACACCAGCGCCTGACGGTTATGGACGCCAACGCGGCTATTGCGATACCCCTTCCAGCCACACTGGTCGATCAGCCATGCGGCCGCCACCTTGGCATTATCATCACCGGGGTAGCCGGCGATCTCTGGGTGTTGCTCCTTCAATGACTCCCAGGTTGCCAATGGCACAACTGGGTTCTTGAAGAAGCTACCGGCATTGGGAAGCTGTTCCGGATCAGGCAATTTGCGTCGACGAACAGCCATCACGGCACTGGCGACATCAAGCGGAGTGAGATCGCGCAGGTCCTGCCCGTCGAAATAGTCGCAGAGGTCACGATAATCCAGTGAGAATGGTCGGGAGCGGGACAATCTCAGACGAACCTCTGTGATGACGTAGCGCCCGGGTTCGTGTTTGAACACGCTGTCACGATAGCTGAAATGGCACAGACTGTTGGTCAGCACCACTTCGTTGCCGGTCTGCCGATCCAGGGCCCGGATATCCACCAGGGTGTCCTGCAACTCCGTGCCATAAGCTCCGATGTTCTGAACCGGTGCCGCCCCGACAGTGCCAGGAATCAGCGCAAGGTTTTCAATCCCTCTGTAGCCGGAGGAAGCCGCGTACAACACACTTTCGTGCCAGTTTTCACCAGCGCCCAGTACCAGTGTAGCCTCGTCGCCACTAACCTGCTCCCAGCACCGGCGTGCGATGGCGATGCGAATCACCAGCCCCGGATAATCCCCTGCAAATACCAGGTTGCTGCCACCTCCGAGCAGGAGCGGCTCAACCGATGCTTCCGATGCCCACGCCAGCGCTCTCCGGAGCGCCTCGACAGTGGTGACTGACACAAAATACCGCGCCCTCGCCTCGATACCAAGACTGTTCATCGTCCCCAGGGACACGTTCTCCCTGATCTCCCCGGAACGGGTCACACCAGCCGCTCCCGGATATGCTCAAGAAGACCTTCACTGGCCTCGGTAATCAGGTCAAGTACGTGCTCGAAGCCCTGGTCGCCACCGTAGTATGGGTCCGGCACTTCCTCTTCATCAGAACGACCAAACCCCAGAAACAATGCCGGCTCGGTCCCGCCATGTTGCTGCCAGATATCCCTGACGTCCGCGAGATTCTGACGGTCCATCACCAGTACGTAATCGAACCGGTCCAGATCCGGCGCCTGGAACTGGCGGGCCCGGAGATCACTGATATCGATTCCGCGCTTGCCGGCAGCGGCCATGGCGCGTCCGTCCGGGGCCTTACCCACATGCCAGTCGCCGGTGCCGCAGGAATCGATGGCAATGCGACTTTCGAACCCGGACTGCTGAACCACCTGGCGAAAGACACCTTCTGCGCTGGGCGAACGGCAGATGTTGCCAAGACAGACAAACAGTACGTTTACTTCCGGCTTCATGGGTGTCCTGCCCCCTTTTGTCTGGTAATCATGATTTGCCGCAGACGCTCTAGATCCTCGGCGGTATCCACGCCCGCAGGTGGCATCCGGCACGCTTCTTCGACGTGAATGCGGGCGCCATTGTAGAGTGCCCGCAGCTGTTCCAGGGATTCAGTGACTTCGGTCGGGGCTGGCGCCCAGGTCACGAAATTCCGCAGGAGGCTGACGCGGTAGCCGTAGATGCCAATGTGACGATAGTAATTGCTGTCTTCCGGTAGCGGCCGCGCCGCGGCGGTGTCGCCACCGTCCTGCCACGCATCCCGGGCCCAGGGAATCGGCGCCCGGCTGAAGTAGTGGGCCATGCCCCGGTTATCGAAAACCACTTTGACAACATTGGGATTGAACACACTGGTGGCGTCAGGAATCCGCTCGCAGAGGGTGGCGATGGCTGCGTCAGGGTGAGCTTCGAGGTTTGCGGCCACCTGGTCAATCAGTTCCGGTGGGATCAAGGGTTCATCACCCTGAACGTTGACAACCCGGTTGTCCGAACCAAACCCCAGTTTTCGGGCTACCTCTTCAAGACGGTCCGTACCACTGGCGTGGTTGGCGGAGGTCATCACTACTTCCGCGCCGAAGGCGGCACAGGCGGCCTTGATGCGTTCGTCATCCGTGGCGATCACCACACGACCAGCCTGACTTTCACACGCCCGCTCATAGACGTGCTCAATCATCGGCTTGCCGGCAATGTCTGCCAATGGCTTGCCAGGCAGCCGAGTAGAGGCATAACGTGCCGGGATAACGACGGTGTAGGACATACGGGCTTCCTGTCAGCGTTTGTGGAGTCGCTCGTCGGTCGTCAGAGTCCGGGCTTCGGTGGCGAGCATCACCGGTATCCCCTCGCGAATCGGAAAGGCCATCGCATCCTGATAGCAGACAAGCTCGGTTTTGGCGTCGTTCAGCTTCAGGTCACCTTTGCATACCGGACAGGCCAGCAGGGCCATCAGTTTTTTATCCATGGTGCGGTTCTCACAATGTCATTGTATCCAGCGATTGGTTGCAGTCATTGACGCGGGCCACGAACGCCTCGGAAAACACCTCGGGGAGGCTGGCCGTGACAGACAGGACCCAGGTGTTGTCAGGGGCGATCCCGCGGCACTTGACCGCATCCTTGGCGGTCATCACCAGCCATTCACCGTCTTCGGAGTGCAGGTCGGCGGGCGTAAAAGGATGATGGTCCGGCAAGGCAAGAGGCCTGACCTGGGCCCCCAGCGCCATCAGTGTATCGAAAAACCGGCTGGGATTACCGATCCCTGCCACTGCCCTCACGCGCCGGCCTTCCAGGCATTTCGGAGACAGCACTTCCCCGGTCACAAGGTTGCGCAGCTCAGTAGGGGCCAGGGTCATGGTGAACTGGCGCTCATGCTCGAGCTCGTCGAGATGGCCGCCATTGGTGATCACGAAGTCGACGGATTCCAGCCGCGCCAGAGGTTCACGCAACGGCCCCACGGGAATCAGGGCGCCGTTGCCGACACCACGGGCCGCATCGAAGACGGCAAGTTCAATATCCCGGGGAAGCCGATAATGCTGGAGCCCGTCGTCGCACACCAGAATGGTACCCAGCCCTTGCTCCAGTGCCCATAAGGCACCCCGTCTGCGATCCGGGTCCACCACAACCGGGCATCCCGATTGCGCGGCCAGCATTACCGGCTCGTCACCGGCGATCCTGGCGTCGGTGTCAGCGTTGACCAACAGCGGATAGCGATCAGACTTGCCACCGTAGCCACGGCTCAGGATCACTGGCTGCCACCCCTGGTCCTTCAGCAGGCTGGTGAGAGCGGCCGTCAGCGGGGATTTTCCTGTGCCCCCGGCGGTGATATTGCCCACCACCACCACGGGAACCGGAATGCGTTCGTTCATCGCCTGCCAGGCCCGGCGGCGACGGTTTTCAGAAATGGTGCGGTAGAGCCAGACCAGCGGATACAACGGCCACAGGGGGCGCCTACCGCTGTACCATACCCGTTCCACCAGCGTGGTCATGCCTGCTCGCTGAACTGCATCTGGTGGAGCTGGGCGTAGGCGCCGCCCTCGGCCAGCAATTCATCATGGCGACCGGACTCGACAATTCTGCCGCCATCCATCACCAGGATGCGATCCGCCTTTTCAATGGTTGATAGCCGGTGGGCAATGACCAACGTTGTACGACCCTGCATGACGGTTTCCAGTGCATCCTGTATGTGCCGTTCCGATTCCGTATCGAGGGCCGATGTTGCCTCGTCCAGGATCAGCACCGGTGCGTTTTTCAGCAGGGCCCTTGCAATGGCCAGTCGCTGGCGCTGGCCGCCGGAAAGCATCACGCCGTTGTCACCAATCATGGTATCCAGACCTTCCGGCATACGCTCGATGAACTCCAGCGCATGGGCCTTGGCCGCTGCATCAGTGATTTGCTCGCGACTGCAGTGGCGGAGTGCGCCATAGGCAATGTTGGCCGCAATGGTGTCGTTGAAAAGAACCACGTTCTGGGTCACCAGCGCAATCTGTGAACGCAGGGCTTCCAGGCTGAATTCTTTCAGGGAGTGGCCGTCCAGACGGACATCCCCACCGGTGTACTCGTAGAAACGAGGCAAAAGACTGACCAGTGTCGACTTGCCACTGCCCGAACGCCCGACCAGGGCAACACTCTGACCGGCGGGTATGTTCAGGGAAATATCCTTGAGAACGTCGTCCAACTGGTCACGATAGCGGAAGGACACGCTTTCAAATTCAATGTTGCCGTTAACCCGTTCCGGCGCGTAGGTGCCCGGATCGTGTTCCGGTTCCTCGTCCATGGTTCCGAAGACGTCGTGGGCAGCGGCAACGCCACGCTGGATCTTGGCATGTACGGACGTTACCTGGCGAATGGGCTTGGCCATGGTTGTTGCGGCGGTAATGAAGGCCACAAGCTGGCCGGTACTCATTTCGCCACGGATCTCCGGCGCCAGCATGGTCCACACCAGTGCCGCGATGGCAATCGCCACCAGCACCTGGATAACCGGGATGCTGATGGCCTGGGTGGAAGCCATCTTCAGGCTCTGCTCCAGGTTTTTCTCACTGACCTTGCGGAAGCGGTCGCGCTCATAGTGCTCGCCGCCAAAGGTACGGACCACCCGATAGCCACTGATGGACTCGGAAGCCGCATGGGTAATATCGCCCATCGACCCCTGGATACGTTTGCTGATTCTGCGGAAGCGCTTACTCGCGTAGCTGACCACCAGGGCAATCAACGGCCCCACGGCCAGGAATACTAGGGTCAACTTCCAGTTGGTGTAAATCATAAAGCCCAGCAGACCCAGGATGGTAAGCCCTTCCCTGAGGGTGATGGTCACGGCGTTGGTCGTGGCATCTGCCACCTGCTCAACATTGTATGTGATCTTCGAAACCAGACGGCCGGAAGCGTTCTCATCGAAATAGCGGGACGGCAGGCTCAGCAAACGGTCGAAGACTTGCTGGCGCAGAGCGTTAATAACCTGCCGCCCAACGTAACTGATGAAATACTGGCTCATGAAGGTGCCGACACCGCGAAAGGCAAACACACCGACAATCAGCAACGTCAGCAGAATCCGGTTCTTGTCGGTGGGGTTTTCCAGTGCCGTGATGACGTATTCCATCGCCGCAGCCATACCGGTGGAGGCCGCTGCGTAGATGATATTGCCAACCACGGCGAGCGAGAACGCCAGCCAGAAAGGCTTTACGTAAGCCAACAGGCGTTTGTAGGTTCCCCAGTTGGATGCCGGCTGGTGTGACTCTTCGGCTGTCGACGTGGCGTCACTCACTGCCTTCCGCCTCTCGTTCGGTGGTGATGCTGAGTTTGGCAAAACCAAGACGACCCGCCACATCCATGGCACGCACGACGAACTCGTGAGGGGTACGGGCATCCGCGGTGATGATGAACGGCAGCGACGTGTTGTCCTGTGCCAGTTCACTAACCGCCCTTTCCAGGGTTTCCCGACGATTATTCACCAGGGTTCGGTCGTTGAGGATGTACTGGCCCTCGGCGTTGATGACCACATCAATCAACTCCGCCTCGGATTCCGACCGCTCACCGTTGGCTTCCGGCAATTCGATATTGAGGTGGCTCTCACGGGTAAACGTGGTGGACACCATAAAGAATATCAGCAGCAGGAAGACCACATCGATCAGTGGCGTCAGGTCTACCCCGACTTCCTGACTTCTCTGACGCTTGAACTTCACAGTGTTCAGGCTCCTTCCACGTCAATTTCGCGGTCGCCATGCACCACTTCCACAAGCTTGATGGCTTCCTGCTCCATGCCGACAACCAACTCATCGACACGTCGAATAAAGTAACGGTGGCAGATCAGTGCTGGTATGGCCACGCTCAGGCCCGAAGCCGTCGTTATCAGTGCTTCCGAAATACCCCCGGCCAGATTACCGGCATCGCCTACACCGGCGAGCTGGATCTCTGCAAACACCTTGATCATGCCGATCACGGTCCCGAGCAGGCCCAGGAGAGGCGTAATGGTCGCAACGGTCCCGAGGGGGTTCAGGAAACGTTCCAGTTCATGAATGACCTGACTCGCCTCGTGCTCAATGCTTTCCTTCATGATCTCGCGACCATGTTTGGCATTCATCAACCCGCCGGCCAGGATCCGCCCCAGGGGAGACGACCCCTGCAGTGCCTTGAGCTTGCGCCCGTTAAGCTCCTTTTTCTTGATCCACCGCCACAGTTCGTTGATGGTGTGCTGAGGCGTTACCCTGGACGGTCTGAGCGTCCAGAAGCGCTCTAGAATGATGGCAAGGGCAAGAATAGAACAGGCAAGAATCGGCACCATGAGGATGCCACCGGCTTTCAAAAGCTCGAACACGCTTGGTCTCCCTGATTGTTTACAAGCCGCGCTACTTTAGCATAGCTGCCGGTGTAGGCCACACCCGGAATGTCACGGTTTTTACACTCTGTTCAGGGAGTTTCGGGTTTACGAATCCAGAACGGGGTCGCGGCCCTTGCCTTTGTGGTTATCACTCCACCCGGCTCCAGAACCAGCCTGATCGCGCCGGAGGTAGCGGTATTGGCGATATCGCTGCCAACGGACTGATACCGTTCAACCACGTCTGCATGGGGATGACCGAAACGGTGCCGGTAGCCAGCACTGACTACGGCGAGATTCGGAGCCATCCAGGCGACCCAAGGTTCCGATGAGGACGTTTTGCTGCCATGGTGGGGTGCCAGCACAACCCGATAGCGGTCGATATCATTCCGATAATGGTCGGCCCGGGCCATAAACTCCTCTTCCACCCGGCGGGTTATGTCGCCAGGCAACACCACCTCAACGGGCGGGACAACCGACGATACTGTCAGCACACAGGACGCGTCATTACCCTCAACCCTGCCCCGGCTTTGCCAGAGTTCCAGTTCCAGATCGCCCATCTTGACATCCACCTGGCCAGAACAGGGCTCAACCTTTACGCCTACGGGCAACTTGTCGGCAACTCTCCCGGGTTCGCCGGTAACAATCCGCCCGACTTTGAATCGGTCGAACAGCAATGGCAGCCCTCCGGCGTGATCACCATCGCCGTGGCTGATTACCAGGGCATCAATGCGGCGTACGCCCAGGGCATTCAGATTGGGAATCAGAACCGACTCCACCGACGAGTAGACTCCCTCCAGTGCCGGGCCAGTGTCGTAGAGCAGCACCCGGTCCCGCTCGCGAAGCAGGACGGATAGCCCCTGTCCGACATCCCATACCCAGATTTCAGGGTGGGCGACCGTCTCGTTCGTCCCCTCCATCCCCTCGCCCCGAAACACGATCATGGCAATCCATAACGACGTGACACAGGCAGCCGCCTTCCGAAACCCGTTGAAAGGGACCAGCAGAGCCATCAGAACCACCAAGGAAAATCCCGCAACCTGCAATGGGGCGGGCACCGTCAGCACAAGATCAACGTTCGCGAGCCAGGAAAGCCCCTGCCACAGAACCCCAAAAACGGCATCCAGCACGCCAATCACCAGGGCATCCGCAGAGGGGAGCAATACCAGTACAAAAGCTCCCACGACCAATAACGGCATGACCACCAGCGATACCCAGGGAATGGCAAACAGGTTGGCTACCAGACCGAGCACAGGCTGAGGCTGCCCCAGGGTGGATAATATCGGCCAGAGCCCGGCAAAGACGGCCACTTGGGCCAGCAATAGCCCCGTGAGCCAACCAGTCCTGCCAACACGGAGGGCAAACAGCAACACCAGAACCATCACGGCGCCGAAAGAAAGCCAGAACCCCTGGTCCAGAGGCGAAAACGAATCACTTAACAACACCAGGGCCAGCGCGGTCAGCAGCCCCGTAAAAACCCCGGTTTGCCGAGCGCCAACGAGAACCCACCCGGCGATGATGACCATAATAAGCGCCCGCCTGGTGGGCACGGAGAACCCGGCCACAAGCGCATACCCGATGCTCGCACTGGCGACCACAAGGAAAACCAGCATTCTTAGTGCCGCAGGCGATACTCGACGTTCAGGAAGACAAAGCAGCAGGCGGCGGCACAGGAAGCCTGCCCCAGCGGCAATCAACCCCAGATGCAGACCCGAAATAGCAACCAGGTGAATGGTTCCGGTAGCTTTCAGAACGTCCCAGTGTTCGGGCTGCATATGCCCGCGGTAGCCCATCATCAGGGACGTTATTAATGGGAAATGGCGCGCATCAGACAGCCTGCCCGAGACAGCGTCCACCAGTTCTCCCCGCCAGCGGTGATACCGGCAACGAAACGGGCACTCAAGGTGGTCTGAGCGGGAAAGCTCGCGGACTGTGCCGGTGGCACCAAACCCCTTCCGATACAGCCAGGATTCGTAGCGGAACCCCTCCGGATTCACCGCACCGTGGGGGCGCTTGAGCGCAACCGTGAGTATCAGCCGATGACCGGGCCTGGTCGTGGCCTCATCGCCGTACCAGGCGAGTCGCAACCGATCCGGCAAATCCTCATCGGAAAAGGTACTGTCGCCTTCGGGCAGATGCCATTGAGTCACGCAAAAGGCGAAACGGACGCTACCGAAGCTGCCTTCGGATGGGACATCACAAAGATACCCCGAGACGTCCAGTTCCAGGCCTTCCAGTGTCGTCGGTAGCACCGACTGCTGCCGGCCGTCCGCTTGCAGCGCCGCCCAGGCCAGGCCAACAATCCCACCAGCAAGCAGGACTGCGACCGCACTGAACAGCGGAGACCTGGCGAGAAGTATCGCGACAAACGGGATAGGTGTCGCGGAAATCAGCCAGTGCAAAGGTGGCAAGACCGCCAAGCTATACAGTAAGATAACGCCGCAGGCGAAGCCCACGAGGCCGACCCTGGCCATAAAACTTCCGGACAATCCTTGTCCTCCTGATAGTTGGTCAATTCCGGGAGCCGCCATACCCCGGAACCATTATCCCGAGCAGGCAGAACTTCCCAATGCCAAAGAAGTTCATGAAACGCTATCTACCAACGCCGGAACGGGTGCGCTCGATCGAGTCGCTGCACTTCCTCGGAGATATCCTTCATGAACCCAACTTGTGGCACATCAATCGCCACAGCGTCGCCAGGGCGTTCCTGGTCGGTATTTTCCTGACATTTATACCGATGCCGTTCCAGATGGTTGCCGCTGCCTTCTTCGCCATCTGGTTCAACGCCAACCTGCCGCTTTCGGTAGTGCTCGTCTGGATCAGCAATCCGGTGACCATGCCACCGATGTTCTACTTCAATTACAAGATTGGAGCCTGGATACTGGACAGACCGGTACTGAACTTCGAGATCCAGTTGTCCTGGTCGTGGCTCAGCGGCCGCCTGATGGATATCGGCATCCCTCTCTACCTGGGCTCGGTACTGGTGGCCACCTGCTCGGCCTGCCTTGCCTATCTGGTCATTCAATTCCTGTGGCGGCGCAAGGTCCGCAGCGACTGGCGGGAGCGC
>NZ_DELU01000022.1:198016-217783 GCF_002352785.1 Marinobacter sp. UBA2688
TGGCGGGAGCGCCAGCTACTTCGAATACGCCACCGCCGGGCCACCCGCAAGTCCAAGCCGGGCGCCGACGCCCATCAAAGCTCCTGAAACAGTTCACCCTGCTCCAGCCGAAGCACCCGCCCCAGGCTCCTGGCCATGGCCATATCGTGGGTGACCAACACGAACGCAATGCCAATCTGGTCCCTGAGCGACTCGATAAGCTCGCGGACGCTTTCCCCGGTCTGCTCATCCAGATTGCCAGTGGGCTCATCCATCAAGACGCACTCGGGCTCGTTCACCAGGGCGCGGGCAATCGCCACCCGCTGACGCTCACCACCAGACAGTTCTCCGGGTTTATGCCCCAGACGCGCGCCTAACCCGACACGCTCGAGAATGGCGGTTGCCTGTTCCGAAGCCTGGCGAACGCCACGGCCACCCAACGCACCCGGCATCATGACGTTTTCCAGGGCCGAAAATTCCGGCAACAGATGATGGAACTGGTAAACAAACCCCAAGTGACGATTGCGAAAACGCGCCCGGCCGGATTCGCTCATCCGGTGAATATCCTGCCCGCAGATATCGATATGACCCGAAGAGGGTTTATCCAGCCCCCCGAGCAGGTTTAGCAGCGTGGTTTTGCCAGCACCACTGCTGCCAACAATGCCTACCGATTCGCCGGCCGACACCTGAAGCGAAATGTCCGAGAAAATCGTCAGCTTTCCCGGCCCTTCGTTATAGGTTCTGGTTACTTTTTCGCAGTTGATCACCAATGACCTGTCATCGTTCATGGTTGCTGAATCACTCATATCGCAGGGCCTCCGCCGGGTCGACGCGGGATGCTCTCCACGCTGGATAGATCGTTGCCAACAGACTCATGGCGAGGCCGGCACCACTGATGATCCACACGTCCTGCCATTGCAGCTGGGACGGCAGATAACTGATGAAATAGACGTCAGCACTCAGGAACTGATGCCCCATAAAGGCCTCCAGCCAGGCAATAAACCCGCTGATGTTGTAGGCACCCAGAATGCCCAGCGCTGTGCCCACCAGGGTGCCGGTAATGCCAATCACCGCGCCCTGAACCATGAAGATCCGCATCACTCGCCCGGGTGTTGCGCCCATCGTGCGCAGGATAGCGATATCAGCTGTCTTGTCGGTAACCACCATCACCAGTGTCGACACAATGTTGAACGCGGCCACCGCGACGATGAACATCAGCAGCAGGCCGATCATGGTCTTCTCCATGCGGATGGCCTGGAACAGATTGCCATGGGTTCGGGTCCAGTCAGATATGAAGTGGCGACCGCTCAGCTGGCGCGCAACTTCTTCTGCCACTTTCGGAGCCTGAAACAGATCGTCCACCAGAAGGCGCACGCCCTGGGCTTTGCCGTCGGTGCGTATGAGCTTTGATGCATCATCCATATGAATCAGGGTGTAGTTGCCATCCAGTTCCGCCCCGACGCTGAATACGCCCTTGACCGTGAATCGCTTCAGTCGCGGCAATACCCCGGCTGGAGTTACCGATGCTTCCGGCAACACCACGGTGACCCGATCACCCAATTGCAGGCGCAGGCTGGCGGCCATCTGCCGGCCAATAATGATGCCAAACTCTCCGGACTTCAGATCGTCCAGCCCGCCTTCGATCATATGGTTTTCAATGATGGAAACGCTCCGCTCCTGCTCTGGCAGTACACCATTGAGCATGACGCCGCGAACGTCACCGCCACCCGTGACCATGCCCTGCCCCTGAATAAAGGGCGCTGCAGCGATCACCGATGGGTGTTGCTCTACTTTCCGGTCCACTTCCTGCCAGTCATCAAGATCAGGGTTACCCTGGATCACAGCGTGAGGCACCATGCCCAGAATCCGCTGCTTGAGCTCACGGTCAAAGCCATTCATCACCGACAACACGATGATGAGGACAGCCACGCCCAGCATCAGGCCAATCATGGAGGTCAGGGAAATGAACGAAATGAAGTGATTACGTCGTTTGGCCGCGGTGTACCGCAAGCCGACATACAGTGATAAGGGTCTGAACATTGGGAGGAGCCTGTCGCTGCCTTCTGGTCTGTCGAAAATCCTGCGGCGATACGGACCGTCAGGAAGCTGCTAAACTGCTATCAGGAAACAATAATACCGCGTTATGGAGCCCAGATGTCTGAAACGACACCCGACAATAACCCGGCGAATAATCCTTCTGATCGCAGGGACTACTTTCGCATCAGTGACCATATTGGCCTGGAAATCCGAACGCTGGGTCCTGGTGAAGCTAATCGGGAAAACCCCTTTAACGGCAATCACATGGAGAGCCTGCGTTCGGAATTCAGACGCCTGGACCAGGATGTCAGGGCACAGCTCGCCAACCTGGCAGAACGTGACCGCCTGCTGACCTCGCTGATCAAGTCTCTGAACGGGAAGCTGGATACGTTGGCGCGCATTATGGCCTTTGAGCAAAATCCGTTGCAACCTGGGGACTGGCAGGACGTCACACTCAGTGAAGGCGGGCTGTCGTTCCACAGCTCCACCAACCGTTTTTCCGCCGGTGACCAACTGGCCCTGAGAATGACGCTGCCACCGGAGCTGTTTCAGCCAGTGGCGACTGCCAGAGTCATCGACGTTGTACCTGACAAAAGCGGCGGTGGCAGGGTTCATACGGAATTTACCGACATTCAGGACAGCGACCGACAGCAAATCGCCCGCCACGTGATGCGATGGCAGATCCGCCAGCGACAGAAAGAGTAAACGGTCCACAAATCATCGAATTCGGGCTGACTTTTGTTAGTCTTTGGTGGATATTACGTTTTATCAATGTCTGGCGAGTACCATCCACGGCACTTTTCAGATTTTCCAGGCAACCCCGTTCAATCGGATACGACGATCCCAGGGAGTAAGTCACTGATGAAAAACCGCACCATAAAAGCCGTTTGCGCCGCCGCAGCCTTCTCAGGACTGGCGGTAGCCCCGCTTGCCACCGCGGTGGCGGAAGAGGTTCGGGTTCCAGTGATGTCGCAGGCTGAGCGCGGCGCACAGGAAAACCTTCCACGTACTGGCATGAGTCAGTCCAGCGTTCGCAACGGCTGGGGCAACCCGATCCGCACCTCCGGGCCTGTGGGCAACCCACCCATATCGCAATGGCACTACGCGGATTTTGTCGTGTACTTTGAAGCCGATCGGGTGATCCATGCGGTACTGAAGCCCAGCCGCTAAAAAATCCTCTGCACATCCTGACGCAACCCCGCTCGTTCGTTAGAATGGCGGCTTTTGGATAAGGTGTTCACAACTTGACTTCCAGACCTGTGATGCCCGCCGAGTGGGCACCCCAAAGTGCCATCATGCTTACCTGGCCCCACCCCGGAACGGACTGGAGCGACATCCTTGCCGATGTCGAGCCGGTGTTTATGGAGATCGCGCAGACCGTCTTGCGCTTTCAGCACGTATTACTCAGCTGTGAGCATGTTGTCCGTTTGCAGGAGCTGGAAAGGGACCTTAATCAGTTCGCTCAGGATAACGGTTTGCCCGGCCGCGTTGCGGCCGTTCCTGCCCCGGCCAACGATACCTGGGCACGCGACCACGGCCCCCTAGCCATTAGCCGTGGCGAGGGCCACGAATTACTGGATTTCAGGTTCAATGCCTGGGGCGGAAAATTCCCCTGGGAAAAGGACAATGCCCTGAACAGCCACCTGTCGAATTTTGGCAGCTTTGGCACGACACCGCTGATACCGGTCGACTTCGTTCTCGAGGGAGGCTCTATCGAATCCGATGGTAAAGGCACCTTGCTGACCACCAGCGAATGCCTGTTGACGCCTTCCCGCAATCCGTCCATGGATCGAGCCGGTATTGAACACCTGTTGTCGGAAACACTGGGCGCCGAGCGCATCCTCTGGCTGAACCACGGCTACCTTGCCGGTGACGACACTGACAGCCATATCGACACCCTGGCGCGCTTTTGCGCCCCCGACCATATCTGTTACGTGGCCTGCCCGGACGTCAGCGACGAGCACTACAGCGCCCTGGCGGCCATGGAGGAGGAGCTGCAGCAATTCCACCAGGCTGACGGCCACCCCTACCGCCTGACCCCGCTGCCCTGGCCCGATGCCATCCATGACGAAGACGGCGAGCGCCTTCCCGCAACCTATGCCAATTTCCTGGTCATCAACGGCGCCGTGCTGGTACCGGTTTACGGGGTGCCTCAGGATGAAGACGCTGTCGCCACCTTGTCGAACGTTTTCCCTGAGCGGGAAGTGATTCCGGTGAACTGTCGACCACTGATCACACAGGGAGGCAGCCTGCATTGCGTCACCATGCAGATACCGGCAGGGGTTGTAGGCGCATGACTCAGATTCCTCAATCCGCCGATCTGGCCATTGCCGCCATTCAGCAGCAATGCAGCGCTGACAAGGATACCAGCCTGGCAACCAGCGAACGTCTGATCCGCCAGGCGGCTACGGACGGCGCCCAGCTCGTCGTCCTGCAGGAATTGCACGCCACGCTCTACTTTTGCCAGACCGAAGACACCTCGGTATTCGAACTCGCCGAGCCGATTCCCGGCCCGACCAGTCGTCGGCTATCCGCTCTGGCGGCGGAACTTGGCATCGTTCTCGTCGGGTCTATCTTTGAACGGAGAATGAACGGCGTCTACCACAACACAGCCGTCGTTTTTGAGCGGGATGGAAACATCGCCGGCCTCTACCGCAAGATGCATATTCCCGACGATCCCGGCTTCTACGAAAAGTTTTATTTCACCCCGGGCGACGCCAGCTTCAACGACGGCCGCAACGGCTTCACCCCCATTGACACCTCCGTGGGTCGGCTGGGTGTGCTGGTGTGTTGGGACCAGTGGTATCCAGAAGCCGCCCGCCTAATGGCCCTGGCCGGCGCAGAGGTATTGATCTATCCCACGGCCATTGGCTGGGACGTCACCGACGACCCGGAGGAACAAGCGCGCCAGTTGGATGCCTGGGTAACCGTTCAACGCGGCCATGCGGTTGCGAACAACCTTCCGGTCATCGCGCCAAACCGAGTCGGCACGGAACCAGACCCTTCAGGCAACTCTGACGGCATTCGTTTCTGGGGCAACAGCTTCATCTGCGGACCCCAGGGAGAATTCCTGGCCCGTGCCGACGACAAGTCGGAAACCCTACTGTCCGCCACCATTAATCGCTCTCGCAGTGAATCGATTCGTCGCATCTGGCCGTATTTCAGGGATCGGCGCATCGACGCCTACGGTGACATTCTCAAGCGGGTAAGGGACTAAACACTTCATGAAAAAACTGACCGACACGGTTATCCGCGAGTTAAACAGCATACTGCTGGGCAAGGATCACCAGGTACGGCTTTCACTCTGCGGCTTGCTGGCCAAGGGCCACCTGCTGATTGAAGACATTCCGGGAATGGGCAAAACCACCCTGTCCCACGCACTGGCCAAGGTCATGGGCCTGACCTACCAGCGCATCCAGTTTACCAATGATCTGTTACCGGCTGACGTGCTTGGCTTCTCCATGTACGACAAGCAAGCGGGGAGCCTGGTGTTCCATCCCGGACCGATCTTCGCGCAGGTTGTGCTGGCTGATGAAATCAACCGCGCGTCTCCCAGAACCCAGAGTGCATTGCTGGAAGCCATGGAGGAACGGCAGGTTTCGATCGAAGGCGAAACCCGCCCCCTGCCCCACCCGTTCTTCGTTATCGCCACACAGAACCCCATCGAGCAGGGAGGCACCTACCCGTTACCGGAATCCCAGCTTGACCGGTTCCTGATGCGCATACGGCTGGGCTACCCCGACCCGCGCGCCGAAAGGGAACTGCTGGAAGGTGAAGACCGCCGGGTCATGACCGACAGACTGCAATCACTGCTTTCTTCGGAAAACCTGCAAACCCTCCAGGACGCCGTCAACCGGGTGTCCACCAGCCCCGCACTGCTGGACTACGTACAACGCCTGCTGGAACAGAGCCGGCGCATGCCCGGCCTGCTGTACGGACTATCGCCCCGGGCCGGGCTTGGGCTCGTGCGCGCCGCACGGGCATGGGCCCTGATGGATGGGCGCCACCATGTCTTACCGGACGACATCCAGGCGGTCTTTCCGGCGGTCGCCGAACACCGCCTGGAACAGGGCGAGTCCGGAAAGAGCGCGGAGAGAGTAAGGCAACTTCTGACCTCCGTCTCTGTCATTGAATAGATAGCATCACTTAATGGAATGAATTGGGCAAAACAACTGGAAACCAATCCTGTTCATGTTAGCCTTTTGCCCTTTTCCTCCGGGCCAGCCCCCGGACGAACGTACCGATTACGTGAAAACGCGGCCAGCGCAACACGTCCAGATTCGTTAGCGAGAGAACCACAATGAGCGAAACCAAGCACTCCAGACTGATCATCCTAGGCTCCGGCCCCGCCGGCTACACCGCTGCCGTCTATGCCGCCCGTGCCAACCTGAAACCCACGCTGATCACCGGTATCGAAGTGGGCGGACAGCTGACCACCACCACCGACGTGGACAACTGGCCGGGCGACAACGATGGCGTACAGGGCCCTGAGCTGATGCAACGTATGCTCAAACACGCGGAGCGCTTCGAGACCCAGGTGGTCTACGACACCATCAACGAAGCCGACCTGCGTAACCGTCCCTTCCGCCTCAAGGGTGACAGCGGCGAATACACCTGCGATGCATTGATCATCGCCACTGGCGCCTCCGCCATGTACCTGGGCCTGGACTCGGAAGAAAAATTCAAGGGCCAGGGCGTCTCCGCCTGCGCCACCTGCGACGGTTTCTTCTACAAAAAACAGAAAGTCGCCGTCATCGGCGGCGGCAACACCGCCGTCGAAGAAGCGCTGTACCTCTCCAACATCGCCGACGAAGTCACCCTGGTACACCGCCGCGACAGCCTGCGTGCTGAAAAAATCCTGCAGGACAAACTGTTCGAAAAAGCCGAAAACGGCAACGTCAACATTGTCTGGGACCACACCCTGGACGAAGTCCTCGGCGACGGCACCGGCGTCACGGGCATGCGCATCAAAAGCACCAAGGGCGAATCCACCCAGGAAATGGACCTGGCCGGCGTCTTCATCGCCATCGGCCACAAACCCAACACCGACCTGTTCCAGGGCCAACTGGATATGGAAAACGGCTACATCAAAATCCGCTCCGGCCTAGAAGGCATGGCCACTCAGAGCAGCATCCCCGGCGTCTTCGCCGCCGGCGACGTAGCCGACCACGTCTACCGCCAGGCCGTGACATCTGCAGGCTTCGGCTGCATGGCAGCACTTGACGCCGAAAAGTTTCTGGACCAAGACTGAGTTTAACCGAGAAACTTATTCGGAAGTGGTTCAGGGCAGGCACCTCCGAGGCCCGAAAAGGCGAGTGGTTACGGATGTCTGAAACTGTGCGGAGCCATGGATGGCGGAGCCCAAGCGCCACACGGACGTGCTCGAGCGTGTTTCAGACATCCGTGACCACTCGCCGACTCCACCAACACTCGAGTACTAACTCCGGACCGAGATGACGTCACTACCCTGGCTAGACCCCGACCAACTCTGGTTCCCCCCCGCCGAACAGGCCCTGGACGACCCCGACGGATTGCTGGCACTGGGCGGTGACCTATCCACCGAGCGGCTCAAACTCGCCTACCGCAACGGCATCTTCCCCTGGTTCAGCGACGACCAGCCCATACTCTGGTGGTCCCCCAGCCCCAGATGCGTCCTTTTCCCGGAAGAGATCCACATCTCCAGAAGCCTCCGGCGCACCCTCAACCGCGGCTATTTCACCATCACCGCCGACCAGGCTTTCCCCCGCATCATCCGCCTCTGCGCCAACACCCGTGCCGAAGGCACCTGGATCACCCAGGATATGATTGACAGCTATGGCCAGCTTCACAAACAGGGGGTAGCCCACTCCATAGAAGTATGGAATCCAAAGGGAGAACTGGCCGGGGGAATGTACGGCCTGGCCATTGGCCGCTGCTTTTTTGGTGAGTCCATGTTTTCACTGGAAACCAACGCCTCGAAAGTATTGATGGTCCATCTGGCCAATCAACTCCGGGATTGGGGCTATCAGATTATGGATTGCCAGGTGGAAAGCGGCCATCTGTTGCGAATGGGTGCGCGAAGTATCCCACGCAGCGAATTTTTATCTATACTCAGGACATGCGTCGACAGTAGTCCGGACCACAGCGACTGGGGCTTCCGGTGGCAGTGGCCCGGCCCGGAGGTGTGAATGAGCAATCTCAGGACCCTGGTGTTTTTTGCCACGCCGGCCCACGACTGCAGTTACCTGCCAGATCGCGAAGCAACCACCATGTTCGTCGACCCGAGGGCCCATGTGGACAAGCGGCTGTACAGCCAACTGACCGCCCTGGGCTTCCGTCGAAGTGGCTCGCATTACTATCGCCCCCACTGCGAAAGCTGCAATGCCTGTGTTCCTGTCAGGCTCAAGGTGGAAGAGTTCCAGCCTGACCGCAGCCAACGCAGGGTCATGAAAAAGAACGCCGATCTTAGTTGCCGCATGGTCAAGGCAACCTTTTCGGAACGGTATTACAGCCTCTACGCCCATTACATTGAACAACGGCACTCTGACGGCGACATGTACCCACCCTCCCGTGAACAGTTCATGTCGTTCCTGGTGGAAGGCGCCACCGATTCCTGGTTTGTCGAAATCATGGACGGAGACAACCTGGTGGGCCTGGCCGCCGTGGACATGCTGGACGAAGGCCTGTCCGCCATCTATACCGTATTTGATCCTGCCTACGAAAGCCGAAGCCTGGGCACCTTTGCGGTGCTTTGGCAGATAGAGGAAGCAAAACGGCTGGGGCTTCCGCACCTGTATCTGGGGTATTGGATCGAAGAATGTCGGAAAATGAACTATAAAACACGATTCCGCCCGATCGAAGCGCTTCGGGACGGGCAATGGCACACCATGGAAGTGAACTGATTTTGCCAAATGGCGGTAAATCAGGCAGAATTGCGCAATTTAAAATCACAGCAAGCCAATTTACGAGGTTTTTACTGAATGGCGAAGTCCGATGCTATTGAAATGGAAGGCGTTATTGTTGATACGCTTCCAAACACCATGTTCCGGGTTGAACTCGAAAACGGCCATATTGTGACCGCTCACATTTCTGGCAAGATGCGCAAGAACTATATCCGTATTCTGACAGGCGACAAGGTCAAGGTAGAACTGACCCCCTACGACCTGAGCAAAGGACGCATCGTGTACCGCGCCCGCTGATAGCTGTATGAGACTTGAAAGCCCCGAATATCGGGGCTTTTTATTTTCAGGCCTTTCCATGCCAGGCCGCTACTCCCGGTTGTCCGCCGAGCATTCCATCGCGCCTGGATTGGTATAACACCGCACCTTCCGCAGTATCGTCATCATGTCGTCATGGTACACACCCGCAGCCAGCATGCCCGAGTCTTCCGTGGACTGCTGCATATCAATCCTCACGCTGCGCAACATTTCCTGGTAACCCCGGACGGCTTCAGGTGAAATCTTGACCCAGCGCTCCTCGGGAATCGACCGTTCGTACTGCCTCACAATGCGCATGGCCTCCGGGTAGAGCCTGGACATGATCCGCCGTGACTTCCTGACAAAAGCGTCGTCGAACTCATCCGCCCGGGCGATCAACTGAACGGTTACCTGCCCTACCGGATAATCGACAATACCACCTTTGCTGCCCATGCCCCGGAACATCTCCAGCACCTCGTAGGCAGCCGCCGGCGCATAACTGATATCAGCCTCGCCGGAATTGAACAGGCTGGCAAAGTCGGAAATTTTCGCCGCAACCGGCACCGCGCCAACATACTCAACCATATGACGGGCATCGTGGTGCCCCTCGAACACCGTGATGCGCTTTCCCTCCAGAGCCTCCACGTGGTCAATCGCCCGGTCGTTCACGAACAGGTAAGCCGCTCCCATCGGCGTCACACCCAACACCTCGTAGCCATTCTGCTCAAGATGACGGTCAACCCTGGGGCTGGCCAGAATATGGAGCAGCACTTTCAGGTCTTCATAATAGGGAACCGCACCGATGGCACTGATGGAGCCTGAAAAATCGTTGAATTTACGGGCGCCCATATCGGTCACCGCCACAATGTCGCAACGCCCAGCTCTTAAATCTGCGACGGCCTGATCTTCATCGGTGTAGGGACGCAGGTTAAGGCCTACGCCGGCCAATGCGGCCTTGCGGTGGTAATCCTGCAACGTACGGTAGACAAATCCACTTGCTCCGGCGACATCAAATACACAGAACTCACGGCGCTCACTCGCGCCTGCATTGCTCCAGCCGGAAAGCCCGAGCACAACCAGCAAAAGCATGGATAACGCTTTCATTTCCCGGTTCTCCTTATCATTGTTGTTTCACGGAAACACAGACCACGGCGCCTACGCGTCAGGTAATCTGACTGTCAGACAACAATTTGACAGAGAAGCGGAGCAATTGGATTGACGACAATGTCAGGGCTGGCCCTTCAACAGAGTCAATTGATGGTCGGCCAGTGACAAAAAAAGGCCATGCTGTTTCCAGCATGGCCTTTCCAGGAGGAGAAGAATCGCTCAGGGCTGCTTACACAGCCTCAGCCGGTTCGTCCTCATACTCGAACTCCAGTTCACCATCCTTGAGGTGAATGTGGACATCACCACCATGCTCCGACAGCCGGCCGAACAGGATCTGTTCCGCCAGGGGCCGCTTGATCTTGTCCTGGATCAGGCGAGCCATCGGGCGTGCCCCCATGGTGACATCGTAGCCCTTCTCGGCTAGCCATTCCTTCGCGGCGTCGTCAACGTGGAGCACCACGTGCTTCTCGTCCAACTGCGCCTGCAATTCCGTGAGGAACTTGTCCACCACGTGGGTGATGGTGGCCGGCTGGAGATCACCGAACTGGATAATGCCATCCAGGCGGTTGCGGAACTCCGGCGTAAAGGTCTTGGATATGATTTCCATACCATCCGTGCTGTGGTCCTGCTCGCTGAAGCCAATGGAACGGCGGGCCATGCTTTCAGCACCGGCGTTGGTGGTCATCACCAGGATCACATGACGGAAATCCGCCTTACGACCGTTATTATCCGTGAGCGTACCGTGATCCATCACCTGCAGAAGCAGGTTAAAGACCTCCGGATGAGCCTTCTCGATCTCATCCAGCAACAGCACACAATGCGGATGCTTGCTCACGGATTCCGTCAGCAGACCACCCTGGTCATACCCGACATAGCCCGGAGGCGCACCGATCAACCTGGACACGGTATGCCGCTCCATGTACTCGGACATGTCGAAGCGCACCAGCTCGATACCCAACACCTTGGCCAGTTGCTTGGTGACTTCGGTCTTGCCCACACCCGTGGGGCCGGCAAACAGGAAGGCACCTTCCGGCTTCTCCGGCGCCTTCAGGCCGGCACGGGCCAGCTTGATGGCGGTGGACAATGACTCGATAGCCGGATCCTGCCCGAAGACCACCATCTTGAGATCCCGCTCCAGATTGCGCAGCAGGTCCTTGTCGCTGGTGGATACGTTCTTCGGCGGGATGCGGGCGATATTGGCCACCACATCCTCGATTTCCGACACGTCGATTGTCTTCTTGCGTTTGGCCACCGCCAGCAGACGCTGATGGGCACCGGCTTCGTCGATTACGTCAATCGCCTTGTCCGGCAGGTGGCGATCGGTGATGTAGCGTTCAGACAGCTCCGCCGCCACACGCAGTGCCTGATCGGTGTACTTCAGGTCATGGTGCTTCTCGAAATGGGACTTCAGCCCCTTGAGGATCTGGTAGGTATCCTCAACGCTGGGTTCGTTCACATCAATCTTCTGGAAGCGGCGAGCCAGCGCGCTGTCCTTCTCGAAAATGCCACGGAATTCCTGGAAGGTGGTGGAGCCAATGCACCGGATTTCCCCTGAGCTCAGCATGGGCTTGAGCAGGTTGGAGGCATCCATCACACCGCCGGACGCGGAACCGGCACCGATGATGGTATGGATTTCATCGATGAACAGAATCGCATGCTTCTCTTTCTTCAATTCTGCAAGCAGCCCCTTCAGCCGCTTCTCGAAATCACCCCGGTACTTGGTGCCAGCCAGCAGGGCACCGAGATCAAGTGAATAGACCACCGCGTCAGAAATGATCTCCGGCACCTGGCTATCCACAATGCGCTTGGCAAGGCCTTCGGCAATCGCTGTCTTGCCCACACCCGCTTCGCCCACCAGCAGCGGATTGTTCTTGCGACGGCGAACCAGTATCTGAACCACCCGCTCGACTTCGTGTTCACGTCCGATCAGCGGGTCAATGCGGCCCTGGCGGGCCTGGTCATTCAGGTTGGTTGCGTAGCTTTCCAGCGGACGTGATGCACCGCCTTCTTCTGCGGCTTCATCATGAGACGCCTGATCGTGACCCTCCTGATCTTCGGCACCCTGAACGCGAGAGATGCCATGGGAAACAAAATTCACCACGTCAATGCGGGCGATGCTCTGTTTCTTGAGCACATACACCGCCTGGCTCTCCTGCTCACTGAAGATGGCCACCAGCACATTGGCACCGGTTACCTCCTTCTTGCCAGAGGATTGTACGTGAAATACAGCACGTTGTAGCACGCGCTGGAATCCGAGCGTGGGTTGTGTTTCCCGCTCGCTGTCGTTGCTGGGGATCAGTGGTGTGGTTGAATCCACAAACTCTACGAGTTCTTCCTGAAGCCGGGCCAGGTCTGCACCGCATGCTTTCAGGACGCCCACTGCCGATTCGTTGTCGAGCAAGGCCAGCAAAAGGTGCTCGACGGTCATGAATTCATGACGCTTGTCGCGGGCACTTTTGAAAGCCGCATTCAATGTAATTTCAAGATCTTTGCTCAGCATGGGCCACCCCAAGGTCTATCAGTCCGCACGTTCAATCTCGCAAAGGAGCGGATGTTCGCATTCCGAGGAATACTGGTTCACCTGTGCCGCCTTTGTTTCCGCGATGTCCCGGGTATATACCCCGCATACAGCCTTTCCCTGCGTATGGACGAGCAGCATCACCTGCGTCGCCTTTTCTTCGTTCATTCCGAAGAACTTCATCAACACATCCACTACAAAGTCCATGGGTGTGTAGTCATCGTTCAGAAGCAGAACCCTGAAGCGCGCGGGGCGCTTGAGGGCGGGCTTCTCGGGAGCAACACTGACATCGTCCTGACGTCCTGGCTGTTCGTCCTCCCCCTGATTTAATACTAGTAGAGAATTCTGGATAGTCCGCATGATTCTTTACCGGAAATCGGTGCCTCTGCTTAAAGATGGTTGTCTGCCGCCCGGTTTTCAAGGTACCTCCGGTAACCGGACGTGCGCTGGTTATCAATCTCGCCATGATACAGGCTCCGGCCCCGGTTCAACCATACATTCCGGCTATAACTGCTATTGACTCTGAGCGAATATTGGTCAACAGTACGATAGCAATGTAAAATATTGTAAATTGGCGTAAGAAGCCTATAACAGGCTGCAATCCGTGCAAGGCAAAACGCTCGGCAATAACATCAATAACAAAGACACTGACAGTGAAAGAACAGGGGAGTTCATCATGCCAAGAGGCAAAGTAAAGTGGTTTAACAATGCCAAGGGTTATGGCTTCATTATCGAGGAAGGCTGCAGTGACGATCTGTTTGCTCACTTCTCTTCAGTGCAAATGGAAGGTTACAAAACCTTAAAGGCCGGCCAGGCCGTCACCTTCGATAAAAAGCCCAGCGACAAGGGGATCCACGCGGTCAACATCGTTCCGGAGGAGCAGCCACAGAAGCAGAGTTCCCAAGAGAACGCTTCTGAGAAAACGTCCGGCAGTGACGACGACGTGGAACAGAATCAGGACAGTGGATACCAGGATCAGCCCCGCGCGGCAAACGCTTGACGGCTGACGCCACCACTGCCCAGGCAGATAACACCGGCCCACAATGACCGGCCAGTTAGCCTGTGTCCGGACGTTCGGTCGTTCCGCAACCAGATGGGGCGACCGGGCCCTCCTCCCCAACCCCCTCTCTCCCTACTTCTGGCATAATGCGCCTGTTCAAATTCGATTCCCTAAATCAAGGTTCATTTGCCACCATGGCAACGCTGATTCTGTTCAACAAACCGTTCCGGGTGCTTTGCCAGTTCACCGACGAGAAAGGCGGCACGGATGGCACCCTCCGCGCCACCCTTGCCGACTGGCTCAAGATCCCCGCTGTCTACCCTGCCGGGCGGCTTGACTATGATTCGGAAGGTCTCTTGCTGCTAACGGACAACGGGCAACTGCAGCATCAAATTGCCTCTCCCCGGCTGAAAATGCCAAAGACATATTGGGTTCAGGTTGAAGGCGAGATCAGCGAAACGGCACTGAAGAAACTGCGCGAAGGCGTGGAACTCAAAGACGGTAAGACTCGCCCAGCCGAAGTTACGACGATGGCTCCGCCGGAGATCTGGCCCAGAAACCCGCCAGTACGCTACAGAGCATCGATCCCCACGAGCTGGGTGAAGATCACCATCACCGAAGGTAAAAATCGGCAGGTCCGTCGCATGACGGCGGCAGTCGGCTTCCCTACCCTACGATTGGTTCGCTATGGTATTGGAGACTGGACCCTGGACGGGCTTTCGCCCGGCGAATACAGGGCAACATCCGTACATGCGCCTTCGCCCCCGCCTGGAACCGCGGCGCGGAAGGCGGCGAAACCCCGCAAACACGCACCCCGGAGGCGACCCCGCCCATGACCTGGACACCCCACGCCACAGTTGCCGTTATTGTTGAAGATGACCATGGCCGTTTTTTGCTGGTTGAGGAACTCAGCCATGGTCAGGTGGTGCTCAACCAGCCCGCGGGCCACGTAGAGGAAGGCGAAAGGATCCTTGACGCAGCGCAGCGGGAAACCCTGGAGGAGACTGGCTGGGAGGTGGTCCCTGAACACTTTCTTGGCGTCTATACCTACAAGGCCCCCGCCAACGGCGTTACCTACTACCGGTTTTGCTTCTCAGCCAGGGCCCTGGGCCGCGTGACCGATGAGCTGGACGACGGCATTATCGCTGCCCACTGGTTAACACCCGGTGAAATCCGCTCACAGGCCGACAAACTTCGGAGCCCTCTGGTCATGCAATGCATAGAAGATTACCGAAACGGACGCCGCTTTCCCCTGGATGTCATTGTCGAGCCGCAGACGTAACCTGGCTTAAATGCTAGAATCCGCCCCTTTGATCCCGACAGACCCAGACATGACTAAAGCACCTGAAAATACCCGAGTGATTGTCGGCATGTCCGGCGGCGTAGACTCTTCCGTGGCAGCCTGGCTCCTGAAGGACCAGGGTTACCAGGTGGAAGGCCTGTTCATGAAAAACTGGGACGAGGATGACGGCACCGAATACTGCACCGCCATGACCGACCTGGCGGACGCTCAGGCGGTGGCGGAAACCATCGGTATTACGCTGCACACCGCCAGCTTTGCGGCGGAATACTGGGATCGGGTATTCGAGCACTTCCTGTCGGAATACAAGGCTGGCCGGACCCCGAATCCCGATATCCTCTGCAACAAGGAAGTGAAGTTCCGGGCGTTTCTCGATTACGCCATTACCCTGGGCGCTGACTACATTGCCACCGGCCACTACACCCGCCAGCGCCCTCTGAACGACGGCAGTGGCGGAGCCGAACTGCTCAAGGGCCTTGACCCCAACAAGGACCAGAGCTACTTCCTGCACGCCGTCTCCGGCGAACGTATTGCCCGTACGCTCTTTCCAGTGGGCGAGCTTGAAAAACCGGAAGTACGGCGCATTGCCGCCGAACAGGGCTTTATCACCCACGACAAGAAAGACTCCACCGGTATCTGCTTTATCGGGGAACGCAAATTCCGGGATTTCCTCAAACAGTACATTCCCGCGCAGCCCGGAAATATCGAGACCCCCGATGGCCAGGTGATCGGCCGCCATCAGGGCCTGATGTACCACACCATTGGCCAGCGTCAGGGCCTCGGCATTGGTGGCTTGAGTGAGTTTGGCGACGAGCCCTGGTACGTCGCGGAAAAAGACCTGTCCCGCAACGTACTGGTTGCCGTTCAGGGCAAGCATCACCCCCTGCTGTTTTCTCGCGGACTGATCAGCGGACCGGTGGATTGGATTGCCGGCGAAGCTCCGGCTGCGGAGTTCCGCTGCAAAGCCAAGACCCGCTACCGCCAACCGGACCAGGACTGCACGGTAACAGCCCTGGACAACGGGTTCAGGGTTGTCTTTGACGACGCACAGCGCGCCGTCACTCCGGGTCAGTCTGTCGTGTTTTACCGCGACGAGGTCTGCCTTGGTGGCGGCGTTATCGAACAAACCTGGCGGGACGGTGAGCAGACGCCCACAGGAACTGACAACAAGGCGGAAGGAGCCGGCGCATGAGCCGATCGATACACGACCAGACCCTGGCTCTGGCGGGCGTCTTCCAGGCCTCTGCTCTGGTCCAGCAAATAGCCCATTCCGGCCAGTGCGCGGAGTCCAGCTTTGAAACCTGCCTGCGCTCACTGTTCGCCACGCAACCTGAAACGACCCTGGATGTGTTCGGCGGTGAACTGAAGGACCTGCGTGAAGGCCTTTCCACCCTCGCCAGCGTAATGAGCCAACAGAGCAAACAGCAGGACATTGAAGTACTGCGTTACGCCCTGAACCTGATCAACCTCTCTTCCAAGCTTCGTCAAAACAGCGACATGCTGGATGTAATCGGCAGCCGGATCGACCAGGCCCGGCACACCGCAAGCCATTTCGGCTACAGCCACAGCAACCTGATTGCCAACGTGGCGTCGATTTACACGGACACCATCAGCACCTTCCGCCAGCGTATCCAGGTCAGCGGTGAGCCCACGATTCTTCAACGCGAGGAGAATGCGGCCAAAGTACGTGCCCTGTTACTGGCTGGGATTCGCTCCGCCGTCCTTTGGCACCAGACCGGCGGCCGCCGCTGGCAGCTTATCTTCACTCGTCGCAAGGTCATCATGACCGCCCGGGAATTGGCGGAGAAGGCAAACCGCTCGGTTTACGACTGAATCCCGGCCACCACTGGTGTATCATATGCGCCCCCAGTTTTTTCTTTTGACCGTATCTTTGATGACTTGAGAGGTTTTCGATGGAACTCAACGCCCTGACCGCCATTTCCCCGGTCGATGGACGCTATGGCAGTAAAGTCAGCGTTTTTCGTGACATTTTCAGTGAATATGGCCTGATCAGGAACCGCGTGACCGTTGAGCTCCGCTGGCTGCAGAAACTGGCGGCCCATCCCGGCATCACCGAAGTGCCTGCCTTCTCCGCCGACGCCAACCAGTTTCTGGATCGCATGATCTCGGAGTTCAAGCTGGCAGACGCGGAACGGATCAAGGGCATTGAACGCACCACCAACCATGACGTAAAGGCGGTGGAATACTTCATCAAGGAAAAGATCTCCGAGGTTCCGGAACTGCACGCCGTTACTGAATTCGTGCATTTTGCCTGTACCTCCGAGGACATCAACAACCTCTCCCATGCCCTGATGTTGCGCGAAGGTCTGGACCACGGCCTGCTGCCGGCCATGGAGCGCATCGTTGACCGGCTGGCGGAGCTGGCCCATGAGCACGCGGAACAACCCATGCTGTCCCGCACCCATGGCCAGACGGCCTCGCCCTCCACCGTCGGCAAGGAACTGGCCAACGTGGTTCACCGCTTACGCCGGCAGGTGAAACAGATTCGCGCCGTGGAGTTGATGGGCAAGATCAACGGGGCCGTAGGCAACTACAATGCCCACCTGTCTGCCTACCCATCCATCGACTGGGCCCAGAACGCCAAGGAATTCATTGAAAGCCTGGGCCTGGACTGGAACCCGTACACCACCCAGATTGAACCCCACGATTACATCGCAGAGCTCTACGACGCCATTGCTCGATTCAACACCATTCTGATCGATCTGGACCGGGATATCTGGGGTTATATTTCCCTGGGCTACTTCAAGCAGAAAACCGTGGAAGGCGAAGTAGGCTCGTCCACCATGCCCCATAAGGTCAATCCAATTGATTTCGAGAACTCTGAAGGCAACCTGGGCATTGCCAACGCCCTGTTCAGCCACCTGTCTGCCAAGCTGCCGATTTCCCGCTGGCAGCGTGACCTGACCGACTCAACCGTTCTGCGCAACCTCGGCGTGGGTTTCGCACACAGCCTGATTGCCTACGAGGCCTCCCTGAAAGGCCTGGGCAAGCTGGAAATCAACCCGGCACGCCTGGACGAAGACCTGGATCACGCCTGGGAAGTCCTGGCGGAGCCGATCCAGACCGTTATGCGCCGGTACAACATCGAGAAGCCCTACGAAAAGTTGAAGGCGCTGACCCGTGGCAAAGCCATGACACCGGATGTGATCAAGGCCTTTGTGGAGTCACTGGACATTCCCGATGCCGCCAAGGCGGAACTGATGGAACTCACTCCCGGCTCTTACATTGGCAACGCCACGCAACAGGCACGGGATATCTGAACCATGCAACTGCCCGGCGGAATGCCCGCCCAGGAATTCCTGCGGGACTACTGGCAAAAAAAACCACTGGTCATCCGCCAGGCCTTTGCGGGCTTTGAGTGCCCTGTCTCGGCCGACGAGTTGGCAGGACTGGCCTGTGAGGACGCTGTTGAATCGCGGATTGTGATCGAGGACGACAACGGCAAACCCTGGCAGTTGCACAACGGCCCTTTCGAGCCCGAGCGTTTCAGTAAACTGCCAGACAGCCACTGGACACTGCTGGTTCAGGGTCTTGACCACTGGGTTCCTGACTTTGCGGACCTGCTGGACGAATTCCGCTTCGTACCCAACTGGCGGCTGGATGACATTATGGCCAGCTACGCGCCAAAAGGTGGCAGCGTAGGCCCCCACTACGATCAGTACGATGTCTTCCTTCTGCAAGCCGAGGGGCACCGTCGCTGGACCTTTGGCGGCCATTGTGACCACACCTCGCCGCGCGTGGACGGTACGCCGCTACGAATCCTGAGCAGCTGGGACGGCGAGGAAACGGTAACCCTGGCACCGGGAGACATGCTGTACCTGCCGCCGGGCGTTGGCCACCACGGGGTCGCCGAGGACGACTGCATCACCCTGTCTATCGGGTTCCGCGCGCCTACGGTCGACGATGTACTGACAGGCTTCACCGACTTCCTGTGCAGCCGCTCCGATGCCTCTGAACACCTGGATGATCCGGACCTGAAGGTCCAGGACAACCCCGGCGCCATCAAGCCCGACGTTATCCATCGGCTTGACCGCCTCATCCGCGACCAACTCAGTGATCAACGCCAGTTGGCACTCTGGTTCGGCCAGTACTCAACGGCACCCAAGAGTCTGGAAATCGTTGTGCCCGCGGAAGAACCGGTCACACCAGAGTTGCTGGGCGAGTTGATTGCGGCCGGCAACCCATTGCGCTGGAACGAGGGCTCACGTTTCGCCTACCATGACTTCGAGGACGAAACCGCCCTGTTCGTGGACGGTGAGCAGTTCCTGCTTCGGGGCGACGCACGGCCCCTGGCACCCCTTCTTTGTGCCAGCGCTCGCCCGGACATGGGCGCACTGGCCAGCTTTGCCGGTGACGATGCCATACAGGGTCTTCTGAGCACACTCGTCAACCAGGGCTCTCTGTACTTTGACTGACATCTGACTGAAACCTGGGTGAAGGCAGCATGAACGTACGGGTTCGAAAATACAGCTGGCAACTGGCGCCGGCCGATGTCCGGAACATCCGCCAGTCCGTATTCGTGGACGAGCAAAAAGTCCCACCGGAACTGGAGTGGGACGACACCGACGAAATTGCCGACCACTACCTGATGGTATTACCCGACAACACCCCCGTTGGCGTCGCCCGCCTT
>NZ_DELU01000022.1:217837-260015 GCF_002352785.1 Marinobacter sp. UBA2688
CCCGACAACCCCCCCGTTGGCGTCGCCCGCCTGTTCTCCACGTTGGAGGAAACGGCACACATCGGCCGCATGGCTATTCTTCCGGCACACCGGGGCAAGGGTCTGGGTGAAGTCCTGCTACGCCATCTTGTCTCCGAAACCGCAGAGCGTTTCACCGAGCTGCAACTTTCCGCCCAGGAACACGCCATCCCCTTCTACCAACGCTCGGGCTTTCACGTGTGTTCCGACCTCTACGACGACGCCGGAATCCCCCATGTCGACATGCGCTGCCTCGCTCCGAAGCTGATGAACGACGCCTATTCAACCCGTGAGAATCCCATGTTGTTGGGTGAAGATCGGGACGCCTGGCTGTTTGACCGCGAGAGCACCATGGTAGATTTGATCGACTCCCTGACTGGCCAGGCGCGTCAGCGGATCTGGCTGTATGACCGGGTGCTGGACCATGATCTCTATGACCGCCTGCGCTTCCGGGAACTGATATCCGGCCTGGCCCGTCGACATCGGCTCAGTGACGTGCGGCTTCTGATTCACGATGACAAGCCGCTGGTCCAACGCCGTCACCAGATTGTTGAATTGATGCGCCGCCTGCCCAGCCGGATTGAACTGAGGCTGGTGAACGAGGATTATCCGGTGGACGACCAGCCCTTCCTGCTCGCGGACCGCGAGGGCGTGGTTTACCGGCATGACTTCTACAAGCCGGAAGGCTTTGCAACGTTTGCAAACAGCGGCCGGGTAAAACTTCTCGCTGAGTCGTTCCAGCGCATGTGGGATGCAGGAAGGAGTTCTCTGGAACTGCGAGAACTACCGCTCTGAGTGGCGGATACCGGGCACCCCGGTGGATTCAAACTGTGCTCCGAACGGGGCAAATTCCGCGTCTACCTCTTCCGCCACTTCGGCAATCAGCTTACGTAACCACTGGTGATCCGTGTTGTGTTGCAACAGCGGGCTCCAGGCCATTTTGAGCTCGAACGGCGGTATCTCGAACGGTGGCACTTTAACCACCAGGTTGGCGTTGTCTTTCTGCAACCAGGCCGCCCGGCATGGCAGCGTGGCGATCAGGTCGTGCTGCTCCGCCAGCAGCATCGCCACCTGGTAATGCCGCGTAAACACGGAAATCTGGCGTTTTCGGCCCATCAGTGACAAGGCCTCGTCCACCCACCCCAGGCGCTGGACGTCTTTCGGGTTCACCCCCACCCCGACACCAAACCCGGTCTTGCTGACCCAGATATGACTGGCGTCCAGGTAGGTATCGAGGGTAAACGGCTCCTTGAGTATCGGGTTACGTGCGTTCATCAGGCAGGCAAAGTACTCCGTCCACAGAGTTTTCTGGTGGAACGACTGGGGGATCTTGTCAAAACGGTTGATCGCCATATCGAGGCGCCCCTGCTCCACGTCGAGGAAGCTCACGTCACTGGGGGTAAGAACATCCAGAGTCACATGAGGCGCTTCCTGACGAATCCGGCGAAGTACCCGTGGCATCAGGCAGGATTCCGCGTAGTCACTGGCCATGATCCGAAACACGCGCTGACTTTCCATAGCCGCGAACGCGGTTTTCTCATGAACCGCCTGCTCAATATCGGACAGAATGCTCCGCACCAGTGGCTGTAGCTCAGTGGCACGCTCGGTTGCGGTCATCCCCTCACTGGTACGAACCAGCAGCGGGTCTCCGAACAGGTCCCGCAGTCGGCGCAGGCCGTTGCTCATCGCGGGCTGGGTAATCCCAAGATGATTGGCGGCTTTGGTGACGTTCCGCTCCCTCAACAGTACATCGAGATAAACAAGCAGATTGAGGTCTACCCGGGAAATGTCCATGACGTGGCCCCTATCGGAAGTAACACGTAAACGGCTTTTATTCACTAGAATAATGGTCAACAGGGTATCAATTCATCGGATTGATATGAAGCTGCAATCTTTCACATTTCAGAACGGAATCATCCGGGGTTTTCTGCTAATCTTCCGTATACTTGCTGGATTTCTCCGGATTTTTTCTGTGGCCGGAGCTGCCAGTGGCCTGTCCATTCAGCCGGAGTGTTTGCAACAAGATGGATACCACAATGATTGTGCTGCTACTGGCGGCTGTCGTTACCGTTTCGATCATTATTATTGTGGCCAGTCAGATGCGAGAGCGCGCACGTATCGAGCGTATTCGTAAAACAACGGCTCTGGAAGACAGCTACAAAAGAGCCGGCCGCCTGCTCTCCGAAATCCCGGGCCAGTATTTCACTGCAGATTTGAAACTGCTATTGATCAAGCGGATGGAGGAGTCTTGCAAAGACCTCCAGGCCCTGAAATCTGATCAGCCCGTTGAAGAACGACTGAGTGCTGTACAACAGCTGAAAAAGTCCGTAATGGACGGCGAAGACAAGCGCACTCCGATCAAGATCGACTCCCCCGAAAAGTCCACCTATGTCCAGGAGCTGCTGCAAAATCTGTTCAAGATGATCGAGGGCATGCACAAGGCCGGCAAGATTGATAGCGCCACCGCCAAGAAAAACCTGAAGTTCGTGTTGTTCCTGGTGCACAAGACCCACGCCGACCTGCATGTGTTCCAGGCACGCGATTATGTGAAGCAGAACCAGATTCGAAAGGCCATTCACGCCTATCATCTGGCCAGTACCGAAATGGGCAAGTCCAGGGACAACCCGATGGCCATGAAAGCCGTGAAAAGTTTCCGTACCCGCATCAAGGAACTGGAAGCCATCAAGGGGGACGAAGAACACAGTGCCGCGGCCGCGGGCCAGTCAAGCCTGGACAAGGAATGGGATACGTTCCTCCACGACGATGAGTGGCGCAAGAAAGCCGACTACGACGACTAGGCGCCAACTGGCGCCCCGCGAAAACCACCGAAACGTTACAACAGGGACCGTGAAACGCCGTGACAACTGCATTCCAAAAGCGGCTATCCTATCGCCTGACCCGTGACACCGTTTTAATCGCAATGGTATTGGGCCTTGTGCTCAACATTGTCCAGGTCACTCTCGATTATTTCAGCGCCAGGGACTCCATGGAGCAGGAGATCCGTGCGCTCATCGAAATCAGTCACAGCCCCGCTTCGCAGATCGCCTACAACATCGACATCCGGCTTGCGGAAGAGCTTCTTGATGGCTTGCTTCGCCATCCCGCAACCATCGACGCCCGTATTATCGATAACAATGGCCAAACCATGGCTGCGGCGAGCCAAAGCAGCCCGGATTCGCGCTATCGGTGGATCAGCGACCTGCTCTTTGGTGACAGCCGCGTATTCAGTCAGGAACTGGTGGTACCGCAGCTGAGTGACCTCTCCCTCGGGAGCCTCACGGTCACCATCGACACCTACCACTACGGCCTGCTGTTCCTCCAACGCGCGGGCTATACCGTCATCAGCGGCCTGCTGAAAAGCCTGGTGCTGACTGCTGCACTGCTGTTCATTTTCTTCTTTGTGCTGACCCGGCCCATGCTGAACGTCATCGGTGCTCTGAGCCGGGTCAAAGCTGAAACGCCTGAGAAGGTCCGGCTTCCTGTGCCGGAGAATCATCGTGAAGATGAGATCGGGCTGATGGTGGGTGTCATCAACCAGCATCTGGAAACCATCGATTCCAGCCTCGCACAGCTCAGGATGGCCGAAAGTGCGATGAAGAACTACTCCAGCCAGCTGGAACAGGAGGTGGAAGACCGCACTCGGGAAATTTCCGAGAAGAACGATGCCTTGCAGCGAGGCAACCGCGCCCTGGTTCGCGCCAAAGAGGACGCTGTACGCCGTGCCAGGGCCCGTGCCAATTTCCTCGCCAGCATGAGCCATGAGATACGCACACCACTCAACGGTGTTCTGGGGATGTTGGGCCTGGCGCTGGAAGGCGACATGGAACAGGCACAACGAAACCGGTTGGAAATTGCGCTCAATGCCGGCCAGAGCTTGCTCGGTCTGTTAAACGACATCCTGGACATCTCCAAGGTCGAAGCCGGGAAATTGAGCCTGGAGAACATCCCGTTTTCACTCCGCAACCTGGTGGAAGAATGTGCGACACTGCATGCCCAACAAGCCAGGCGCAAGAATATTGACGTTGTGGCGGACATCGACTGTGACCTGCCCGAAAGCTTTCTTGGCGATCCCACCCGAACTCGGCAGATCCTGAACAACCTGCTCAGTAACGCTATTAAATTCACCGAGCAAGGCTTCGTCCGCATCCACGCCACCCGCTACAACGGCAACGTACGCATTGACGTTGTCGACACCGGTATCGGCATGTCCAAGGAAGGGCTGCACAGGATATTCTCACCCTTCTCACAGGCTGACAGTGACACTACCCGGCTCTATGGCGGCACTGGTCTGGGCCTGACACTGTGTCGTCAACTGGTGGAGCGGATGCATGGCCAGATCCTGGTAGATTCCGAGGAGCACGAAGGCACACACTTCACTGTGAACCTGCCCCTGCCGGTTCACGATGAGCAGGAGAGCCAACCGTCGATGCCGGCTATTCCAGGCCTACTTCAGCAGGTAGGCGTCGATATCGGGATGCCCCGGGACTATCCGCACCGCACGCCCATCGAGCATCAACTGAGAGCCTGGGGCATTCCACTGCGCGAGGCGGCACCCGACGGAGAGGGAATTCTGATGATCGCCGCCAACGAAAGCGACGAGACCGCGGCACAACTGGCATCGTCCTGGTCCGGCACCGGCATTATTCTGGTGGACCGGGACGGCTCCGCCCATCCCACCAAAGATCGTCAGATACTGTCGATGCCACTCAGACGTGAGCAGTTGTACCGAACACTGTGCAGGGCAGCTGGGCTGGACACCGGGGACAGGGCAAGAATCATCGAAACCCCGGCTGGCGTGTCACGCACGCTGAATCTTCTTCTGGTCGAAGACAATCAGGTTAATCAGGTGGTCGCCAGCAGCATGCTGAAAAAGCTGGGCCACACTGTCACCCTGGCCGAAAACGGCAAGCAGGCACTGGAAGCCTTGCAGCAAAGCGAAAGGAGATTCGATATTGTACTGATGGATTGCCAGATGCCGGTGATGGACGGCTATGAGGCCACCCGCAATATTCGTGAAAACCCTGAGTGGCAGGATCTGCCAGTGATCGCGGTCACCGCCAACGTCATGCAGGGAGACCGGGACGACTGCCTCGAGTCCGGCATGAATGACTACATCACCAAACCTTACAATCGTGCCGACCTGAAATCCATTATTGACCGCTGGGCGCCTCCCCAGCCTCCAGAAGACTGAGGACAGATCGCAGCTCTTCCCTCAATTCCACAATGCGCTCCTGATCAATGCCCGTACCACACAGCAGGCGGCCGGGAATGTCCCGAGCCTGCTGGCGCATGGCACTGCCCTTCTCAGTGGGGGCGACCGTAACCACTCGCTCATCGGTGGTATCCCGCAAACGGGTGACCAGATCACGCTCAGCCAGACGTTTGAGCAGCGGCGTCAGGGTTCCGGAATCCAGGCGCAGTCGTTTACCCAGGTCAGACACCCTGACCGTCTGTCCGTTCTCCCCGGCTTCCCACAACACCAACATGACCAGATACTGCGGATAGGTCAGATTCAGTTCCGCCAGCAGCGGACGATAGCGGGCGGTTATTGCCCGGTTGGCGGCGTAGAGGGCAAAACAGAGCTGATTATCCAGCGCCAGGACGTCGTCTTCGTCAGTCATGGTTCACAGTAACGCTTCAATGTCGGCGCGAATGGCAGACGGCTTGGTGGTCGGCGGGTAACGACGCACCACCTCACCCTCACGATTCACCAGGAACTTGGTGAAGTTCCATTTTACAGCTTCCGATCCCAACAGCCCCTTGGCACTGTGCTTCAGGTACTCAAACAGCGGGTGGGCATTAGGGCCGTTGACGTCAATCTTTGCGAACATGGGAAAGTCCACGCCGTAGTTAAGGCTACAGAATTCGCTGATGGCCTTGTCGTCCGCCGGGTCCTGATTCCGGAACTGGTTGCAGGGGAAACCGAGCACTTCGAGGCCTTTTTCTTTCAGCTCGACGTACAGGGACTGCAAACCCTCAAACTGGGGAGTGAAACCGCATTTGCTAGCCGTGTTTACGATCAACAGAACTTTGCCACGGAACTCATCCAGGGAATGCTCCTCACCGCGAATATCGGCCGCGTTAAAGTCGTAGATGCTTTGGGTGCTCATTACATTCCTCCCTTGTATTTTTCGCTATTATATTTTGCACAACCCTATTTACAACTGATTCCGTCACGGTTGCCACGCTCAGTTCATGGAATCTGTGAGCTTTGGGCGTTAAATCTCCGCATTTGTGCCACAATTCATCACAATTGGCCTGTTGCCGCCGGCCGTTGCTCCGCTAGAATACAGGCTTGTCTTTGAAACATGGCACTTGTCATCTTACCGATCTAAGGAAATACCGGGCTTATGCAGAACTATCTCAAATCCGCCAAACTGGATAACGTGTGTTACGAGATACGTGGCGTGGTTCTGCGTGAAGCCCGTCGGCTGGAGGAAGAGGGCCACCGGGTTCTCAAGCTCAATATCGGCAACCCAGCGGCTTTCGAACTGGACGTTCCCGAGGAAATCCAGCAGGACGTTATTCACAACATGCCCCTGGCCCAGGGGTATGTGGAATCAAAGGGGTTGTTCTCTGCGCGTAAGGCGGTGATGCACTATTGCCAGCAACGTGGCATCGACAAGGTGGATATCGACGATATCTACCTGGGCAACGGCGTCAGCGAAATGATCGTGATGTCCATGCAGGCCATGCTCAATACCGGCGACGAGGTTCTGATCCCGGCCCCTGACTATCCGCTCTGGACGGCCGCCGTGACCCTGTCCAGTGGCAAGCCGGTTCACTACCGATGCGACGAGCAACAGGACTGGTTCCCGGATATCGACGATATCCGCAAAAAAATCACCCGCCGCACCCGGGCTATCGTGCTTATCAACCCCAACAACCCCACCGGCGCCGTGTACTCCCGCGAATTGCTGGAACAGGTGGTGGAACTGGCGCGGCAGCACAACCTGATCGTGCTGTCAGATGAGATCTACGACAAAATCCTGTACGACGGTACTGAACACGTCCCCACCGCGTCACTGGCGGATGACGTGCTGTTCTTTACCTATAACGGCCTGTCCAAGAACTATCGTGCCGCCGGTTACCGTTCCGGCTGGATGATTATCAGCGGCGCCAAACACCGCGCGCGGGACCTGATCGAGGGCATCGAAATGCTCTCCAACATGCGCCTGTGTGCCAACGTACCGGCACAGCTGGCCATCCAGACCGCACTTGGGGGCTACCAGTCAATTGAAGACCTGGTGGCACCGGGCGGTCGCCTGTTCGAACAACGGGAAACCGCCTGGAACCTGCTCAATGATATTCCAGGCGTCAGCTGTGTGAAGCCCAAAGGCGCTCTATATCTGTTTCCAAAGCTGGACCCGAAGCGCTTCCCCATCGTCAATGACGAAAAGCTGGTACTGGACCTGCTGCTGCAGGAGCGCATCCTCCTGGTTCAGGGTTCCGCCTTCAACATCGACGACAAGCAACACCTGCGCGTGGTCTTCCTACCCCGCGAGGACGCCCTTGAGGATGCCATGAAGCGTTTGGCACACTTCCTGTCGTCTTACCAGTTGTGAAGGGGGCTTGATGGCGGACATTCATATCGAAGAGTTCTACAAGGACGCCGCAATCGCCCTGGTTCAGCTCTACAATGCCTTTCCCCGCCGGGTGAACCTGTTTGTGGAAGACATTGCTGGCCCCGACGAACCAGACGAGTTCGGGCTCCACAGCAAGCGGCACATGGCCTGCTTCGGCACCCTGCTCTGGTTAGCTGAGGAAGGCCTGCTCCGCTACGTGGATACCATCCGCCAGGAAGCCCTGGACCAGGCCGTTCTGACCCAGCGGGCGTTCGTGCGCCTGAGTTCGCCTGCCAGCCCAGATCTGCATGAAGAAAACAACTCTGAAAGCAGCCAGAACCTGCCACCGGCTATCCGCGAGGATTTTTCCACGCACATACACATGCTTCGCAACGCCCTCCGAAGCGGTAGCTCCGCAAAAATCAGCCGCGTAATGCAGGCGACGTTCTTTTGCGACCGGTCCGATCATTAAATTGGCGTAAACCTGTTGAACATGGCCACACTGGCCACATATAAATACCCAGACACAAACCGCGGTCTGCGGCCGACGATTCAACAAGGGATTCAAGATGCGTATTCTGCTGTTTCTTGCCACCAACCTGGCCGTCATTCTTGTCGCCAGTTTTACCCTGAAACTTCTGGGTGTTGACAGCTATCTCGCCCAGAACGGTATCCAGTACGGTTCGCTGCTTGCCTTCGCTGCGGTCTTCGGCTTTGCCGGCGCCATTGTATCGCTGCTGATTTCCAAGCCCGTGGCTAAGTGGAGCACCAAGGCAAAGGTGATCGAGTCGCCGCGTACGCCGGCTGAGCGCTGGCTGGTAGACACCGTTCGCGAGCTTTCAGAAAATGCCGGCATCGGTATGCCGGAAGTCGCCATTTTCCCGGCTTCACAATCCAATGCTTTTGCCACCGGTTGGAACAAGAACAACTCGCTGGTAGCCGTCAGCGAGGGGCTGCTGCACCGCTTTAACAAGGAGGAAATTCGTGCGGTCCTGGGCCACGAAATAGGCCACGTGGCCAACGGCGACATGGTAACCCTCGCGCTGATTCAGGGTGTGGTGAACACGTTCGTGATTTTTGCGTCCCGCGTGATCGGCTCGTTTGTTGACCGCGTGGTGTTCAAGAACGAAAGCGGGCATGGTATCGGCTTCTTCGTGGTCAGTATCGTGGCGGAAATCGTGCTGGGCATTCTTGCCAGTACCATTGTGTTCTGGTTCTCGCGTCGCCGGGAATACCGTGCCGACATCGCTGGCGCGCAACTGGCAGGCCGTGGCGCCATGATCAACGCCCTGGCGCGGCTGAAACAGGAAAGCGAAGTGCCTGATCAAATGCCCGACAGCCTGCAGGCGTTTGGCATCAATCGAGGTGCAAGGGCGGGCATCAGCGCCCTGTTCATGACACACCCGCCGCTGGCCAGCCGGATCGAGGCTCTGAAGAGCGCGCAGCTGTAATCGGCGCGAACAGGCGCGTTCGAAGGAACGTCAGAGCTTCAGTTTGAAGCCAAGGGCCCGGAAAGTATCCTGCATGGATTTACTGGTGCCCTTGAGCTGGATCTTCAAACTGGAAAACTCCCGCCGGACCGGATAATCCCGGCGCAACCGGTCAAAGGCCTGCGCCCGATCCTCCGGCGGCAACGCCATTGCCAGCCGCATGCGAGCGTCATCCTGGCGCGGATCGTAGCAGGACCGTATGGCAATATTGGCTGACGCCATTTCTTCTGCAGCACTGGTAAAGGAGAGTTTGCTCAACGCTGGTTCTGGCAGGAATTGACCAGCCTTCTTGCGGGCGGGCAGTCCCATATAGCGACTCAGCGCCTGGTACACCACCTCACTACCCTGCACCTTGCCCTCCAGGCTATAGCCTGCGATATGGGGAGTGACAAGCCATACTTTTTCCACCAGTTCAGCGTTAACCCGGGGCTCATGCTCAAAGACATCCAGTACCACTGTAGGCGCGTTTGGCGCTTCCAGACGCGCCAGCAAGGAGGAGGTTTCAATAACTTCGCCCCGGCTGGTATTGATCAGCAACTGGTCTTCAGTCAACGAAGACAATCGTTCCTGCCCGAACATATGAAGCGTTGCATGCTCTCCCTCGCGGGTCAGTGGCGTGTGCAGTGTTACCACGTCGCACGCCATGGCCTCGTCAAGACTGACAAATTTCTCGCCTTCGTCGCCTTCCCTTTCGGCCCGTGGCGGGTCACAAAGGCGCACATTGAAACCGAGCCTGTCCAGCTTGCGTGCAAGCTCTCCACCTACATTGCCGGCACCCACGATACCAACACTGAGTTTTGACCAATCCGCCACGCCACGCTTTTCCGCGTGCAGTGAGATCACTGACAGCACGTACTCAACCACACTGTTGGCGTTGCAGCCGGGCGCCGCCGAAAACGCGATCCCACTGGATTCAAGCCATTTCTGATCAACATGGTCGGTACCGATGGTACAGGTTCCAACGAAGCGGACCCGGCTTCCTTCAAGCAACGCCTGATTGACCCGAGTGACTGAACGCACCAGCAGGATATCCGCATTCTGAACATCCGCAGCAGACATCGTGCGCCCGGACACTGGTCGTATCTCGCCGATATCGCCAAAAAACGATTCCAGTAAGGGTATGTTCTCGTCCGCTACTATCCGCATGATCCTGCTTCCCAACCTGTTAGTTCCTGCGTTGACGCTGGTTTCCGCCACGTCCACCCTGGCTGCGGTTGCCTTGGGGACGCCGGCCACCACGCTTGCGAGTGATCGGCGGTTTGGCGAGTTCGGTCATCAGCGCTTCATCCGGCACCGCCGTGGTCAGTTTCTGGCTGATGTAGGACTCGATAGCCGGCAGTGAAAAGGCATCGTCCTCACTGGCAAAGCTGACAGAGACACCGTGCTTCCCTGCCCGACCGGTGCGTCCGATACGGTGAACGTAATCCTCAGCGTTGTCCGGCAGATTATAGTTGAATACGTGGGTTACACCGTCAACGTGGATACCACGACCGGCGACATCCGTGGCAACCAGCACCTGAATGCTGCCATTCTTGAACTGTTCCAATGTCTTCAGCCGCTTGTTCTGGGCGATTTCCCCTGACATCAGCGCGACCTTTACGCCCTGGTTGCGAAGGTCCTCATCCAGGTCACGACACTGGTCACGACGGTTCGCAAAGACGATGGCTTTTTCCACCTCGGGGCGCTGAAGATAGTTGACCAGTACCGGCAGTTTTTCATCCTCGCCCACCAGGTAGACAGTCTGCTTAACTCGCTCGGCGGTCTTCTGTTCCGGTTCGATCTCGACGAATTCCGCACTTTTGGTCCACATCGAGGCGAGGTTGAGGACGTCCTGGTTAAAGGTGGCGCTGAACAGCAAGGTCTGACGCTCTTCCTTTGGCGTGCACTTGCGGATAATGCGCTTCACATCAGGAATAAAGCCCATGTCCAGCATCCGATCCGCTTCATCCAGAATCAGGATGTCGAGCTGGTCGAGAAAAACGTCCTGAGAGCCCAGGAAATCAATCAGCCGGCCCGGGGTTGCCACCAGTATGTCAACGATCTCGTTCTGGAGCTGATCGCGCTGTTTATCGTAGTTCATACCACCCACCACGGTGACCACATTATGGCCCGTGTAGCCGCATAGTTGCTCGGCGTCCTTGGCGATCTGCATGGCCAGTTCACGGGTTGGCGCCAGGGCCAGAACCCGGGGTTCCGAGGCGAACCGGTCCTCTTTCGGAATCGGCGTTTCCAGCATGCTCTGGATAGCAGTGATCAGGAATGCGGCGGTTTTACCGGTGCCAGTTTGAGCCTGGCCGATCAGGTCCTGGCACGCCAGGGTGAACGGAAGAGTCTCTGCCTGGATGGGTGTGCAATGCTCAAAACCGATATCGGTGATGGCATCGAGCACTCGCTGGTCAAGGTTGAGATCCTTGAAGAAGGTTTTGCCGGCTTCGGGTGCGTCAGATGTCATGTTGCTTCAATCTACCTCAGTGTCTGTGGCGGAATCGTCGGGCATCAGGCGCCTGGTCTCTTTCTTCCAGACTTCGTTAAAATCAGCCGCGGTTCCGTAAAATGTCTTGAGCGTCTCGAAAAACAGGCCCGCGCGGGCCGGCATGCCGTGCTCAAGGTAATAATCTGCCTGCGCCCGCACATTCCTGCGAAAGGCGTTCTCATCCCATGCCCCGCAACCGGAGAGATTGTCGACGCTGATGTGGAAACGTGTGCCCGATGCGGCAGAGAACAGCCATTCCAGGGCCTGCGGCTTGATTTCAGCCTTTTCAAAGGCTTGCTGCTGCGCCTCGTCGCGGCCATCGGGACAGTACCAGTAGCCAAAGTCCCGAAGTGTGCGCCGGTGCTCACCGGCGATACACCAATGACTGATTTCATGCAGAGCACTGGCATAATAACCGTGAGCAAAGATAATCTGTGCGTAACTGCCAGACGCCGTTGCGGGCAGGTATTCAGGCTCATCGCTGCCCTTGACCAGAACGGTCCGGTAATCCTCCCGGAACAGGTCACTGAACAGCATGATAAGATCATCAGGATCGTGTTTCATGGGACGGCTATTGTGCGACTTTAGACCGTTCAATACCAGAGGGAACTTTTGCCTGACAAATGAGTCCATTGCAACCTTGGGATGCAGGGTTTCAACAGACACTGAGACCACGCAGATATTTCCAGAACCAGCTACGGTAATCCATTGACTATGACCGGCAACAACACAGCCTCACGCAGTAGTGCTCTCCATCGGGTGCTGAGCCGCTTTTTAGTGTTTCTGGCACTGTCCGCCGTATCGCTGTTCGCGTCCGCGGCAGGCAATTCGCTGTTCGGCGGCAGCAACGATTTCCTTCCGGTGGACGAAGCCCTGCCGTTCAATTACACCGTCGATACCGGCGCTATTGTGCTGTCCTGGGACGTCACCCCTGAACACTACCTCTATAAAGGCCGCATCCAGGTAAGCAGCAAAACAGACGGCGTCACCCTGGGTGAACCTGATTTCTCCTACACAGGTACCGATACGGAGGATGAGTTCTTCGGCAAGGTCACGGTCTTCTACGACCCGGTTCAGGCACGCGTCCCGGTCAATCTTCCGGAAGGCGTCCGCGAGGCGGAGCTTCAGGTTACCTACCAGGGCTGTGCCAAGGCAGGCCTGTGCTACCCGCCGCAAAGCCGTGACGCGCTGTACTACGCCAGCGCCGGAAGCAACGACGCCCCCGTTCCTGCCGGCATGTCCGGCTCTTCGGGGTCATCAGGCAATGCCCAGTCATCGTCAACAAATGCACCCACGGATACATCCTCGGCGACTGGGCTCGCCGGCTTTTTGGCCAACCAGTCTGTCCTGGTCATCGCGGCCCTGTTTCTGCTACTTGGGCTGGGGCTGACCTTTACACCCTGCGTCCTACCCATGGTGCCAATCATTTCCTCACTGGTGTCCAGTCGCAACACCAGCACCACCGCCCACGCGCTGCTGCTTTCCGGCAGCTATGTCCTGGGTATGGCACTGACTTATGCCGCAGCGGGTGTGATTACCGGGTTACTGGGTGCCAGTTTCAACCTTCAGGCACACCTGCAGTCGCCGTGGGTGCTGAGCGTTTTCGCGGCACTGTTCGTGGTATTTGCCCTCTCCATGTTCAACCTGTTTGAGATCCAGCTTCCCCGGTTTATCCGGGAACCGCTCAACGATGCCAGCCATCGCCTGACCGGCAGCCGCGTGGTCAGCATCTTCGGCATCGGCGCGCTGTCAGCACTGATCGTTTCACCCTGCGTGTCGGCACCGCTTGCTGGCAGCCTGCTTTACATCAGTACCACCCAGGATGCCGTCATTGGAGGCGTTGCCCTGTTCGCCCTTGGGCTCGGCATGGGCATTCCCCTGATACTCGTGGCGGTGGGTGGCCGCAAACTGTTGCCTTCCACCGGTCCCTGGATGAACGTGGTTAAGGCCTTCTACGGCGTCATGCTGCTGGCGGTTGCAATCTGGTTGGTGGAACGGCTGGTACCAGCCTGGCTGGCGCTGACACTCTGGGGGTTACTGATTGCCGTGACTGGCGTGCAGCTCGGAGCCTTCGATGCCGCAAAGGCTGGCTGGGAGCGCACTCGCAAAGGCCTCGGCCTGGTGATGTTTGCCTACGGTATTGCGCTCTTGGCCGGCGCGGTGTCTGGCGCCAATGATCCAATGAAGCCATTAGCGCCGTTCACGGCAGCCAACCCGGCGGTTGCGGGTGGCTCTGCCTCCCAGATGGCCCACGCCCAGTTCCTCCGCCTGGAATCGCCCGCCGATATTCGCAATCAACTGGCCCAGGCCAAACGAAACGGCACCCCGGTCATGCTGGACTTCTACGCCGACTGGTGTATCTCCTGCAAGGTTATGGAGCGGAACGTTTTCAGCAATGACTCTGTGATCCAGGCGCTGTCACCCTACACACTGCTGCAACTGGACATGACGGACAACACGCCCGCCCAGCAGGCACTGCTTGAGGAACTGGGGCTGTTCGGCCCGCCAGCCATTCTGTTCTATGGCAACGATGGGGCTGAGCTGGAAACCGCCCGGATACTGGGCGAAATGGACCGCGAACAGTTCCTCGGCCATCTGAACGCACTGGACATGTCGGGCGGCTCCTGACAGCCTTCAGTCACTCCCCTCGTCGGATGAAGTAAACAAACTCCTGGTCATCCTCGGCGCTGTACACCAGCTCGTGATTCAGGAACTGGCAGAACCTCGGTATATCCCGGGTTGTTGACGGGTCCGTGGCAACCACCTTCAAGACGCCCCCTATACTGATATCCACGATTCTATTATGCAGCAGCATGACGGGTTCGGGGCAAAACAGTCCCCGGGCGTCCAGCTCTGCATCGTGTTCCGGTTGTCCCAATGTTCTTCCTCCTGCGATTCCACCTGAATTTTGGAAAATACGTGCTAAATTATTGTTTATAGATGTCAAAAAACAAAACGAGGTAAACAATGATCCGGGTGCTGATTGAACGTCATATTGCTGAAACACTCGAATCCGCCTACGAGGACAGATCCCGCAAGGTCCTTCAGAACGCCGTAAGCGCCCCCGGCTTCGTTTCCGGTGAAACGCTGGTCGATACCCACGACTCCAACCATCGCCTTACCCTCTCCAACTGGCGCTCCGAAGCCGACTGGCAGCGCTGGTTCCTCTCAGAGGAACGCCGGGAACTGATGGCGGAGCTGATTCCAATGATGGACCGGGACGAGATTATCACCGTGTGGCAGCATAGCTAAAGCACGCTATTTACAGGCGCTCAGTCCCTGCGTTCTATGAAGCAGGTGATCTCCTCACGATCGTGGTAGAGGTGACGGGCCCTCAGCAGGAAGTTCATTTCCGTCTGTGCAAGGCCTTCTTCCAGGATGTCCTTGCACACCAACCACTCGTCGTATCGTTTTTTCATCGGTAGTTTCAGATTGAAAACGGTATAGCGACAAAGCTTGGCAGACAGCCAATGCACGACCATCTCCGAGGTTCGGCGTGGATGGTCGACGATATCGCACACCATCCAGTCCACACCGCGCCGGGGCCTCCATTGATAACCATCTGCCTCAACATGCTCTACGTGTCCGGAAGCCATCAACTCAACATTCATGGGCCCATTATCAACGGCGGTCACCATCATACCCTGCCGGACCAGTTGCCAGGTCCAGCCACCGGGAGCCGCGCCCAGATCCACAGCCTGCTTGCCGCTTCCCAGGTAGTCCAGTTCCTGGCCCGGGGGCAGGAACACCTTCCACGCTTCTTCCAGTTTCAGCGCCGATCGGCTGGGGGCGGACGCGGGCAGTCGAAGCCTTGGTATACCACTGACGTAACGCGCACGATTGCTGGCCAGGCTGAACCCGACGATGGCGCGTTCAAACCCCGTCAGCAACACTTCAAGCCGTGCCGGCGACTCAGCTTTCGAATCCTTCTCCAGTAACCCGGCGCCCCTGAGCGCTTTCGACAGTGGGGAAACCCATTTGCGGGCGAAGTTGCCGAGGTCTGCGTCAGCGTTGTTTTCGGGAAGACGAATTTCAATACGGGCACAGACAGGAATCGCCCCATCAACGGACCGCAATGCGTCAATAACGGCGCCGACGCGATCCGACGTGGGCAGGGCTACGTCCGCTAAAACCACAAACCAGTCCCTGACAAACACCAGCTGGTCGATGGACAGCCGCTGGACCAGCATCTCCACCTGCCCGGGCCCCGGGCAGTGAAAGGTCAGAAATCCCTGGTTTACAGAGGGCTCGAAGTAACCATAGACCCCGCCGCTGGCAGCCGAGTCGGTTAACTCCCGCCCCGCTTCCGTCTCGAACCCGGGACGACAAATTGCAATCAGTTGTTCCATTAGGCACCTGGACAGGGCTTCTCACCAGAAACCCCAAATTTGAATCTATTTAACATATACACAGCCCGCATTTGTCTACACTATTGGGCTTTCCGCTGGCAGGAATACCTTAATGCCGCTGTACCTGCGCTTTCTGTTCCCACTGATCGGGCTATTACTGGTCACGGACCTGTCACTGGCGACCCATCCGGGAACGACACCTCATTGCCCGGCGCTGGACGCCAACGATCCGGTGCAACGGGAAGCGCTGATGAACCATGTCTGCTTCCTGAGCGCAGCACCCGACACGCCCGCACATCGGGCCGAATCCCCCCGTGAACTGCCGGCGGATATTCAATGGACATCCGCCAGGGGACACGATCTGGTATTCAGCCACACCGATTCGGTGTACTGGGTTCGCCTCAATGTTCGGAATTCCGACGATAGCCAGAAGCTCTGGTACCTGAAGCTCAATTACCCACTGCTGGATGAAGTAACGTTCTGGCGCTCCAGCGAACTCGTTGAACCAGCCTTGACCACGGGGGACCAGCACCCCTTTCTCTCGCGGGGCATAGATTACCGGTATTTCCTGCTCCCCGTCACGCTCGGCGCTGGCGAAACCCAAACCATCACCTTGCGGATTCAGAGCAGCGGGGCATTGAACGTTCCGCTGTCGCTGAAAACGCCGGAAACGACGATCGCGGAAAGCAACCACCTTACCCTACTGCACGGCTTCTTCTATGGGGCGTTGCTGGTCTTTGCGGTATTCAACCTGCTGCTCTTTTTCAGTTCCGGCACCGGCTACTACTTCTACAACGCCTTTTACATGGCATCCCTGGGGCTGTTCCTGTTCGCCATGGGCGGTTTCGCCAACCAGTATTTCTGGCCCGACAGTACCGGTTTCGCCAATACATCGATTCCCATGCTGATGTCGATCAGTTCGCTGGCCATGACCCTGTTCGGGCGCTCATTCCTCGAAATCCCCACCAACACGATTGCGAACAAGGTGTTGACGGGGCTTGCCCTGACCAGCGCAGGCCTGTTCATCATGGCATTCCTGTTGCCCTACAACAGATCCATCGTATTGAATACCGGGATTGCACTGCTGATCATTGCCTGCCTGTTTATCATTGGCATCATCCGCTGGCGCCAGGGATATTCTCCCGCCAAGTGGTACGTAGTGGCATGGTCTGGCATGTTGGCAGGCGCCCTGATCTATTCAATGGCTGCCTTTGGTTACCTGGCTGACTTCCTGGCACGGGAAATCTTTATGCAGGCCGCCGTTGGAGCGCAGGTTATTCTGCTCAATTACGCCATGGTGCAGCGTTGGCGGCTATTGAATAAAAAGCTTCTGGACGTAGAGCATAACGCCAGAACCGAGCTCGAGTTAAAGGTGCATGAACGCACCGCGCAGCTTCGCAGCACCATGAGAGAGCTGGAAAAGGCAAACCGGCAGCTGGCAACCCTAAGCCTCAATGACGCTCTGACCGGGCTCCATAATCGCCGTCATATGGACAACCTGCTGCCGGAACTCTGTGCCGAAGCCCGACGTACTGGTCAACCCCTGACCATTGCTCTATTGGATGCCGACCACTTCAAGGCTGTCAACGACTCCTGGGGGCACGAGTTTGGTGATCGTTGCCTGCAACACATTGCCGACATTCTCAGGCGCCACGTCAAACGACCCCGTGATGTTGCTATCCGCTTTGGCGGAGAGGAATTCGCCATCCTGTTACCCGGCACCGACGCGAATGGCGCTCTGGGTGTCTGTGAAGGGATTCTTGAGGATATCGCTGCGATACGCGTGCCTGCGGACGATGGCACACCGGTTACGCTGACCATGAGCGCCGGTACCGCCACGTTATCCCAGGGGGATGATGAGCGAGATCTGTTCCGGCGTGCCGATGAGGCGCTCTATCGTGCCAAAGCGTGCGGTCGAAACCGGACTGAGCAAGCGACGCCCGAGGTCTCCTGACTCATTCCTGCCCGATCATAAACCTCGCAGCTGCTGCCGCCGCCTGCTGAATCAGATCTTCCCGGCTCTCACTCTGTCGCGCCAGGGGCCGATAATCGTGGTCTCCACCTTCCAGCCACGCCAAATTTACGTTATCCAGGGTGTCCAGTGCACGCGCCTCAACCTCTGCCTGTTTGCCGAAAGGGTCCCGCGTTCCCTGAATGATCTGTATTGGCCGGCACAGTGACTGGAAATGATCCGTCCGCCACCGATCATTTTTGCCAGGAGGATGAAAGGGATAGCCGAAACACACAGCACCACGCACCGCGTCGTCAATGCCGGGCTCAGCAGCCAGAATGCTGGCCATTCTTCCCCCCATGGACTTGCCTCCGACAAAAACGCCGGCCTGCCCGTCGATGCCGGCGCAAGTTTCTGCAATGACCGTGCGGAAATGCCCAAGTAGTGTTGGCTGGCGGTCTGGTGGCCGCTTTTTGCCATCCTCCCGCCGCTTCTCCATATAGGGGAACTCAAACCTGACGATCGTCACGCCCTGCGCTGAAAGCGCTGCCGCCAGGAGCTCCATGAACGGCGAATCGGCGGGTGCACCTGCGCCATGTGCAAGGACAAGCACCGGCGCTGCCACACTACTTTTCGCCCTGGTTTTGAATACGGTTACAGAATTCACCAAACCTCCGAATTATGACTATCATTAGTGTTCCGGGAAGCAATGCATCAACCGAACATCAAAAACCGCTTTTGGAGCATTCGTGATTACCCTTGTAGATTCGCCATGTTACTGATTTAGACCCAGTTGACAGAGTTTCAGAGTTGATCTACGTCATTGCAAACAGCTAATCGTTTCTCCATACTTGCGCCCGCATATTTTCCCCACTCTAAACCCATTGGTAAGGCTATGAGCACAGTAAATGCTAACCTGACATACAACTACAAGGTGGTGAGACAGTTTGCCATCATGACGTTGGTCTGGGGCATTGTTGGCATGGGCATGGGTGTGCTGATCGCATCCCAGCTTGTTTGGCCCTCGATGAACCTGGATTTCTCCTGGACTCACTTCGGTCGTTTACGGCCGCTCCACACAAACCTCGTCATCTTCGGGTTTGGTGGTTCGGCACTGTTTGCCACCTCCTATTACGTTGTTCAGCGTACCTGTCAGGCGCGACTGATCTCCGATGGGCTCGCGGCGTTCACCTTCTGGGGCTGGCAAGCCGTGATGGTTGCGGCGATCATTACCCTGCCAATGGGCCTCACCTCTTCCAAGGAATACGCAGAACTCGAGTGGCCAATTGATATCCTTATCGCCATTGTCTGGGTGTCCTACGCACTGGTTTTCTTTGGCACAATCATGCGGCGCGCCACTGCCCACATCTATGTGGCCAACTGGTTCTACGGCGGTTTCATCCTGACCGTGGCCATTCTGCACATTGGTAACAACCTGGCCTTACCGGCGGGCGCCTTCAAATCCTACTCCGCCTACGCGGGCGTGACAGACGCGATGATGCAGTGGTGGTGGGGCCACAACGCGGTCGGTTTCTTCCTGACTGCAGGCTTCCTGGGGATGATGTATTACTTTGTTCCCAAACAGGCCAACCGCCCTATCTACTCTTATCGCCTGTCCATCGTTCACTTCTGGGCGCTGATTGCGACCTACGTATGGGCGGGTGGCCACCACCTGCACTACTCGGCGTTACCGGACTGGGCCCAAACCGCGGGCATGGTAATGTCTCTGATCCTGCTTGCACCCTCCTGGGGCGGCATGATCAACGGTATGATGACGCTGTCGGGTGCCTGGCACAAACTGCGTACCGACCCGATCCTCCGCTTCCTCGTGGTGTCTCTGTCGTTCTACGGCATGTCCACGTTTGAAGGCCCGATGATGGCCATCAAGACGGTTAACGCGCTGTCGCACAACACGGACTGGACCATTGGCCACGTACACTCCGGTGCACTGGGCTGGGTTGCCATGATCAGTATCGGCGCCATCTATCACCTGATTCCCAAGCTGTGGGGCCTTCAGGCCATGTACAGCGTCAGCCTGATCAACGTCCACTTCTGGCTGGCCACCGTGGGCACCGTACTCTACATCGTTGCCATGTGGGTGAACGGTATTATGCAGGGGCTTATGTGGCGCGCCGTCAACGAAGACGGAACCCTGACCTACAGTTTTGTCGAAGCCCTTGAAGCGTCCGAATCAGGCTATTTCGTGCGATTCCTTGGCGGTGTGATTTTCCTGACCGGTATGCTGGTGATGGCATACAACGTATACATGACCGTGCGTCAGAAGGAAGCCGTTGCTCAGGACAATACAGCAGCGCAAGCGGCGTAACGGGAGACAGAATCAATGAAACACGAAATTGTTGAAAAGAACCTGGGGCTGATGATCGTACTGATCATCTTCACCATCAGTGGTGGTTTCCTGGCAGAAGTGGTTCCGCTGTTCTTCCTGGACGAGACCAACGAGCCGGTTGAAGGCCTTGAGCCCCTGTCAGCACTGGAACTGGAAGGCCGGGACATCTATATCCGTGAAGGCTGTCACGTCTGCCACACCCAGCAGATCCGTCCGTTCCGCGCTGAAACCGAGCGCTACGGCCACTACTCCGTTGCGGGCGAGTTTGTCTACGACCGTCCGTTCCTGTGGGGCTCCAAGCGCACCGGTCCTGATCTGGCCCGTGTCGGTGGTCGCTACTCCGATGCCTGGCAGCGCCAGCACCTGTACGATCCCCGCAGCGTAGTGCCTGAATCCAACATGCCCGCTTTCCCGTGGCTGTTCGAAAATCGTATTGATCACACCAGCACCGAGTCCAAGCTGGAAACACTCCAGACTCTGGGCGTGCCCTATACCGACGAGCAGGTTGCCGGTGCGCCCGACGAAGTCAGGGGCAAATTCGAAATCGAAGCCCTGGTGGCGTACCTGCAGCAGCTTGGTACCGTGATTTCAGATAAACGGTGATCCCCATGGATATTAACGAGTTACGTGGCATTCACTCACTGGTCATTATGGCCATGTTCCTTGGCATCATCTGGTGGGCCTACAGCGCCCACCGGAAGAAGCCCAATGACGAGGCGGCCCATCTGCCCTTCGAGGATGACGACGTGGAAAAGCGTACTCTTGAACAGGAACAAACGGAGAAAAAGCAATGAGTACCTTCTGGAGCATCTGGATCAGCGTGATCGTGCTCGGTACCGTGTTTGGCTGTTGGTGGCTTCTGTATGCCACCCGCAAGGGCCAGACCACCGATACTGAAACCAACAAAACCGTTGGTCATTCGTTCGATGGCATTGAGGAATACGACAACCCGCTGCCCAAGTGGTGGTACTATCTCTTTATCGCGACCTGTGTTTTCGCACTGGGCTATCTCGCCCTGTACCCGGGCCTGGGTAACTACAAGGGTCTGTTGGGGTGGACTGCGGAGAACCAGTGGCAGGCCGAAATGCAGCAGGCCGATGCCCGTTACGGCGAGCTCTACGCCAAGTTCGGTGACACACCGGTGGCCGAACTGGCTGAGAACGACGATGCCATGAAGATGGGCCAGCGGCTGTTCGCCAATAACTGTGCCGTCTGCCATGGCTCCGCCGGGCGTGGTTCCCTCGGGTTTCCCAACCTGACGGATGACGACTGGCTGTATGGCGGCGACCCGGACACCATCCTGACCACTCTGCACCAGGGTCGTAACGGCAACATGCCCGCCAAGGGCACCATGCCGGGTATGACCTCTGAGCAGGTTGACCAGGTTGTTAACTACGTGCTCAGTTTCAGCGACCGGGCAAAGGACGAGGAAGCCGCTGCCAAGGGTGAGCAGGTATTCGCACAGGCCTGTGTGGCCTGTCACGGTCAGGACGGCAAGGGCAACCAGGCCATGGGCGCTCCGAACCTCACCGACAATACCTGGCTGTACGGCTCCACCTACGAGTGGATCAAGGAAACCGTGGTGAACGGTCGTGCGAACCAGATGCCCGCACAGGGCGACCGGCTCTCCGACGACCAGATCCAGATTCTGGCTGCGTACGTCTACAGCCTGTCCAACTGAGTAATCGGCCGGGATTCTGTCCCGGCCAGGTCTTCTCAAGCCTTGGCCTGCAGCTGCTGGCCAAGGCTTGAGAAGATCGCCTGCCCACAGTCAGCTGTGAATGAGGGCGCCACATCATCGGGAGGTAACGATGAGCAGTGAGATTCCGGTCAAACAGATTGACCCATCCTCTGACACCTCCGACAACAATAAAAACACCGGAACTGTCGAGCTATACGCCAGCCGCAAAAAGATCTACGTCAAAGGGGTCAAGAATGGCTTCTTTCAGCGTATCCGGAATATCAGCCTGACAGCCCTTATGGGCATGTACTTCCTGTTTGTCTGGTTTACCGTGGATGGTCAGCCCCTGATTCTTTTCGATCTCCCGGCCCGGGAATTCCACCTCTACGGAACCACATTCTATCCCCAGGATTTCATCCTGCTGTCGGGTATGCTGATCATCGCTGCTTTCGGCCTGTTCTTTGTCACCACGCTGTTTGGTCGGGTGTGGTGTGGCTACACATGCCCTCAAACCGTTTGGACGTTTATATTCATGTGGGTGGAGGAGCGTATAGAGGGCAGCCGCAATAAGCGGATGAAACTGGACAAGGCGCCCCGTTCCGCCGAGAAAATTGTCAAGAAATCCGTAAAGCATTCCGCATGGTTGCTGATTGCGCTGGCCACCGGCCTGACCTTCGTGGGTTACTTCTACCCCATCCGTGAACTCATCAGTGACCTGTTCACCCTGCAGGCCAACGGTTGGGCCTATTTCTGGGTGGCTTTCTTTACGGCTGCCACCTATCTGAACGCGGGTTGGCTACGTGAGCAGGTATGCCTCTACATGTGCCCCTACGCCCGCTTCCAGTCCGTCATGTTCGACCCCGACACCCGTGTGGTGTCCTATGACCCCAACCGGGGAGAACCCCGCGGCGGACGCAAGAAAGGCACTGAACCTTCGGAACTGGGTCTCGGTGACTGCATCGACTGCGGGCAGTGCGTTCAGGTATGCCCTACCGGCATCGACATTCGCGATGGGCTGCAGTACGAGTGCATTGGCTGCGCGCTGTGCATTGATGCCTGTGACGAGATCATGGACAAGATGGAATATCCGCGCGGCCTGATTCGCTATACCACTGAAAACGAACTGGAAGGCAAGACCTCGAAGCTGATGAGGCCACGCACCTTTGGTTACGGGTTGGTACTGTTGCTAATGATTGGCGCGATTGTATTCACAATTGCCACCCGGGTTCCGGCGCAACTCGATGTCCTGAGGGATCGAGGCGCCCTCTTCAGCTTTAACGGTGAAGGCCGGGTAGAGAACACCTACACGCTGAAGGTCGACAACATGTCGGAGGTGCCGCAAACCTTTACGATTTCGGTTTCAGGCCTGGAAGGCATCCGGCTGCTGACCGAGAACACCCTGACCGTGGCGAGCAGTGAAAACCGGGCACTGCCGACGGTGGTGGATGTCGCACCCGAGAACATCTCGGAAAGCAACAATGCCATTGTCTTCACGCTTGAATCACAATCCGATGAATCGCTCGTTCTTGAAACCGAAAGCCGGTTTGTCGGTCCAAATCGCTGATTCCCTGACACCAATCAGGGAAACCAGCCTTGAGAGACAGCACTATGAATGAAAACGCACCCATCATTCCCTGGTACCGGCAACCCTGGCTGTGGTTTCTGCTGATATTCCCCGGCGCCGCTATCATCTGGTGCTCCATTGCCATCACAGTCGCGATAAATACCGACAACTCCATGGTAACCGATGACTATTCCAAGGAAGGTCGCGGGATCAACATGGCGATCGCTCGCGACCAGAAAGCCGAGGACCTGGGCCTGACGGCGGACATGACATTTGGCGAACGGGAAATCACTCTCTCCATGGATACTGCCACCGGTCCTGCAAACTACCCTTACCTGATACTGAGCCTGTATCACCCGACCATGTCGGAGTTCGACCGCACCATACAGTTCCGGTCGATCGGAGAGGGGCTGTACAGCGCCACGCTGAATCAGCCGATTGAAGGCCGCTGGTATTTTGACCTGCGTGGCCCCGACAACCAATGGCGACTGAAGGGTGAGTCCAGCCTGCCATCGCAACGCTCCCTGAGCCTCAGTGCGGTCACAGAAGACCGCGGGTGACCCCCTTGGATTGTTATCATTGTGGTGAACCGGCACTCGGAGCACCAGCCATCACCCTGGAACTCGAAGGGGCGTTGCGACACTTCTGCTGTCTTGGTTGCAAGGCGGTCTGTGAGACCATTCGTGCCGAAGGGTTAACCGGGTTCTACCAGTTCCGTACCGAGCCGGCGGTCACTCCGAAGGCACTCAGCGATTCCGAGCGGAACCGGATCCTTGAAGTGGATCACCCCCTGGTTCAGAAGTCGTTTGTCTCTCCCGTTACCGCAGGCCAGGAAGCCACATTGCTGGTAAGCGGCATCACCTGTGCTGCTTGCATATGGTTGCTGGAGAACCACATGGCCAGGCAACCGGGCGTGGTGTCATTTTCCGTCAATCACAGCACCCAACGCGCGCGGCTGGTCTGGAACCCGGAGCACTCCAGACTCAGCCAGTTACTGATTGCCGTCCATGAATTGGGCTATCGTGCCCGCCCCTATCAGGCCGATGAGGCCGAAAAGGCTCTAAAAGCCGAACATCGCTCCGCGTTGATCCGCCTTGCCGTCGCGGGCATAGGCTCGTTCCAGAGCATGATGCTGGCCTTTCCGCTGTATTTCGAGCTGGTGAATGACCTGTCGCCAGAGTTTGTCAGTTTTTTCCGCTGGTTCAGCCTTCTGGTCGCCACCCCCGTTGTGTTCTATAGCGCTCGCCCTTTCTTCGCTAACGCGTTCAGGGATATTCGCAGCCGCCACCTGACCATGGACGTGCCGGTGGCCACGGCAATTGGCCTGGCCTATATTGCCAGCGCCTGGGTGACGGTGTTTGGCGGCGAGGAAGTCTATTTCGAGTCTGTCTGCATGTTCACCTTTTTCCTGCAGCTTGGCCGCTACATCGAAATGCAGGCCCGTTACCGCGCCGGGCTGACAGGCAACGCGCTGGCCGGCTTCCAGCCCATGGTCGCCAACCGCATCCAGGGGAACGGCAGTGATATCGTCGCCACCCATGACCTGGCTGCCGGCGACGTTATTCGCATCCGGCCTGGCGAAACATTGCCCGCAGACGGCGTCATCGTCAGCGGCCACTCCACCCTTAACGAAGCGGCTTTGACCGGTGAATATCTGCCGGAAACCCGTAGCGAGGGTGATCCCGTCCATGCTGGCAGCATCAACGGCGAGAACCCGTTGGAGGTTGAGGTTCGCCGCGCCGGCACACAGACCAGACTGTCCGGCATTTTGCGGGTACTGGATCGGGTGCAGGCTGAGAAGCCACCCGTTGCGCTGGCGGCCGATCGAATTGCCGGCGTGTTTGTCAGCCGTGTGCTGATCCTGGCCCCACTCATCTGGATTGGCTGGTGGATGGCCGGCGCCGATAATGCCTTCGACATTACGCTCTCGGTACTGGTAGTGACTTGCCCCTGCGCCCTGTCGCTCGCCACTCCAACGGCAATAACGTCGGCAACCATGAGACTTCGCAAGCTGGGCTTCCTTCCAACACGCGGACACACTCTGGAATCCCTGAACACCATCGACACGGTGATTTTCGATAAAACCGGCACCCTGACACGAGGTGAACTCAGCCTGGTGGATACCCGAACCTTCGGCAACCTTGATGCGGATCGATGCCGGCAACTGGCAGCCAGCCTGGAGAAACATTCGGAACACCCGATCGCCAGGGTATTCCACCAGATACCCGGTTACGCCGCCAGGCAGGTACAAAACCACTTGGGCGGTGGTCTCTCGGGACAGGTAGACGGGGCACCCCTCTATATTGGCCACCGGGATTTTGTGGAAGAGAAGGTGGGTAGCCCGGCGCCGGAAGCCGACACCTCCAAAGGCATGGAGATATGGCTGGCCACGGACCGTGGCTGGATGGCCAGGTTCACACTGGACGACGAGCCCAGACCGGATGCAAGAGAAGCCGTCCAGGCCCTGCAAAATGCAGGACTGCGCACCATTCTGCTCAGCGGCGACCGCTCAGGACACGTTGAGCAGATAGCAGGCAGACTCGGCATTGATGAAGCCATCGGCCAGGCCTCACCGGAAGAGAAACTCCGCGTACTGGAGAACCTCCGCGACCAGGGCCACCAGATCATGATGGTGGGTGATGGCCTCAACGACCTGCCCTCCATGGCCGGTGCTGGTGTGTCCGTGGCCATGGGAAGCGCTGCCGATCTGACCCAACTCAAGGCCGATGCAGTGCTGTTGAGCGGGCAGTTAACGCAACTGTCCGAAGCCCTGAAAGCCAGCCAGGACACACGCCGCGTCATCCGCCAGAACATGGCCTGGGCACTGGCCTACAACGTCTGCGCCCTGCCCCTGGCGGCAGCGGGTCTGGTTCCACCCTGGCTGGCGGCCATCGGCATGTCCCTCAGCTCACTGGTGGTGGTACTCAATGCCATGCGGTTAGGTAGGCAGCGAGGCAACCCGGTATCCCACGCCCCGGCGGTTGGCGCCGAAGCAACGTCCTGATACCGTGAACACTGAATCACCCAATACGTTTGAGGTAGCCCTGTGCAAATCGTAATGATCCTGGTTCCGGTCATGCTGATCCTGGTGGCACTAGGCATCCTGCTGTTCTCCTGGGCCGTCAAGAACGGCCAATACGATGACCTTGATGGACCGGCCCATCGCATCCTTTATGACGATGACAAAGACATGATCCCGGACGACGCCAAACAGCACAAGCAGGATGCCAACTCTGCCGAGGAGCCGGGCGACAGCCACAAATCCTGATGGGCGAAGAACTTTACCTGAGCTATTCCAGCGCCTTCCTGATTGGCCTGCTCGGCAGCACCCATTGCCTGAGTATGTGCGGAGGGATCAGCGCGTCACTGTCCATGGCACTGCCTGTTGGCCGGGGCTTCCGTGTTCGCCAGACCGCCATGCTGCTCGCCTTCAATGGCGGGCGGATTGGCAGCTACGCAGCGATTGCCGCCCTGATCGCGCTGCTGAGCACCAGCGCCTCGGCCTATTGGACGCAACTTGGCCCGATACTTCGAACAATGGCAGGGATACTGCTGATCCTGATGGGACTGTCCATGGGGCAGTGGTGGCAAGGCATCCGCTACGTGGAACGCATCGGTGCCCCGGTCTGGAAACGTCTGTCACCGCTCACCGCCCGAGTGCTCCCGGTGCATCATTTCCACCAGGCGCTCATCCTTGGCGCACTCTGGGGCTGGTTGCCCTGCGGGCTGGTCTACAGCACCCTGGGCTGGGCTGCCCTGCAACCCTCGGTGGGCAGCGCGGCCACCACCATGTTGTTCTTCGGCCTCGGTACCCTGCCATCCATGCTGGCCACCGGTTACGCCGCCACCTGGATCCGAAAACTGCGGGACCACCAGCGCTTTCGGCAGATCGTCGGACTGCTGCTGATTGGTTTCGGTATCTGGACCCTTCCTGTCACCGCCTTTTTGCATACCGGTCACGGATAGACAAGGGCTGGACTACCGGCTCGAACCGATCAGATATTAAGCACGTCCAACCGTCCGAAATCGGGTGTTTGGGGCTCGACCGTCCCGGCACTTTGGCCCGGTTCGGAATGGCGGTGACCCTCACGGAAGTTGTACAGGGAGGTATCGGCGAGGTGTGACGGCTCAACGTTACACATGGCCCGAAACATGGTTTCCAGGCGCCCCGGGTGCTGCTTGTCCCAGGTCTGGAACATGTCCTTGATCACCTGACGCTGCAGGTTTTCCTGGGAACCGCAGAGGTTGCAGGGAATGATCGGGAACTGGCGCAAGCTGGCGTAGCGCGCAATGTCTTTCTCCCGGCTGTATGCCAACGGGCGAATCACCGTGTTCCGGCCGTCGTCGCTGTGCAGAACCGGCGGCATGGATTTCAGCTTGCCACCATAGAACATGTTCAGGAACAGCGTTTCCAGCAGGTCATCCCGATGGTGCCCCAAAGCAATCTTGGTAACGCCGTGTTCTTCTGCAAAATTATAGAGAATTCCGCGACGTAGGCGGGAACAAAGTCCGCAGGTGGTCTTCCCTTCCGGTACTTTTTCCTTAACAATACTGTAGGTGTCCTTCTCGATGATGTGATACTCAATATCAAGAGCCGAAAGGTACTCAGGCAGCACTTCTTCCGGGAAGCCGGGCTGCTTCTGATCCAGGTTCACAGCAATCAGCTCAAAGCGCACCGGCGCGCTTTTCTGGAGATTCAGCAGGATATCGAGCATGGCGTAGGAGTCCTTGCCGCCAGACAGGCAGCACATGACTTTGTCACCAGCCTCGATCATCGAGAAATCAGCAATCGCCTGCCCCATTTCCCGGCGCAGGCGCTTCTGCAGCTTGTTCAGTTCCAGTTTCTGCTTGCGCTCCGCTTCAGGAGCCTGGGCGGTTTCGGAGTTGGCAGTTATTGCTTCGGGCATAGGAAAACGTCGTTCATAAGGTCAGTGAGCGTCGGATTATACGCGTGCAAAAGTTCCAGGGACAGGATACAGACATGGATATGTTAGACACAAAACCGGAAGCCACCGGTAAACGGGAATTCAACCGTATTCGCAACCGCAGTGCCATTCTTGACGCGGCGCGGGAGTGCTTTCGGGAACGGGGGTACGACAACTCCACCATCCGCGATATCGTACGCCGTACCGGCCTGGCGGCAGGCACCTTCTACAATTATTTTTCCAGCAAACAGGACATTTTTGCAGCTCTGCTGACAGATTTCCTAAGCGGCCTCAATCACAACCTTACCGAGTGCCGAAAGTCCGCCAATTCCGCTGAAGACTTCATCTACTTTGCATACCTTTCGCTGTTCCGGGCCACCGCCAGCGACCCCCTGGTTTATGAGCTGGCGCATCGTAACGATCGTGCCATCCGTGAACTGTTCGGCTCAGACATTCTCGGGCTTGCCATGCTCTCCCTGGAGGACGATGTCAGGAACGCCGTTGAGCGTGGCCTGTTGCCGGAGATGGACGAAGAGTACCTGTGCGCCGCTTTCTTCGGGGTAGGCTACGAACTCAGCTTGCGCCTGGCCTACCGTGCCCACAATCGGCCCGCCGAGGCCGAGGCCGAAGCCAGAAATGCCACCCGGTTCGCGACCAACCTGTTCCTGAAGGGGTTGGAGCGGGACATGCCTCTTCCGTAACGGCGCCCTGTCGCCTACCATTGGGGCATGAATCAACCCGATACCGCAACACAGGACGCCAAGGCGCTGGATGGTGAAGCGCCCAATGAGACGCTGAATTTTCAGATTCAGCACCTGCTGGTTGCCACCGAGCATATCCTTCGTCGGCACCCAGCCGGAATCAACGAGCTGGGCCTTATCAAAACCCTGCAAAAGCCGCCCTGGGAGCTGATTGGCGAGGTCAACTTTGGCGAACCGGACAAGCTCTATCCGGTCCATTTCCTGCTGTTCCATGTGCTGTACCGGCTACGGGATCAGCTCGCCACCGGCGGAGAAACCCTGACCATTTCGCCACTGGTGATTCAACTCCGCAAGAGTTCTGTGGTGGCGGGCGCAGGTGTGCCCGACCGCATGGACGAACTGCGGAATTTTTACCTGGACCTGTCCAAGTACGAACTGCCGGAAGACGCCATAAACCGGATGATGGACGATTTCTGGGCCGGGCGCAGCGGCAACCGACCCGCCGCCACAGAAGCGAGTGAAGCCGCAGCCGTCCTCGGTTTTGATGCCATTCCCCCTGGCTTTGACGACGTCAAACAACGCTTCCGGCGGGCAGTTATGCATGCGCATCCGGACCGGGGTGGCGAAACCGAAACCATCCAGGACCTAAACCAGGCCTTCGCCGTGCTCAAGGCACACTTTCGGACCTGATTGCACCGGAATTCCCGATTTCAAGGACACTCCAATGGCACCAAGAATGATGACCCGATCTCTCCTTCTCCTGCCCATCACGGCATTCACGCTGACTGCCAATGCCGATCTGGTAGTGCTTCAGTACCACCATGTCAGTGACTCGACGCCGTCCTCCACCAGTACCTCAGTGTCCCTGTTCCAGGGACAACTGGATATGATTGAGGATCTGGGACTGGAGGTCGTTCCGCTTGAATCGGGAACCCGCGCAGCACTGGCGGGTGAGCTGAGCGACAGGTCCCAGGTTGCCATCACCTTTGATGATGCCTACGAATCCGTCTACTCACAGGCAGCGCCAGCCCTGCAAGAGCGGGGGTATGAGTACACCATATTCGTCAATACCGAGGCCGTGGGCAGCCATGGCTATATGACCTGGGATCAGTTGCAGGAAGTCAGAGACCGCGACGGCGTGACCATCGCCAACCACAGCAAAGACCACGGCCACCTCGCAAAACGCCCAGGTGAATCCGATAACGATTGGGAGGCACGTGTCGATCGCAGCCTGGATGAGGCCCAGGAAACCCTCTCCGAAAAACTGGGGACCAATGTTCCGATGTTTGCCTATCCCTACGGCGAGTTTGACGACGCGTTATTACGCAAGATTGAGGCACGTGGCTGGCTCGGCTTTGGACAGCAATCCGGCGCCATCGGGGAGACTTCCGCCGCCACACGTCTGCCCCGATTCCCGGTGGCGAACGCCTACGGACAACTCAACAGCCTTGAAGACAAACTACGTAGCAAGGCGCTGCCAGTCGATGCCAGCCAACTGCCGGACGGCGTTATCTCGGAAAACCCGCCTACCCTTTCGTTTACCGTACCGGAAACCATCAGTGTCGATCGACTAAGCTGCTTTGCCTCAGGCCAGGGGCGCGTAGACTTCCAGGTATCAGGTGGAGATAACGTCATTCTCAAGGCGCCGAGAAGCTTTAACAGCCGCCGTTTTCGCTACAACTGCACCCATCCGGCCCCCGATGGCAGCTATTATTGGCTGTCACAGCAATGGCTTGATCTGAGCCAGCCGGAAGACTGAACGTCACTCGCCAGCCCGGGAGAGACTGAGTTCACCGGTACGGGTGTGCGGGATGGCCTTGGGCCCGTACTTGTCCTCGACAACCGTCTGCCCCGCCAGATCCGCCTCGCGCGTGAAGATCACCATCCAACGCTCACCCCGGCTCGGGAACACCGGAATGTAGGAGTGGAGGTAGCCGTACTGGTACCAGGATTCAGGGACATAGCTGGCCACCAGGTCGGTCACGATTCGAACCGGGGCGAACGAGGCATCAAGAAACGCCACCGAGGGCACAAACATTCCTTCGTGATTGAACGACCTGAGGTGGAGGATGAAGTCGGTAATTTGCTCCGCCGGCGGCAGTCTGACCAGACGGTAATGGCTTTCACCCGTGCTGAATGAATGGCGGGGGGCCTTGTCACCCATGGACACCCCGAATTCACGACCTTCCTGCCATTGCTCAGGCTCCGACCGTTCCAGCGCCTGACAGCATTGCCCTGCCCACTGCTGGAAAAAACGTTCCTCTCCGGGATCGATTCCCAGGACAGCCATGGCTTCGGGGTCAGCATCTTCCGGCAGGCCCGGCAGCCCGACCGTTTCTCCCGGTTGGTGGATACTGGCCTCCGTCAGTTGAATCGGCGGCTTGATGCGCCCCTTCTCGACAGCGGTCCGGGTATCCGGCTGGTAATAGCTGACACGAATATTGCCCTGGGCATCACGCCAGGTGAAATAAGGCTTGGGTTCGCCCGGACGAACATAGCCGTCTTTTTCGAGCTGATTGGCATCGGGATAATTTTCGAGATTGAATTCTTCGTGGTACCCGCTGGAAGAAGCATCCCCGGAAGCCGACGAGTCCGCAGAGCCAGTTGGGGGAGCATCCTCAGCGTTTGCCTCCTTGCCCTCGCCCTTATCTCTCTCACCGGTGCTCTGCGGTATTGGCGACTGTCTTACCCGCCCCTGCTCGTCCACCCAGGTAAAATAACCCTCGCGGCTGCCAGAGGCGTCGGGGCCAGACAACTGGCAGCCACTTATAACGACAGCCAGACAAGCGATAACCATAAAATGGCATTTGGACATCGGGGCGAAACACCCTGTTCGTAAACGCGTTTGCGTCAGAATTTGGTACGGAAACTGAGACCTGCCGTGACAACTCGTAGCGAGGTTTTCACATCCAGCCCCGCATAGGGGTTGTAGATGATATTGGTAATATTGTCACAGTTTAGGTTACAACTGCCGTTGGCAGGAACCGTTTCTATGGATTGCAGATAGCTCAGGTTCATGTCGATCTCAGTATCCTTATCCCACCGATACCCCATACCAATACTGTAGAGGTTTGCACCGCCGAACGGCGCCATAATCTGGCGCTGGTCATCGGGAATTACCGAATCCCGGATTTCCATACCCGCGCGAAGGTCCAGACGGGACGACGCATGGAACTCCAGCCCAAAACCCCAGTTCCACTGATCGGTAAAACCGAGAGGCAACCTCAGTGTGTTGGGAGTGGCGTTCTGCGGTGACAGAATCCGCGCGGCGTTCAGGAATTCCAGGTTACGATCGAAGCGAAACACAAACGCGTCCCACTGCTTGTAGTCCGTCCAGCCCACATCCACATTGACCGTCAGCTTGGGATGGACATCCAAGCTGATGCCGGTCTGGAAATGCTGGGGATAGGTCAGGTCCATGGAGACGTTGCCCGCTTCCCTTGGGGCACCGGACGGCAAGCTCAGGATAGCCGAGGTGATGGCACCCAGCACCGAGCCGTTGACGCTCTGCCAGAAGCCGGACCAGTCGTCGGTGTACTCTATCTCGAAAGTACCCTTCATATTCATGTCGGCTTCGGAGGTATAACTCGCCCCCCAGGCGAACCACTCATTGGGTTCCCACATCACACCCAGCGCGTAGGTGGGTGACAGGGTTTCCTGCACGTTGATACTCAAGGCGCCAATGTCGTCCCAGGGCCCGACATTACCCCCGCAAAGGGCCAGCCATGGCTGCAGAGGCTCATCCCCACTTTCGCAGTTGAAGGCATCCTGAAGAACCTCCGCAACGCCCAATAGCATGTTTGGGGCGCGCATGTACTGATCTGCGGCAACCCCCATATGCGACAGATGGATTCCGGCACCCACGGACCACTCGTCGTTGATCTTGTAACCAACGGTTGGCGACAGATAAGTTGTCCGCTGCAAGGCCGTTGCCTGTGGCATATAGCGCCCCGGGTCGTCCTTGTCGCGATAGAAGCCGGCGGCCAGGGGCAGGTAGAAGGCGTTGCCAAAGGTCAGTTTCGACCCGGGCGGGTTGATGCTGATACCGGCAGACGGGGCGACGGCGGGGCCAGGCGGCGCCCGCAATATGCCAAATCCCGGGAGATACAGGGCAACGTTGTTAGTATGGCTGTGTTTGTTTGCGACCGGGTCCCGCTGTTTGCCAGTGAGAGGGTCTGTTTCCAGGCCATCAATGCCGAAAATCTCGTAGCCATCCGGGGCGTGGAAATCGGCGTCAATGTCCAGGTAGACGCTCATCAGGTTAACTTCAAGCTGACGCCCATCCAGCTTGGTCAGCCCCGCCGGGTTGTAATGGATCGCCATAATACCGGGCGGATCGGCCGTCACGGCGTTACCCAGGGCCAATGCCTTGGGATGAATGGTCAGGTTCTGTGCCAGCTGCGCCTCGACACCACAGGTCACCGAGGCTGCCATAATGGCAGCGGCAATCTGTCTCTTGTGGCTGGTTATTCCCATGAAATCTTCCCTTCCCGTAAAACGTCAGAGGCTGAGCTCACTCTTTGAGACCTGAAAATCTGATGGGCAGGGACACGCCCAGCGAGAAATCAGGTGCGTCTTCGGTAAGGCCAATACCAAGGCTGGTGTTCACGATGGTGGTATCGCTCACGCGGGTACCCAGCGACATACTGAGGAAGCCACTCATCTGGTCCTGAGCAACGGCCTGAGTGCCATCACTGAAGGACAGGATGGTCTGGTCGCTGTAACTCAACTGGGCGGAGATGCTGAGGGAAATGTCGTAGGACAGCGAATAGGCGAAACCGGCGGAGCCGGAAAGCCCGAAGCCGGGTTCCAGTTCCTGTAACACCCTGGCGCCCCGGACTTGTTGGAGGTCCCTCTCAGGAAGGTTGTAGGTAGCGCTGGTAGACCCGAACACAACCACCGGGTCCAACACCTTTGAGAAACTTACGCCGCCGGCAACCGAATAGTAGCCGCTGCCGGTGGACAGTTGCTCGTCTATATCAATCTCATAGGGACTGACACCCGTCTTGGTTGTGAAAGTGCCGAAGACCGTCGTGGACATCTTGCCCGGCACGTAGGCAAAAGGCTGCCAGCGAGCGGTCGCGGAGATATCGCCAAAATCGTAGATGTTCAGTTCATCCTGGGTATCGTACTTAACCACCAGGGGTATCCGCGCACCGACAGTCAGGTTATCCAGCAGGCCATAATCGTAGGAAAACGCATTGGTGAAGTTGTGGGTCGCGGACGGCACCACATCGAGGTTGCGAACTGAACCGTCGGTGATCGCCAGGTCGAGACGCTGGTCACCGGTGTAGGAGTAATCGAACGAGTAGTTCAGGGAATGGGTGCCCTTCTTCTGCAACGAGTAGCTGGTCTCGGCTGCCTGGAACACCTCTTCCAACTGTTTGGATGAATCCTCGTCACCCTCCTGCCTGGCAAGTGCCTCCCTCGCCTCGTCTACGTTTCCTTCCTGCGACAATGCCATGGTTGGTAAAAGGCCAGTCACGGAAAAAAGGATAAAACCTCGCACTAACCAACGATTCATCCTGACTCCCTTATTTCTAATTGTATTGTTTCCTGTGTGCCGGCTTTGCGCCCGGCACGTTAATGGCGCCGGTAGAACAGCTGCTTCCGGGTATTCTCAACGCTGCCGTCCGGATTATTCTTCTGGCGTTCCAGCATGTTTCTGATCCGGCGTTCCGTGGATTCATGGAATTCGGGTAACTTCTGCAACGCCAGCAACGTCAATGTCTGGTCGTCCACAAACCGGAGGTCCTCCTCTTTCAACTCCAGGTAATCCAGCGGCTTGTCACTGCCGGGGAACACAATGAAGAGCACGTTGTCGTCCCAGCTCTCTTCAAACTGGGCGAGCGTGAAGGAGATATTGCCGACCGCCGGATCGGCGAGATACACCCGGCCGTCGCGGATGGTGCGCAGCACCACGAAGTGCTTGAAACCGGCGTGCTGGATGGGAACGATGGCCGGGTGATCGAGGTCAATCAGGTCATCAATCGTGGCGCGGAACCCGCCAGAGGGATAACCAAGGGCGGTAACGAGACGTTTCATGTCGAGCATGGAAAAGGCGCGGCGCTGCACAATCCGTTCACTCTCGCCGTAGTGAAGTAGCCCCTCCATGACTTGCCGCTCACCAAGGTTTCTACCGAGGTAGAAATTCAGAACCGTGGTCAAGGCGGCGCTACCGCAGCTGTAGTCGTAAGCCTGACGCACGATATTCCGGAACTTCTGCTCCACCAGAGGTTCCACCCGGGCGTCGGTTCTCAACTCAATGGGGCTGGTGTCGAAATCCTGCTCAATCACAATGGTGCCCTGTTCATAAGGCTCCACGACGACCGCCTCCTGGGCCATAGTGAAAGTGAGGATGGATCCGGCGAGTACCAGCAGCATGGTCAGACGAAGTCCCTGTTATTATTAGACATCACGTTTTCCGAGTTACATCTTGTTACGGTAAGATACCGAAATCGCTAACGCCTTAAAGATAACTGTGCCTCAAATCTGCCGCTGCAGAAGGGGCCCTCCCTGCCGGTTTTGAGAACTGGTTCATGCCCCTCAAATAGCGACAACGGGAAGTTGACGCAGAGCCACAAAGCCGGTATCACATTCTTTGCCACTGTCTGACACCAATTACTGAAGATCCTGATGACAACAACACTGAATCCGGGACAACTGACGTTCATCGCTGCCAAAAACCAGAGCCCACAACCACCACCCGCCCTTTTACACCGGGAAAAATTCAACGATCTTCTCCACGGCCTGGAACCGGTAAGCCTGCTGCTGGTGCATGCGCCCGCGGGCTATGGCAAAACCACCACGGTGGCGGACCGTCTTGAGGCACTGGAGGCCACCAGCGCCTGGTATCGCCTGGAGGTCGGCGACAACGACCCGGCTCGATTTGCAGGCTACCTGGCCAAGTCACTTGAGGTTGCAGCTCCCGGCAGCTGCAAGGCCACGCTGAGGAAATTGCAGGAGAAGGGGTACGACGATCTGGAGAGTTTTCTCACCGACCTCCTGGCCGAGCTTCCCTTGGACGGGCTGGACGGGGACCCGCTGTATCTGGTGCTGGACGACTATCACCTGATTGACAACGAGGTCATCCACAACGCGCTGCGCTTCCTGCTGCGGCATCAACCTGCCTGTCTGACGCTCGTCCTGATCACCCGGACGGTGCCCCCCATTGGCGTCGCGCAACTGAGGATGCAGGGACGGATGACCGAGATCACCTCACGGGATCTGGCCTTTGGTGCAGACGAAGCACAGAGCTACTTTGACAGCCGATTGCCGTTCGAAATTTCGCGGGAAAGCATCGAGCGGGCTGTCAGGCGGGTTGAAGGCTGGGTGTCGGCACTCCAGCTTCTGTCCGCATCGGCACTGACCAGCATCGAATTCAACGATTTTGTGGATCAGCTCGAGTACGGCAACCAGCACATCTTTGACTACTTTGACGAACTGGTTGGCCAGGGGCTGACGGAACAGCAGCGAACTTTCCTGCTGCGCACCAGCATACTGGACCGCTTCAACGCGCGAATGGTCATGCGGGTAATGGACGACAGCAACGGCCAGGCCTTGCTCAGCGGCCTTCTCTCCATGGGGCTGTTTATAACGCCCGTGGACAATTCCGCCCTGTGGTTCCGCTACCATCCGCTGTTTTCCGTCTACCTCCAGCACCTTTTGAGCTGCACGACTGAAGAGAACCGGCAACAGCTGCACCAGCGGGCCAGTGACGCCTGGTTGGAACTGGACCACGCCGAAGAGGCCGCCCGCCACGCCATCGCCGCCGACGACGCGGACCGTATCACCCGCGTACTGACCATTCACGGCCGCAAGTTTTTCACCGAGGGCCAGTTCATCCTGCTGCAGCGTTGCCTCGACGCCCTGCCCCAGGATGTGATTGCCCAGGATCCGACGCTGACACTGCTCAGGGCCTGGGTGGCCCAGGGCCAGTACAAGTTTGACGAAGTTGAAAACTGGTTGTCGGCTGCGGAAACCCGTCTGGAAGCATCCATGACGGAAGACACCCAGCGCGCCGTGCATGGTGAGTTCAGTGCCATTCGTGCCCAGGTCGCCATGAATTATGGGGATGGAGAACGAGCCCTGGCCCTCGCCCGCGAGGCCATCGACCAGGAAGCCCGCTACTTGCCCACCTCCCGGGTGGCGGCGGCCTCTGTCATTGGGGAAGCTCTGTTTGTTCAGGGCGAACTGGAAGAAGCCCTCGCCCGTATGCAGGAAACCGAACACCTCGCCCGGGCGCACCAGGCCCACCAGAACGTGCTCTGGGCACTGTGTCAGCAGTCTGAAATCAGCGTTGCGATGGGCTTGTTGCAGAAGGCCTACAACATCCAGGAACGGGGTTTCCAGTACGCCGAGGAAAACCACCTCAACCACCTGCCGATACTGGAATTCCTGTTCCGCATCCGCAGTCAGATCATGTGGGAATGGCACCATCTGGAAAATGCTGAGCGGTGTGCGCTCCAGGGCATCGAGATCCTGGAAGCCCAGGGCGAGCGCTGGTACGTGCAAAGCTATACATCGCTGGCCAAGGTGGCCCATGCCAGGGGCCGGCAAAGCCTGTGCGCGGACTACATCGCCAAGATGCAGAAAATGCTCGCCTCCGGTGACTATCATCTGGACTGGGTCGCCAATGCCCACGCCACCATGCTCGCCTACTGGGATGCGGTTCGGGACCGGGAAGCCATACAACGCTGGCTGACCATCGCACCGCCCGTCGACCCCACCACGGCGACCAACCACTTCAATCAATGCAACGGTCGCAACCGGGCTCGGGCGTACATGAGCCTGGGACTGTACAGCAAGGCGCAGCCTCTGCTGACAGGACTGCAAGCCGTCGCGGAACAGGTGGGTCTTAAAACCGACCTCAACCGCAACCATATCGCGCTGGCGCTGCTTTACTGGGACACTGAAGACCGTGAGAACGCCCTGAAGCACATGGTCGCCGCGCTCCAACTGGCCAGCACCACCGGGGCCGTCGGCAGCTTCCTGCGTATGGGCAAGGTGCTGATCGTGATCCTGAAAGCGCTGATCAATGACGAAGCGATTGACGGAATGGAACTGCAGCGCGCCGAACGCCTGATCCAGCTGGCTCAGCAACAACGGGATTTCAGCCGCGCCATCCGGATTTCACTGGACGAAGCCATCATTCAGGATATTATCGACCGGCCTGATGTACCCGAACTGATCCGCACATCTCCCCTTACCCGCCGGGAATGGCAGATACTCAGTCTGATCCACGCCGGCCTGTCGAATGACCAGATCGCCGAACACCTGAAAGTCGCCTCCACCACGGTGAAGACGCACATTCGCAGCCTCTACCAGAAGCAGAACATCAGCCACCGGTCAGAGGCCATTGAACTGGCCAAAGACCTGCTCAGCAAGATTCAGGGGGAGTGATAGGGGTTCAGTCTTCGGCGCACTTCACGCAGACTGTGGTGTAGGGCAGAACCTGCAGGCGCCGTGGATCAATGTCTTCGCCGCACCCCTCACATTCGTCCCCGAGCCCTTCAGCAAGGCGTTCAAGGGCGTGTTCGATCTGGGCCAGCTCGTTGCGGGTTTCCGTCTCCAGTGAATCGACCACTTCGTCGTTCTGGGTCTGTACGGCCTGCTCTTCGAAGTCTTTCTCCAGCGCGCCACCCTGGCGATGCTGGTGGGCTTCATACTTTGACAGGCGTGCCTTAAGGTCGGCACGCAGGGTTTCCAGTTCCGATTTGCGATTACTCATTGGGTGGGGCCTCCCCCGTCGGTTCAATTCCGAATGGTGACTTAATACAGTAAAGCATAAGACAGACAGTCAATCGCAGCACCGCGTGGAATATGTCACTATTCCCGGCTTTATGATTAACGGAGAAACACACCATGCTCTACACCACGGTAGCTGCCCTGGCGGCTGCACTCGTTCTGTTCACCTGGCTCGGGCTGCGGGCTCGCCTGGCCGATGGCGGCCTGGATGATTTCGTGACGGCCCGCAACAGTCAGGGCGCCCGGGCACTTGGGCTATCCTTCCTGGCGTCGGGTATGGGCGGCTGGATACTCTTCGCGCCCCCGGAAGTTGGCGCCCTGGTGGGGCCGGTGGCATTGGCCGGTTACGCCCTTGGCGCCGCCCTGCCCTTTATCGTGTTTGCCTTCTGTGGCCCGGCCATCCGGCGCTACCTGCCACAGGGCCGCAGCATTGGTGAGTTTGCCCAAGCCTGTTATGGCTCATCGGTTCGCCGCTACGTGTCGCTGATCTCCGTGCTCTACATGCTGTGCTTCCTCACCGCCGAACTCACCGCCATCGGCGCCATCACCTCATTGCTGTCGGGCGTGAATGGGAACCTTGCGGTGCTTGGCGTGGCCGTTGCCACACTCATATACACCACCTGGGGTGGCCTGCGAGCCAGCATCGTCACGGACCAGTGGCAGGCGTTCCTGCTGATCGGGCTACTGGCCATTGTCGGATTCGTGGCAATGGACCGGCTACCGGAACTGCAAATGGCTGACGCCCCCTCCGCGCCAGTAGGCAGTGCCCTGGGCGTTGCCCTGACACTGGTGATCGCCGTAACCGCCGCTAATCTGTTTCACCAGGGCTACTGGCAGCGCCTGTGGTCCGCCCGCGATACTTCGGCGCTGCGCAGCGGCGCCCTGTTGGGCGGCCTGGTGACTATTATCGTGGTTGCCGTAGTCGGCGGCCTGGGCATTGCCGCCGCCATGAGCGGTGCAGATCTCGGATCTCCACCCATTCCTTTCTTTGCACTACTATCCGGCGCCCCCGCATGGCTGACCATTCCCGCCCTGGTACTGGCCCTCACACTAGTCGCCTCATCCGTGGACACACTCCAGAACGCCCTGGCCTCCCTGGCAGTAACTGAAAAACAAGGGCTCTCCATCATATCGGCACGATGGGTGACCGTCCTCCTTATGATTCCCGTGGTGATAGTCGCACTCCAGGGCGTCTCGGTACTGAGATTGTTCCTGATCGCCGACCTGCTCTGCGCCACGGCAGTGATACCGGTATTGATGGGGTTGTGGAAACGCATGACTACCACCGCAGCCGTATTCGGTGGCCTTGCTGGTCTCGCGGGCGCGATCATTCCTGGATGGGTGACCGGTGGCAGCCTGACGGCAGGTGTCCTGGCCGCCAGCTTCCCCGGTGGCATTCCCACCTTGGAGCCATTCCTGGGTGCCCTGGCCGCTTCGGCTGTGGTCAGTTTGGCGATAACGCTGGTTTGGGGGCGGAAAAGCAACTGATCGCCTCTTAGTCGACTCACCGAAAGCAGGGAAAGTGGTCGACACGGCCACTTTCCCAACACTCCACCCTGGATGAGAATTCAGGAACTGATTGACCCAACGAGGTTTTCTGCCTAATTTGAACAGAAGTCAAATTGAAGTTAAATACTGCCCAGCAGAGTCGGTAATGGGAGAACGAGAATGGGGTTCTTTGGCATTTTAGCCATTGTTGTCATTGTAATATTGCTCATTCCGTCAAACTCGTTCGAGTCCAAGGCCATCCGGCTGGCTATGGATGCGTTACAAAGGACGAGCAGCACGGTACCTGAGAGTTCAGCTGAATACTTTCCGCCGCCCGGGGTAATGAAGGCAACGCTAAAGGAAAACTTTTGTCCCAGCCAAATGAAATTGTCACTACAGCGAGATTACGGTGCAGCCAAAGCTGAACATGCTGCCTATCATCTACTCGACATTGTGGGCCACTTATTCCTGCAGAATTCAAAGCCTGACATGAGTACATGGTGCCTTTCTGCAAGAGATACTTTAGGGGCCCACTTCGAGTAGGTATTTAACAAACTGTTGTAGTTCGGGCCTCCGACCCTACACCGGACTCCCATTTCGCTTCGCTACATGTACGCAGCTAAACGAAGGCGATAAGAGTTGCTGGGAAATTGGTTGTGGAGACCAAATCCAAATGTTCGCCAGGGGAAACTATGAAGCGTTACACCGCGCCCATGTCCAACACACTTCCGGATAAGCACGGTGATCGCCTCACCAAGGAAGCTCTAGAACAACTTGCGGCATCGGTCCGGATGTCGCTCATCCCGATTAACATAGAGCACGATCCTAGGGGTGGTCCGTGCGGTAGAGTGATATCAGCGGAAGTACGCGAAAGGACAGATGGCGAATATGAAGTCGTAGCCGAGATGGAAGTATTCGAAGGTCAGATTGAAGAGCTGTCGGACGGTCGGGAGATCGTGCAGAACCGCGTGGACAAATCTGAAAGCGTAAGCATCATTTGGGACAGAAGCTACTTGAGTGATGTAGATCAGAGCACGATCCAGGAACTGACGCACATCTTGAAAGGATCCTCAAGCCAAGAGCACAAGAAGTCTGTAGAGCCGCTTAGCATTTTCTGGGTGGTGGGCGGCTTTATGGGATTGGTTGGCTCATCCCTTGCGGCTGGTTTTTTCGGGAAGATGGGGGCGGATGCTTGGGATGCATTGAGAAGCAAGCTATCAACGCTCATGAAGCGGAAGGCGGAGTCGCATGACGAGTATCTTCTGATATTCGCATTTCAAGTGCGCCAGTCAGAAGGAGAGCATATCGTCGAGGTGGAGGTATGCATCGAAAATCCTCAAGGGCAAGATATTGATAACTTTCTAGGGGAAGGTATCAATATTCTTGATACTGTAGTGCCTGCATACATAGAAGCTGAGACTAAGCTCCGGAAGCTGTTTTTTGTGTATGGGAGCGGTGGGTTAGAGCTGCAGTATGGCGTCAGACGCGACTGCGCCTCCATTAAATTCAACCGTTCGACAAGGCAAGTGCTTGAAAGGCAACTGCTGCGGGGCGCACAAGATTATGCAGCCGACACTCGTACTTCGCGCGGCTGATGGAGTGCGTCAGGCACTATGTATGGACACTGACCAGATGGTTCAAAAGGTCCTTGAGGAACTGCGGGAGAATGCGACAGCTAGCGAGGGTGGATCAATTTATGACGAGCGGGACAGGGCGCTCCAAGATATAGAGCATTCGTTAAATCCAAGGAAGTATCGTGCGAAATATTGACCTGTTTAACCTACATGTTGCCGAAGTGCTCGGAATTTGCTTTGAGAGCTTTCCTGTGAGGCCAGATATAAGGTACGAGGATCTTGGTGTCAACGCCGGTTTAAAAGTG
>NZ_DELU01000011.1:0-6895 GCF_002352785.1 Marinobacter sp. UBA2688
CGAGGGTTTGTCAGCAATCTGAGCCGGGCGTCGCCCGGCTCTTTTTACAGTGGTTGTTTGGTAAGAACCGGTTCCTTGTCCGGTTCTACCTCCAGCCACCAGACGTTCTCGTCCCAGTCTCCCAGCACAATCCGCTTTGCCGGCTTACCGCCTGCCTCCAGCTCGTGAACCGCCGGACGGTGGGTATGGCCGTGGATCAGTCGTTGCACCCCGTGCGCCTCCATTTCCTTCACCACCTCATCCGCGGTGACGTCCATAATGAACTCTTCCTTGCCCTGGTTCTTGGCCATGCTGATTTCCCGTAATTGACGGGCCATCTGCTGACGTTCGGCCAGGGGTCGTTGGAGAATCATCTGCTGCCATTGCGGGTTGCGCATGTTGGCGCGGAATTTTTGGTACTCCACATCCGCGGTACACAGGCTGTCACCGTGCATTAGCAGGGTAGGCGTGCCGTAAAGATCCACCACCGTTGGGTCATCCAGTAGAGTGGCGCCGATTCGGTTGCAGTAATCTTCGCCAATCAGAAAGTCCCGGTTTCCGTGCATCAGGTACAACCTGGTGCCCGAGTCACTGACCGCGCGCAGTGCCGCCGCAATCTGCTCCTGCAGGGGCGTTCGCTCGTCATCGCCAATCCAGGCTTCGAAAAAGTCGCCGAGAATGTAGAGTTGCTCCACCCCTAGGGCCTTCTCTTCAAGGAATCCCAAAAACGCGTTGGTGATGTCCGGGCGGGACTCTTCCAGGTGTAAATCTGAGATGAACAGCGTGGTCACGCCGCGCCTCCGTCCCCTGTGATTTCGGCTTTCTCGATCACCACATCTTCTGCAGGCACATCCTGATGGCCTGCACGCATAGTGGTACGCACCGCGCGAATGGCATTAACGGTTTCCATGCCTTCCACAACCTTGCCGAAAACGCAGTAGCCCCAGCCTTCGGCATTCTCGGCGGTGTGGTCGAGGAAGCCGTTGTTCTCGACGTTGATGAAGAACTGCGCCGTGGCGGAGTGCGGGTCCATGGTGCGGGCCATGGCAACGGTGCCCTGCATATTGCTGAGGCCGTTGTTGGCTTCGTTTTGAATGGGCTCGCGGGTCTTTCGCGGGGTCATCCCCGGTTCAAAGCCGCCACCCTGAATCATGAAGTTGCTGATGACACGGTGGAAAATCAGCCCGTCATAGAAACCGTCGCGAACGTACTGTTCGAAGTTTTTGGCAGTCTCGGGGGCCTTGTCGTAATCCAGTTCCAGAGTGATGTCACCGTGGGAGGTTTTCAGCAGAATCATCAGGGTTTCCTGTTCAAGTAGGTATTAAAAGCAACGTGGCTGTTATTGTACTGAAGAGTTTGTACGCGTGCATGAGTTAGGCAATGATTTGTGAGTATAATACGCGGTTTCAGATACACACCCTACGATTGAGATTGTATGAGCGCCGAGTCCAAGAAAGCCCATAACTTCATCCAGAGCCTGATCGAAGACGCCGTTGCCAAAGGCGAACACACGGGTAAGGTTGTGACCCGTTTTCCGCCCGAGCCGAATGGTTACCTGCACATCGGCCACGCCAAATCCATTTGCCTGAATTTCGGCATTGCGGAAACCTTTGGCGGTGAATGCACGTTGCGGTTTGATGATACTAATCCGGAAAAGGAATCCCAGGAGTATATTGACTCCATCAAGAAGGATGTTCATTGGCTGGGTTGTGAATGGAGCGGAGAGGTTCGCTACGCTTCGGACTATTTTGACGCCATTTACGACTTTGCCGTTGAGTTGATTGAAAAGGGCAAAGCCTATGTGTGCGCGCTGACTGCCGATCAGATGGCCGAGTACCGGGGTACGCTTAAAGAACCGGGCCAGAACAGCCCCTATCGTGACCGGCCGGTGGAAGAAAACCTTCAGCTGTTCCGCGATATGCGCGCCGGTAAGTATCAGAACGGTGAGCTGGTGCTGCGCGCCAAAATCGATATGGCCTCCCCGAACATCAATCTGCGGGACCCGATTCTGTACCGGATTCGTTATGCCGACCATCACCAGACTGGCGATAAATGGTGCATCTATCCGATGTATGACTTCACCCACCCGATTTCCGACGCCATGGAGGGGATTACGCACTCCCTGTGCACACTGGAATTCGAGGATCATCGCCCGCTCTATGATTGGGTGCTGGACAACATCTCAGCTCCCTGCCAGCCACGGCAGATCGAATTTGCCCGGCTGAATCTCAATTACACCATCACCAGCAAGCGCAAACTCAAGCGTTTGGTGGACGAAGGCTTTGTGGATAGCTGGAATGACCCACGCATGCCCACCATCTCCGGAATGCGCCGCCGTGGTTATACCCCGGAGTCCGTCCGTACCTTCTGTGACATGATCGGTGTCAACAAGGCCGGCGGCACTGTGGATATGGGGATGCTGGAGCACGCCATCCGCGAAGACCTGAACACCCGTTCGCCCCGCGCCATGTGCGTAATGCGGCCGTTGAAGGTGACACTGACCAATTACCCGGAAGACAAGACCGAAACCCTGGTGTTGCCGGTTCACCCTCAGAACCCGGACATGGGCGAGCGTGAAGTGACCTGGAGCCAGACCCTCTACATCGACCGGGAAGATTTCGCGGAAGAACCGCCCCGTAAATGGAAACGTCTTGCTCCGGATCAGGCGGTGCGTCTGCGTGGCGGATACGTCATGACCTGCCGTGAGGTTATCCGTGACGACAGCGGTGAAATTGTTGAACTGAAATGCGAGTACGATCCCAACACTCTCGGCGTTAACCCCGAAGGCTACAAACCGAACGGTGTCGTTCATTGGGTGTCGGCCACTGACAGCGTTGAGACGGATATCAATCAATACGACCGCCTGTTCAACCATGAGTCGCCGGACAGTGATAAAGAGACTGATTTTGTGGACCTGATCAACCCGGAATCTCTGGTGGTCCTCAAAGGCGCCAGAGTAGAGAAGAGTTTGGCCCAGCCCCGTACTGATTTGCCATATCAGTTCGAGCGTGAGGGGTATTTCTTCTGCGATCAGGAACTGACTGAGGCAGCAGGCCGTCCGGTGTTTAACCGTACCGTGACCCTCAGGGATTCCTGGGGCAAGGGCAAGTAAGTTCGGTGATACATTCATTCAATTATTTAACGAGCGTAGCGTGATTAGAATCTACAACACCCTTAGTCAGCAAAAGGAAGAGTTCCAGCCGATCGAACCAGGAAAGGTTCGCATGTATGTCTGCGGCATGACGGTATATGACTACTGTCATTTGGGGCATGCGCGGGTGTTGGTGGCGTTTGATGTGATCACGCGGTACCTGCGTCACAGCGGCTACGATGTCCAATACGTGCGCAATATCACCGACATCGACGACAAGATCCTGCGCCGGGCTGACGAGAATGGCGAAGTTTATAGCGACCTCACCAAGCGCATGATCAAGGCCATGCACGAGGATGAGGCCAAGCTGGGTGTTTTGTCGCCTACAGAGGAGCCGTGTGCGACCGAATACATTAATGACATTGTGGCCATGATCCACAAGCTCGTTTCAGGCGGTCATGCCTATGCTGCCGATAACGGCGACGTCTACTTCTCCGTAGAGTCGTACTCCGATTACGGCAAACTCAGCAAGAAAAAGCTTGAAGACCTTGTGGCTGGCGCAAGGGTGGATGTTCAGGAAGCCAAGCGCAGCCCGGCGGATTTCGTGCTTTGGAAAGCCGCCAAAGAGGGTGAGGTAAGTTGGCCTTCGCCTTGGGGAGATGGCCGTCCAGGCTGGCATATCGAATGTTCCGCCATGTCTAACCGCTGCCTCGGCGAAACCTTCGACATCCACGGCGGCGGGCCGGATTTGTTGTTCCCGCACCATGAGAATGAAATTGCCCAGTCCGAGTGTGCCAATGGTCACACATTCGTGAACACCTGGATGCACGCCGGTGCTATTCGGGTGAACAAGGAGAAAATGTCCAAGTCCCTGGGCAATTTCTTCACCATCCGTGAGATCTTTGAGAAGTATGCGCCGGAGGTGGTGCGTTACTTCCTGGTGTCCAGTCATTACCGCAGTCAGGTGGATTACTCGGAAGAAAATCTCGCGGAAGCAGGGCGTACGCTCACCCGGCTCTATCATGCCCTGCGTGGTCTGGTGCCGGCCAAGAACGTGGCGGAAACGGAACACGACCAGCGTTTTGCCGAGGCCATGAATGACGACTTCAACACCGCAGGAGCCATTGCGGTTCTTCATGCTGTCGCTAATGAAATCAACCTGGACCGCAGGGAAGGGCGCGACGAAAAGGCTAACCAGCAAGCGGCAGTGCTTGTAAGGCTCGGGGGTATCCTGGGTTTGTTGCAGCAGGACCCGGAAGCCTACTTCCAGGCCGACACTGGCGGCGAGCTCAGTGCAGACGACATTGAGGCGATGATCCAGGCCCGAGCCGATGCGCGGAAGCAGAAAGATTTCGCCGAGGCGGACCGTATAAGGGATGAGTTGGCCGATAAAGGCATTATCCTGGACGACAGTCGCGAAGGCACCAGCTGGCGCAGGGGATGATGTCAACCAAAGGTCGTGTTGTTGGCGCGGGAATGACCTTGTAGGGAAATTCCCGTACAATACCGCCCTCGAATTATAACGGCCCTGACGGGTAAACCCGTAAAAAGGGCAGGGAATACAGTAACCCACTGAGGCAAACAACGATGACAGAACGCGTACAAGTCGGCGACCTTCAGGTCGCAAAGAACCTGTTCGATTTCGTTAATAACGAAGCAATTCCGGGCACGGGTGTCGACGCTGACAAATTCTGGGCCGAGTTCGACAAGATTGTTCACGAATTGGCTCCCCGCAACAAAGAGCTGCTTGCCAAGCGCGACGACATCCAGGAGAAAATGGACACCTGGAATCGTGACCACAAGGGCCAGAAGCTCGACATGGCCGAGTACAAGTCGTTCCTGAAGGATATCGGCTACCTGGTTGATGAGCCTGGCGACTTCAAAATTTCCACCTCAAATGTGGATCCGGAAGTGGCCACCATGGCAGGTCCCCAGCTTGTGGTTCCGGTGATGAACGCCCGTTTTGCACTGAACGCTGCCAACGCCCGTTGGGGTAGCCTTTACGACGCGCTGTACGGCACCGATGCGATCTCCGAGGAAAACGGCGCCGAAAAAGGCCGTGGCTATAACCCGGTTCGTGGTGCCAAGGTCATTGAATTTGCGCGCAACCTTCTGGACAGTTCCGCTCCGCTGGCTTCTGGCAGCCACAAAGACGCAGCCCAGTATCTGGTTGAGGGTGGCAAGCTGGTGGTCAAGTTGCAGAACGGTGAGTCTACCGGCCTGAAAGACGAGTCCGGCTTTGTGGGTTACACCGGCGGCGCCGATGCACCCACGGGCGTGCTGTTGGTCAAGAATGGCATGCATTTCGAGATTCAGGTCGATGCCAGCCATCCGATCGGGAAGGATGACGGGGCGCATGTAAAAGATGTGCTGATGGAGTCGGCTCTGACCACCATCATGGACTGTGAGGATTCTGTCGCTGCCGTGGATGCGGATGATAAGGCTCTGGCCTACCGCAACTGGTTGGGGCTGATGAAGGGCGATCTGGAAGAAACCTTCGAGAAAGGCGGCCAGCAAACCACCCGCAAGATGCACGGTGATCGTGCCTACACCAAGCCGGAAGGCGGAGAGCTGGTGCTGAAAGGCCGCAGCCTGATGTTTGTGCGTAACGTGGGTCACCTGATGACCAACCCGGCCATCCTGCTGAAAGACGGCAGTGAAGTGCCTGAGGGGTTGATGGACGGCCTCATGACCTCACTGATCGCGATTCACGACCTCAAAGGCACTGGAAAGCTGCAGAACAGCACCACCGGCTCGGTTTACATTGTTAAGCCGAAGATGCACGGGCCTGAAGAAGTGGCGTTTACCAATGAGTTCTTCGGTCGTGTTGAAGATGCGCTTGGTCTGCCGGCCTTCACCCTGAAAGTTGGCATCATGGACGAAGAGCGGCGCACCACCGTTAACCTCAAGTCCTGTATCCATGCCGCCAGGGAGCGTGCCGTATTCATCAATACCGGCTTCCTTGACCGCACTGGTGACGAAATCCACACGTCCATGGAGTTGGGGCCGTTTATCCGCAAGGGGCCGATGAAGCAGGCTGCCTGGATTCAGGCCTACGAGCAGTGGAACGTGGACGTCGGGCTGGAAACCGGTTTCCGAGGTGTTGCCCAGATCGGTAAAGGTATGTGGGCGATGCCGGACCTGATGGCGGGTATGCTGGAAGCCAAGATTGGCCACCCGAAAGCCGGCGCCAATACCGCGTGGGTTCCATCACCAACAGCGGCTACGTTGCACGCCACCCATTATCATCAGGTGAGCGTTGCGGATATCCAGCAAGAGCTGGAAAGCCGCACCCGTGCCAACCTGGATGACATCCTGACCGTGCCTGTAATGGACGACCCGAAATCCCTGTCGGCGGAAGAAATTCAGCAGGAGCTGGACAACAACGCCCAGGGTATTCTTGGTTACGTGGTGCGCTGGATCGACAGCGGTGTCGGTTGCTCCAAGGTTCCCGATATCAATGACGTGGGCCTGATGGAAGACCGCGCTACCCTGCGTATCGCTTCGCAGTTGCTGACTAACTGGCTTTACCATGGCATCTGCACCGAAGAGCAGATCAATGAAACCATGAAGCGCATGGCAGCGGTGGTTGATCGCCAGAATGCGAACGACCCGTCCTACCGTGACATGGCGCCGGAGTTTGAGGGCAGCATTGCCTTCCAGGCCGCCATGGATCTGGTTCTCAAGGGCCGTGAACAGCCAAATGGCTATACCGAGCCGCTTCTGCACGCCTATCGTCTGAAGGCGAAAGAGAAGTACGGTCAGTAATCCGGGCCGGTGATAAAAAACCCCGCGAATGCGGGGTTTCAGATTGCTGACAAACCC
>NZ_DELU01000032.1:0-65546 GCF_002352785.1 Marinobacter sp. UBA2688
TAACTCCCCCTCCTACTCGATTCTATCCAATTGATTTACCGAGTCGAATAGCAAAGACCTATCAAATACTTTGGATCAATTAATTTGAGCTGTGGAAGGCCAGTCCGTATCGTTCTCCTATATTCGATTCACGACTCAAACCGAGTTCGCACATTCAGTTTTACGCTATCCAGAGGGGAAAAGAGAGCATGTTGGATGCCAGTATCAAGGAACAGTTGAACGCTTACATGGACAAGCTGCAGCAGCCGATCGAGCTGGTTGCCGCTTATGACGACAGCGAAAAGTCCCAGGAACTGAAGCAGTTGCTGGACGAGCTCGAGCCCATGTCTGACAAGATCAGCCTGCGCACGGAAGAGTCAGAGCAAGTACGTCGCCCGTCATTTGCCATTAACCGTGTTGGCAGCGACATCGGCGTGCGATTCGCCGGCATCCCCATGGGCCATGAATTTACCTCCCTTGTTCTGGCGCTGTTGCAGGTAGGTGGTCATCCGCCCAAGGCCAGCCAGGAAGTGATTGAACAGGTCAAAGACCTGGACGGCGACTTTGAGTTTGAAACCTACTTCTCGCTGTCGTGCCAGAACTGTCCGGACGTGGTCCAGGCGCTGAACCTGATGAGCGTCCTCAATCCAAGGATCAAGCATACGGCGATCGACGGTGCCCTGTTCCAGGATGAAGTGGAGCAGCGTGAAGTCATGGCAGTGCCCAGCGTTTATCTCAATGGCAAGCCGTTTGGCCAGGGCCGCATGACTCTGGAGCAGATTATCGCGAAGGTCGACACTGGTGCAGAGGCTCGTGACGCTGAGAAGCTCCAGCAAAAAGACCCGTTCGAGGTGCTGGTCATTGGAGGTGGCCCGGCGGGTTCGTCAGCCGCTATCTATGCTGCGCGCAAGGGTATCTCTACCGGTATCGCCGCAGAACGCTTCGGTGGCCAGGTGGCGGACACCATGGGCATCGAGAACCTGATCTCTGTGCCCTACACTGAGGGCCCCAAGCTGGTGGCGGCCATGGAGCAGCACGTCAAGGAATATGATGTAGACATCATGAACCTGCAGCGCGCTGAAAAACTGATTCCGGCGGCCCGCAAGGGTGGCTACCACGAAGTGCGTCTGGCCAATGGCGCCTCTTTGAAGAGCCGCACGCTGGTTCTGTCCACCGGCGCTCGCTGGCGCCAGATGGGTGTTCCGGGAGAAGAGGAATACCGCAATAAAGGTGTGGCCTATTGCCCGCACTGCGACGGCCCCTTGTTCAAGGGCAAGCGTGTGGCGGTGATCGGCGGCGGTAACTCCGGCGTGGAAGCGGCCATCGACCTGGCGGGTATTGTTGGCCACGTGACTCTGATTGAGTTCGGCGCTGCCATGCGCGCAGACGATGTGCTGCAGAAGAAACTGCGCAGCCTGAAGAACGTGGAAATCATTACCTCGGGCCAGACCACTGAGATTACCGGCGAGAACGGCAAGGTGAACGGCCTTCAGTATACCGACCGCACAACCGGAGAGAGCCACCATGTATCGTTGGAAGGTGTGTTCGTCCAGATTGGCCTGGTGCCGAACACCGAGTGGCTGAAAGGTGACATCGAGCTGAGCCAGCATGGCGAGATCATTGTCGACGACCGGGGCGAAACCTCCATCCCGGGCGTGTTTGCGGCCGGTGACGCTACCACCGTGCCGTACAAGCAGATCGTGATCTCTATGGGTGAAGGCTCCAAGGCCGCCCTGAGCGCGTTCGACTTCCTGATTCGAAACTCCGTTGATGAGAGCGAGAGTGACGAAGCTGCGGCCTGAAGCTCCGCCTGAAATTCGGCGTGAAAACAGGTTCACACACGGCTGACCCCTAACCAGTTCGTGTTTTTCCGCCCCGTTGTCCGGTTTCCGGATAGCGGGGCTTTTTTATGGGCGTCCCGAAACGTCAGTGGTGAGCGTATAACTGATGTTGAACAAGGCTGCGCAACTCACTGGGATTAATGGGCTTCTGCACCAGCCGGTAACCGCTGGATCTGGCCTGCTTCAGTTTATCCGGATCGGTGGTGCCGCTGATAAGCACGCCGGGGATATTGGTGCGAAAATGATCTCTCAACTGGCTAATGATTCCAATGCCGTCGGGTCCTTTAAGCAGGCTCAGGTCGGTCAGGATGAGATCCGGAGCGGTTTGTGATTCGGGCATTTTTTGAAGCATATCAACGAGTGATTCAGCCACAATCACGGTGAGACCCCAGCGGGATAGCAGTGTGTGCATGGCATCCAGAACGCTAGGGTCATCGTCGATGACAAGCACGAGTTTCTGCCTGTCGTGCGCGTGGGGATGGTTGGCATCGTGCTTTACATGATTCTCTGCCTGGGCCTCGCTTCCTAGAGGGCAGCGGATTTCGAATGTGGATCCGTACCCCACCCTGGATCGTAGTGAAAGCGGGAGGCCCAGCAATTCACACAACCTGCGTACGATGGCCAGGCCGAACCCGAGTCCTTTTTCCTGTTCCTGGCCTGCATTGTCCAGTTGCTGAAACTCGATGAACGCCGTTTCCTGCTTATCCGGCGGTATCCCTGAGCCGGTGTCGATCACCTGGATGAGGACGTGGTCTTTGCGTCGTCGCGAGGCAATGAGTACGCCACCGGTGTTGGTGTAGCGCAGAGCGTTTGTTATCAGGTTTCGCAGGATGCGCTCCAGCAGCGCGCGGTCGGAATAAACGACGGTTCTTGATGAATGCATACGCAGGCTAAGGTGCCTGTTCCTGGCTTCCTCCCGGTATTCACGCTCTAATCCTTCGAGACACTCCGCAATGTCAAAGTGATAGGGTTCCGGCTGCACGGCGTTGGCGTCCAGTCTCGAAATATCAAGAATGCCGTCAAACTGTTTTCTCAGTATGCCCAGACAGGTATCCAGGCGTCGAAAAATCCGATTGCCTTCCTGTCGGTTGTGTTTTGGCGTATCTCTTAGTGCATCAATGTACAGCGAGATGGCGTGTAATGGCTGGCGCAGATCATGGCTTGCTGTAGCGAGGATTCGCGATTTGGCGAACACAGCCTCCTGTGCCTCTCTGGTCTTGTGTTGCAGCTCACGGGCGAGATCAGCGCTGGAATAGTGCAATCGCATTTCCGAGCGAACGGTGGCGTTGAGCTGCTTTGCGATGTTTATCGCCGTCAGCAAGGCCAGCACCATAAGGCACGCAAGTGCAAGGTAAGGCAGGCTGCCGACGAAGGCCAATCTCAGTATCAATGCGATCAGAATGGGGACGCCGTACACATAGTATAGCGGCAGCCAGTGCGTACCGGAGGTAATGGAACCGATGCCAAGCGTCACAGCAACGGTAATCATGAACACCTGGTGAGGAGCAGAATGTTCATCAAAAAACGCAAAAGTCGCAATTACCCAAAGCGAACCCATGAAGGCGGTGCTCAGAAGCAGCCCCACGTGCCACTTGCTGGCGCTCTTGTCTCGTGAGGCGTGTAACTGGTAGTGCCGGGATAACAGGTATTTCGCGTAAATGCCCGCCAATGCAGCCAAAAGCCAGCCAACCAAGAGCGTTGCTTCATTGCGGGGCCATAGAACGATCACGACTGTGAGTGGCACGATCGCGGTTACGATCGACCACCTGCGCAGACTTGGAAAATACGGAGAGAGCGACTCAAACGTAATGCGTTCCTCAATGTCCAGTGCAGACATAGCGGCCTGGCTCCTGCGGTTCAGCGTTCGATAAGATCCCGTGTTCTGGCGATATGAACGCAATCGGTGCGGTTGACCGCATTCAGCTCAAGTAGCAGGGAGCCCACATGGGCTTTGACGGTGTGTTCGGTCAGGAAAAGCGCGGTGGCAATCTGGCGATTGGAATAGCCCCTGGCCATCAGTTCCAGAACCTGGCGCTGGCGTCTGGTGATATTGCCGGCGAGCGGCGTCCGTCTTGGTTTCAGGGTATCGATCTGTTTCTGGATGCCGGGTGGAATGTAGGTGTCACCTGACAGTACGCAGGCCAGCGCGGCCAGCATTTTCTGGCTGCTGTAGCTCTTGGGAATAAACCCGAGGATGCCCATTTCCAATGCCGTCTTGATGGTTCGGGCGCATTCCTCGCCGGATACCACGACGACGGGATACCAGATCCCCTGCTCATGCATTCTCTGAATAATCGATAGGCCATTAAGTCCCGGCATCACAAGATCAATCAGTACCAGATCAAATGATTCGTCAGACTCGAGTTGCGCAATGGCCTGCTCGGCACGGCTTGCTTCGGTGATATCAGGCTGGGGATGAATTTTCTGGAGAACGTGCCAGATGCCGTCGATAAAGAGCTGGTGGTCGTCCACGACGAGTATCTTCATAGCAATCGCCTGATCTGGGCCATCGAAACTGAGCAGAAGTGTAGCAAATACGCTGGCAAATACCCCTATTCCGTTGAAATTAGCGCTTATGGCTAATGATTCGTTCGCGCTCCTTACGGATACTTGTTTAGTTACAAATTGTTAACAACAACCATAAACACGAAGGTATCGTTCAGTCTGTTGAGCTTGGTCTGCCGCAATTATGGCTGCATCAGCTCCGAACCATACCAGCGTACGCTGAACGGAACTCGGAGCGATGATGAACACCCCCACTGTGAATAGCGGCAACGGATCAATGCAGGCCGGGTATGCCCGGTCTGGCCCTGTTTTATCCCCTGGAGTCTGGAAGAAACTGTCCCGCCTGACGGTTCTGGCGTTTGTGCTCCTGCTCGGCGCCTGCGGTGGCAGCAGTAGCGATGATGACACAGATTCAGCAAGCCAGATTGAACCGAATGCCGAGGAGCTTCCACCGGTCAGCGACGTCAAATCGCTCAGCCAGCGGTATGTTGAGGTGACGTTTGAACGGGCGGCCTCCGAAGACGCGGCTGAAAACATAAAAAACTACAACGTTGTACTCTCCAACGGAAACTCTGCGCCGGTTGTTGCGGCAAACATGGCGGCAGATGGCAGAACGGTGCTTCTTGAGATTGCCCCCGCCCGGTCAGACCTCCAGTTGGTGCCCAACGGCACCCTGGAGTTCGATCTGGTGGGCGTGGATGATCCGGCAACGGTGTTCACCGGCAACGGCACAAATGAGCCGATCATTGAGTCCGTCGCCTCCCTGAGCGATACGGTGGTCGAGGTGCTGTTCAATGAGCCGGTGTCAGACAATGCGGGCTTTCTGGAAAACTACCGGATTGAAACGCCAGGGGGCGAAACGCTGGAGATTCTGGCGGCCACTATGGGCGCTTCCGGTGATAGCGTGATTCTGACCACCGGGCCGCAGGACGATGTGCCCTACACCGTCACGCTGACCGGCGTTTCTGGCAAGGTGAGCGCTCTACCACTGCTTGCGTCCGCCAGTAACCTGAATTTCTCAGGCCTTTCCCGCAATACGGCAGCGTCCACGGCTCCTGCAGTGACCAGCGCGCGCTCGTCTGGCAATACTGGTGTGGTGATTGACTTCAACAAGCCAATGGGAATAAGCGCCATCAACCCGGCCAACTATGCGATTGGCCAGGAAAACGTTAATCCTGAAGCCAGTGGCCTGACGGTTGTCTCTGCTGAATTCTCCGGCGCTGATCGCAGTGCCGTTGTGCTGACCACCCGTTCCCAGAATTCGCTGACCTACCGGGTGACGGTGGGCAACGTCCGGGATATTAACGGCCAGTCGTTCAGTGTCGCTAATGGCACCCTCGATGTGATTGTCGCCAACAGTACCACCTTTGCCGGCACCGGGCCGGACGCCGGTACGCTGGTTGATACCGACGGCGATGGCCTCTACGACAACGAAGAACAGAGCGGTTATACCGTGATCATTGAGATGGCCAACGGCGACATCGTAGAACGCCAGGTCACCAGTGACCCGGACGTGGCCGACACCGATGGCGACGGTGTCAGTGATGGCGCGGAACTGCAGTACGGCATGAACCCCCGCGCCACCGACACCGATGGCGACGGCCTCGATGATAACCTCGAACTCAACACTATTTTCAGCAACCCGTTTGCGCAGGACTCTGACAACGATGGCTTGCAGGATGGCTTCGAACACTTCGACTTGAAGACATCGCCACTGCTTGCTGATACCGACGGTGACCAACTCTCTGACTATACCGAACTGTTTGAGTTGAACCGGAACCCACTGCTTGCGGACCTGCCCAAACTGCGCATTGATGTGGGGAATGTTCGACTGCAGATTGACGAGCGCTACAGCTACACGGACGAGACCGGCGAAGTGATCTCCCAGGAGTCAAGCTCCAATTCGACGCTGGTGACCAGCGAGAGCACTTCGTTTACAAGTTCAAGCAGTGATACCACGGAGTGGGGCGTCGAGGCGTCACTTCGGGCGGGACTTGGAAGTGGCAATTTCTTCGGCGGGAGTAGCAATAACTTAAGTGGTGGCGCTGAGCTGACGGTTACTGGCGGTTACAGTGCGTCCAGCACGGTGGCCACGGATGACGAGTCGGCGCAGGAAAGCCAGGAAGTTTACGAGAACTCCCTGGTCAAGGGGGCAGAGCTGTCCACTACCAATACGGTAGCGAGGGAAGTCGTCGGGGCCCGGATTGATGTTGATCTGTCGATTCTCAATCTTGGCAACGTTCCTTTTAACGTGAGCGATATTGAAATTACGGTGTTGCAACAAGTCGGTAGTAGGACCAACTTCCTGCCGGTCGCTACGCTGGTGTCGAACTCAGAGCTAATTTCAGGGACGCCACTGAGTGTTAGCCTGGGGGCGTTCAGCACCGAGCGCGGACCATTTTTGTTCGCCAGCCGTGAAGTGTTCCCGAACCTAGTTGAGGACATAATGCGCAAGCCGGACGGCTTGGTCTTTCGAGTGGCCAATTACCGGGTGACCGATGAACTGGGCCGTACCTATACCTTTATCAACCAAGTGGCCCGCGACCGCACCGCCCGTATCGCGCTAGATTTTGGTGATGCAGATTCAGCAACGGATTATCTGGTCGCAACCAGCGGCGTGTTGGATGATGGCGGGGTCTCCGGTGGCGGGTATCTGGGAGGTTATGCCCCAAATGGCGACGCGATCGGTTTGCCGATTGGTTATGTGCTGGAGGCTATCATGGACGTTCCGCGGCACGACACCACGCTTGACCGAATCGTTTCCGGTGTTAATGGTTTTCTTGACACCGATAACCCGACATCGGTGGGCGGCGACGACATCGTCACCCAGTTTAATGGAGAGGCGGTGGTTACTGTTGGTCCGAATGGGTGGTTGGACAGCCGACCTGCAGGCGATGATTTAATCCTCAACCCTGATGTCGCCAGCGGCATTGTTGCAGGTTTGAACAAACGCGCCGACAGTCTGGCTCAGGGGGACGATGTCCAGATTGTGCCCCGAGATACCACCGGTTTAAGTATCGGAACGCTGGTGATCGGTCCAGGAGCCAACGGCAGATTGGACACGGGGCGCTTCGGCGACGATCAAGTTGAGTTTGTGAGTGGCTATGAGACCAGTCGCACTTGTGCGGTTAGCTCCAACAAAGCGGGTGACGTGTGTCGGGTCGCTGCAGACTGCGGGTGCGAGGCAGGCGACTCAGACGTTCGGTGCCTGGTTCCGGTTGTGGAACCGGTCAATGCCTGTAGCGGACCGGAACAACTGGTGCGCATTAACACCATGCGCAATGGTGACTTGAACCGGGGCTGGGTCGTACTGACGGCTGAAAGCCTACCGCCTGCAGCGGATTTCAATGAAATTCTGGTGGAAGCGGGCAACGACCTGTTTCTGGCGTTTCTGCAAGACTTGGACGGGGATGGTCTGTTTGCCCGCAACGAGTTCCTGTCAGGATCCACGGACAGCGGAACGGACAACTACGTCAACGGTTCCTTTGGGGAAGGTTTTGATCCGGATGTGGCCGGAGGGTGCCCGCTGCCGGAGCCTTTCTGCGACGGCATCCCGGATTCCAGGGATACCGACCGGGATGGCCTGGGAGATTTCGCAGAAATCAATGTGGGCTGGAAGGTTGCAGTGGACGGCGGCAACCTGAGGCAAACCTTCTCATCACCGCGCTTTCGGGATACCGATGGCGACGGGTTGCTCGACCCCGTTGAGCAGGACTTGCGTCGTTACTGCGAGGCGAATGACTCCCGAACGGACGCTTTGTGTGCATTTTTACAACGAGACCCTGTGGTCATAGATCAGGCCATTGGCATCATTGCCGGCAGAAATGGTGTAGCAGAGAGCCAGGCGAGCGATACCGATGAGCAGTTGGTGCCGGTGGGGGCCATCGTGGCGTATGGTACGGCGGTGGTTGGTCCTGGTACGGATAACATTCTGACAACCAGCCTGGCGGGCGACGATCTTTACGAATCGATCAACAGCATCCCGCCGGCGACGGACCCGACTCAGCGGGATACCGACCGGGATGCCATTTCGGACTTCATCGAGCTTGAGGGCTTTGATGCTGGACTGGCGATCGTGGATGGTGGCAACGGAATTGCCGATTCGTTAAAGAATGGTGACGATATTCAGCGCGTGTTTTCAGGCAACCCTGTCTATCCGGAAAGTGTTGTTATTCTTCCGGGAAACAATCAGTTGATTGATAGTGTCACCAAAGGTGATGACAGAGTTCGCCCTGCTATTGAGGGCCTGGTCAGTGACCCGTTGCGACGGGATACTGATGCGGATACTTTTGTAGACGGCCTGGAGCTGGCGCTGGGGTCGAACCCGACAGAGTTTGACGGTTCTGACTTCATCGATTCCGATCTCGATGGTCTTTCAGATCGGGAAGAAGACACGCTGGGATGGGTGGTGAGCGTGAACGGAGCCATAGGCCGTCAGGTTAATTCGAGCCCGTCGCTGCCCGATACCGATTTCGACGGCTTGCCGGATGTGATTGAACGGGACCTGCGGACCGACCCCAATAATCAGGATACTGATGGTGACGGACTGTCTGACTACGAGGAAGTGAATGACCTGAGAAAGTATGCCGAGCTTGGGCAGCTCTATCCGGTTCTGGATTTCCCGAGCTCGACCGGGGGCCTGGGAACCAATCCGTTACTTTCCGACAGCGATTCGGATGGCTTGTCGGATAAAGCAGAAACGCAAGAGGGTTTTCTCCTGCTTATCCCTGGTCGCTCGACCGCAAGTACGTTTTACACCAACCCATTGCTGGCTGATACCGATCTTGATGGCGTGAACGATGGTGACGAGGTGAATCGCGGCGGATTGAATCCTGAGCCAACGGATCCGACAGATCCCGATACGGATGATGACAATCGTAATGACGGTCAGGAAAGGGCAGCGAGCAGCAATCCGTTTGTTCCCGATGCAGTGGTCACTCTTCGCTACACTTTCTTATCGTTGAATGCTGCTGGCAGTGACAACGAATGGGATTGGACATTTTATGCCCAGGGAGGCGGCGATCGGTATCCAGGTAGAGTTGTCGTAAACACAAGAGAATTCACCGATAACTCTTCTTTCGTGTTAGTGGAAGCACCGGCCTGCAATTACATTGAAGTCGGGAACCTTGCGACTCTCTACTTTAGCGGCAGTTATGCAGACCAGACGTTTGTGATGCAGGCGGGGGATGCCATTGTGTTAAACGGGACAGTCAGAGAGATCGACGGGAGCGGTGGATTTTGCCCTGCTGGAGCTCCTGTAGAGGTCGATGAGCTAGCTACTTTCGAAAAGGTTCTGACCTTTGAAGACATTGTTGGTAGTGCTGCAGGTCGAAACGGGACTATTACAACGGTTGCATTAACGGGTAGCGCGACGCCGAATGTTGGCTGGCAGGTGCTGGTCGAGTAGCAGTCAGTCCGAAGTCGAGAGCTTCTCAAACTGACTGGCTACAAATTCCGCCCGTTGTCCAGCTTCTGGATAGCGGGCTTTTTTGTGGACGTCTATTCCGTGCACATAGGCCAGGTTGAATGGTTCGATTACTTTCTGTACACTTTATTTTAATTGAACGTTCAATTAATAAAACGGACAGGAAGCGCGATGCCGATTGTTGGCGTGAAAGACACCCGAAAGCAGCAACTGATTGATGCCACCATGGCGTCTATTGCCGAGCTGGGGCTGCAGAACACCACCATCATCTCCATCAGCCGTCGTGCCGGCATGTCGTCCGGCATCATCAGCCACTATTTCGGTGGTAAGCAGGGGCTGATCGAAGCCGCGTTGCGTTATTTGCTGGACCAGTTGGGGAAGGAATTGCGGGAGCGGATGGCCCGCACCGACGGGTCGCCTGAACAACGCCTTCAGTGCATCGTGGAAGCCAACTTTTCCGAGTTCCAGCGTACCGATCTGGCGGCAAAGACCTGGCTCAGCTTCTGGGCCCGCTCCATGCACGAGCCGGGTTTGCAGCGCCTGCAGCAGATCAACAACGCCAGGCTGTACAGTAATCTGCGTTACTCCTTCGCCCAGCGTTTGCCAAAACAGGCCGCCACCGAAGCCGCCCGCCAGCTGGCGTCGATGATCGACGGTTTCTGGCTGCGAAGTGCCCTGAGCACCGATCCCCAGGAAGGCTTCTCAGCGGCGGAAACGCTGTGTAAACGATTTGCATTGAACGCACTCGAATCCGCCCTTAATTAACCCCGAATTCACACGATCAGGTTTGAATCCCATGACTGAATTGCCCCGTTATCAGAATTTTATCAACGGCCAGCCCATGGCCAATGCCTCCGGTGAAACCTTCCCGGTTGTGAATCCGGCCACGGGCGAAGTGATCTATGAAATGGAAATCGCCGATGAAGCTGTCCAAAAGGCCGCGATAGACAGCGCCCAGGACGGCTTCAAGGTCTGGTCTGCGATGACCGGTGCCCAGCGTGGCCGTATTCTCCAGCGTGCCGTGGCGTTGCTGCGGGAGCGTAATGACGAACTGGCTGCCCTGGAAGTTCAGGACACCGGCAAACCCTGGCAGGAAGCTCAGGTCGTAGACGTGGTAACCGGTGCAGACACCCTGGAGTATTTTGCGGGGCTGGCGCCCTCGGTAGAGGGCAACCAGCAGGACCTTGGCGGGGATTTCTATTACACCCGTCGTGAGCCGCTGGGCGTGTGCGCTGGTATCGGTGCGTGGAACTACCCGCTGCAGATTGCCTGCTGGAAGTCCGCCCCGGCCCTGGCTACCGGCAACAGCATGATCTTCAAGCCCTCGGAGGAAACACCAATGGGCGCCCTCAAGCTGGCGGAGATCTTTGTCGAAGCCGGCGTACCGGCCGGCGTGTTCAACGTGGTCCAGGGCGCGGGCGATGTCGGTGCCTGGCTGACCCACAACCCCGATATCGCCAAGGTGTCGTTTACCGGGGAGGTCGGTACTGGCAGGAAGGTGATGACCGCTGCCGCTTCAACCCTGAAAGACGTCACCATGGAGCTGGGTGGTAAATCACCGCTGATTATTTTCGATGACGCGGATATCGATAACGCGGTGTCCGCCGCCATGCTGGGTAACTTCTATACCCAGGGAGAGGTCTGCACCAACGGGACGCGCGTGTTTGTGCATGAAGACATCTATTCGGAGTTCATGGACCGCCTGCTGGAGCGGACACTGAACAATATCCGTATGGGCGATCCCACCGATCCGGACACCAACTTCGGCGCGCTGATCTCACAGAAGCATCAGCAACTGGTGCTGGACTACATCGAGAAAGGCATTGCCGAGGGTGCAACCCTCAGTCACGGCGGCAAGGCCGCGAAGCCGGCCTCCGCGCCCGGGGGTTACTTTGTGGAGCCCACGATCTTCACCGACTGTACCGATGACATGACCATCTGCCGCGAGGAAATTTTCGGGCCGGTGATGTCGGTACTGACCTTCTCCGACGAGGAGGAAGTGATCGACCGTGCAAATAGCACGGATACGGGCCTGGCAGCCGGGGTATTCACCAGCGACATTCGTCGGGCCCACCGTGTCATTCATCGCATCCAGGCTGGCATCTGCTGGATCAACAGCTACGGAGCATCGCCTGCGGAAATGCCGGTGGGTGGCTACAAGCTCTCCGGTGTTGGCCGCGAGAACGGCCGAGTCACACTCGACCACTACACCCAACTGAAGGCGGTGTACGTGGGCATGGAGGACATAGACAGCCCTTTTTAAGCGGGTTGTCAGGAGTTGCGTATGAAAGAAGTGAACTACGATTACATCATTGTCGGCGCGGGGTCTGCAGGCTGTGTGCTGGCCAACCGGCTTACCGAGGATGGCCGCCACCGGGTGCTGCTGCTGGAAACCGGCGGCAGCGACAAGAGCATCTTTATCCAGATGCCCACGGCGCTGTCCATCCCCATGAACACCAAAAAATACGCCTGGCAGTTTGAGACCGAGCCGGAGCCCTACCTGGATAACCGCCGCATGCACTGCCCCCGGGGCAAGGTGCTGGGCGGCTCTTCCTCCATTAACGGCATGGTTTACGTACGTGGCCATGCCCGTGATTTCGACGAGTGGCAGGAGCAGGGCGCCGAGGGCTGGGACTATCGCCACTGCCTGCCCTATTTCAAGAAGGCGGAAACCTGGGCCTTTGGCGCTGATGACTACCGTGGTGACCAGGGCCCGCTGGGCGTGAATAACGGCAATAACATGCAGAACCCGCTCTACAAGGCCTTTGTGGACGCAGGTGTGGATGCTGGCTACTTCGCCACCGATGACTACAACGGCGAGCGCCAGGAAGGTTTCGGCGCCATGCACATGACCGTCAAGAATGGTCGCCGCTGGTCTACCGCCAACGCATACCTGCGCCCCGCCATGGCGCGGGACAATCTGACCGTGGTCACCCATGCGCTGGTGCACAAGGTGTTGCTGGAAGGCAAACAGGCCACCGGTGTACGCTACGAAAAAGACGGCAAGCTGGTGGATGTTATGGCGTCAGAGGAAGTGATCCTGTCCGCCGGGTCTATCGGTTCGCCCCATCTGTTGCAGCTTTCCGGCATTGGCAACCGCGACGTACTGGAGCAGGCCAAGATCCCGGTCAATCATGAACTGCCCGGTGTGGGCGGCAACCTGCAGGATCACCTGGAGTTCTATTTCCAGTTCCGCTGCAAGCAGCCGGTCTCTCTCAATGGCAAGCTCGACTGGTGGAACAAGCTCAAGATCGGTGTTCGCTGGTTACTTAAGAAAGACGGCCTGGGTGCCACCAATCACTTTGAGTCCTGCGGATTTATCCGCTCCAAGGCGGGCGTCGAGTGGCCGGATCTGCAGTATCACTTTTTGCCAGCGGCCATGCGCTACGACGGCAAGGAAGCCTTCGATGGCGACGGCTTCCAGCTGCATATCGGCCACAACAAGCCCAAGAGCCGTGGTTCGGTAACTGTGCAGTCAGACGATCCGCGCCAGCCGCCGCGCATCCAGTTCAACTACCTGCAGCACGAGGATGACCGCGAAGGCTTCCGTGATTGCGTGCGCCTGACCCGTGAGATTGTCAGCCAGCCGGCGATGGACGCCTATCGAGGCTCCGAAATCCAGCCCGGCGTTGATGTGCAGAGTGACGAGGAAATAGACGCCTTTGTCCGCCAGGCGGTGGAAAGCGCCTATCACCCGTCCTGCACCTGCAAGATGGGTGTGGATGATCAGGCGGTGGTAGGGCCCGATACGCTGGTTCATGGCCTCACCGGCCTGCGGGTAGTGGACTCGTCCATCTTCCCCACTATTCCCAACGGCAACCTCAATGCTCCCACCATCATGGTGGCGGAGCGTGCCGCTGACCTCATTCGTGGCCTGGCGCCACTGAATCCGTCTGACGCCCCTGTGGCGATGGACGAGCAATGGCGAGATCGCCAGCGCCCCGGAGGGGCCGCGCGCGAGATCGCCTGATACCGTTCCCGGCGGCGCAATGGCCGCCGGTTGTTATGCAAACCATCAGGACTTACCTATCGTCGCTGCGGCGCGATAACCGTGTCGTTCTGAGCGCGCGATAGTTAAGTGTTGACCCGTCAACGCGGGGGTTTGTGTCCGATTCGAATGAACACGTGCCTCAAAGTAGAGGAGGAACACCCATGTTGTCCCATATAATAAGTAACGCCAGAAACTGGAGGTGTGTATGACACTCTGGTTATCCACAGGCCTGATTTTCACTTTTGCGGCTATCGCGCTGATCCTGTTCAAATGGTGGGACCTGAAAGTCATCGGCGTGACGCCGGTACGTACCTTCACGTTTATCGCCATTCTGTTTACCTCGGGCCTGGATGTCGGCCTGATCATGTTTCCGCTGACGGAATTTGCCGGTTACGGCAACCTGACGGAAAGCCCCGAATACGGCTTCGCTAACCCACTGGCGATTGAGTTCGGGTTCTGGGCCTTTCTGATCTGGGGGTTCTACTTCCTTACCTGCTTCTACTTCTGTGTGATCGAGCCGCGGGTGAAGTTCTTCGACATACCGCTGGTGCGAGTGGTCAACAATATGGTGATCATCGGCACCTGTGCCTTTACCGCGTTCCTGTTGCTGGTCAACCTGCCCTGGTATCTGCCGGAAATTGGTGACGGCGAAACCGTCGTGCCTACGTTCTACCTGATCGTCTTCGCGGCGATTGCGGCGGCGGTTTATTCCAGCAGTAAAATCAAATACGTGCGCATACTCAGCCTGGGTTCCAGTTGGCTGTTTATCGCGCTGATTGCGGTAATGTGGGGCCGTGCCTTCCTGACGGGCAACGGCAGTGTCGGCGACTTCTTTGGCACGGCAGGGTTGATTGGTGAGTACTTCACCAACCTGCATCACTTCATGTTGCCGTTGAACGACTACCACGAGTTTTACCTGTTCTGGTGGTTCTCCTGGAGCATCATGATCGGCCAGTTCACTGCGCGCTTTGTCAGTGGCCTGCGCACCTGGCAGTTGATGATCGCGATGCTGGTGTTTCCGTCCATTGCCATCGGTACCTGGTTCTCGGTGCTCTACCATTACCACGCTGAAGGCCTGAACATCGCCAGCTACATCAACATAGCCATGATCACGGTGGGTATCCTGATGGTGATCAACTCACTGGACTCGCTGATCCGGCTCTACACAGACAATCTCAACCTGACCGCAAGCCGGCTGGGCCAGTGGAAATATTACTTCGGCAATCTGATTGCGATGTGTGGTTTGACGCTGCTGTTCCAGCTCGACTTCCTGCGCATTCAGTGGGTGGGCGCTCTGGTGATTGCGCTGTACTTCGGCTGCTTCGTGTACATTGTCACGAAACGTCGCGCTGAGGTGATGGGCATTGAAGGTTCGCCCAAAGAGAATACACTCGACTTCAGGAAGATTGAGTTAGCGAGCTAGATAGCATCACACACCATCAGGGGAAACCCGGGAGGGCTTTATGTTTCTCGCCGAGAAATCGACCGGACACATGATTGAGGTGTTGGACACCAAAATGCTGATCGACCCCAACGAATCGACCGTTAAGGGCAGTCTGCATTTTGGCGAAGAAGCCCAGGACCCGGAGTTTTTCGACAAGGCCGGCCTGAATTTCCCCTCCGGGGAATCCCTGCCGCAGTGCTGGACGGACCCGGATTACCGCAGGCGGTGATCCGGGTTAACCGCAGCCATCAAATGCCAGGTCGGGCTGCCCGCGATGTTTGAGGGAATGAGCCTGACAGAGATGGCGGGCCAGGCGGTCAGCCTGATTGCACTGGGTTTCTGCATTGTCGGCTTTGCCAGCAAGCGGGACGACCGTTTGATGGTGCTGCTGATCTCCGCGAATGTGGCCTTTGCCCTTCAGTTTGCCCTGTTCGGCAGTTGGACGGCGGCGGTGCTGAGTTTGCTGGTGATCGGCCGTATCGTGCTGGCCCGGCGATACCTGGGCAACTGGAAAGTCATGCTGGCGGTGCTCGCGGTAAACCTGCTGGCAGCGGCTCTGACCTGGCGGACGCCCGTCGATTTCTTTGCCATTGGCGCGGCCATGTTCGGCACCGTCGGCATGTTTATGCTGCGCGGCATTCCCATGCGGCTGACGCTGGCCGCTGCTGCGATCTGCTGGATGTTGAACAACCTGCTGATTGGCTCTGTCGGCGGCACGCTGGCAGAGGGTATGGTGGTGGTGACCAATTTCATCACCATCTTCCGCCTGGCGAGAATGAAGCGCCGTTATCCGGAGGCCTTCGCCAAACTGAACGAGCCGGACTCATAGCCGGCCGCGTTCAAAACCCTTCAGTACGTTCACCACATTCACGCCAATGGCATCTACATCGTAGCCTCCTTCCATGGTGAACAGGGTGGGCAGGTTCAGTTTCGCCAGCCGCTCCCCCAATGAGGGAACACCAGGTCCGGGTCGCCGTGCAGGCTGATGGTCAGGACGTCGCTGCGCTGGTAGAAAATGGCCTGGGTACCGTTGCCATGATGGAAGTCGACATCCAATATCGCCACGCGTTTGGCGCCCTGGTCTCGAAATGCCTGGGCGGAAATAGCCGCGTTATTGAAAAAGCAGTAGCCTCCGAACAGGTCGGCATGGGCGTGATGCCCGGGTGGGCGGCATAGTGCAAACGCGGCAGGGTCTCCGTTGGCCACCAGTGACTGTGCGGTCAGCGCTACGTTTGCCGAGGCGCAGGCAGCATCCCAGGTACCCTCGGTGATCGAGGTCTCGGCGGCAAAGCTGTAGTAGCCCAGGCGGCCGTCGATGTCTTTGGGTACCCTTTCCCGCATACCCCGGCCCGGCCAGACGGCGGGAATGGCCTCGCCGGGTTTGTTCTCGGCTTCCCAATCCTCCCAGCAGATTTGAAGGAAGTTCACGTAATCCGGGGTGTGCACGCGCAGAATCGGTTCCAGGCCGAAGTCTTCTGGCGGAAGGACGTCTCCCAGTTGTTCCTGTTTGACCCGGCTCAGTATGGTTTCCGCCCGGGAGGGCTTCTCGTGGGGCGCGATAAGCATGCCACCGTCCAGCTCAGTTGTGGCGGTACGGCGGTTGTGCAGTGGGGAAAAAACGGTCTTCATGGAAAACGATTCAGTGTTGGTTGCAAAGTGTCGTTCGCTGGCGGTCCCTGGCCGATATCTGACAGTATATTACCCATCTAACCAAACAACGAACCTGTTACAGGATGCCGTCATGAAAATCGCTGTCTTCTGTGGTTCCAGCCGGGGCAATGATGTAGGTTTTGCTGAAGCCGCCGAAGTGTTCGGACAGTACATGGCCAGCCAGGGTATGGATCTTGTGTTCGGCGGTGGCAAGGTGGGACTGATGGGGGTGGTGGCCGATGCGGTGCTTGCTGGCGGCGGTCAGGTGTACGGGGTGATCCCCGAGTCTTTACGTGATCGTGAGCTCGCCCACCAGGGGCTGACCCGGCTGGATGTGGTTGGCTCGATGCATGAGCGCAAAGCGCTGATGGCAGACATGGCCGATGCGTTCGTGGCTTTGCCCGGTGGGCCAGGCACCATGGATGAAATCTTCGAGGCCTGGACCTGGGGCCAGCTTGGGTACCACAGCAAGCCGTGTGCCTTCTACAACGTCGATGGCTACTACGATGATTTGCTGGCTTTCATCCGCAAGATGTCGGGCGCCGGCTTCCTGAAACCGGAGTACGCCGAGATGGTCATCGTGGCGGACCAGCCAGTGGATCTGGTAACGGCGCTGAAAAACTATCAGCCGCCGTCCCGCAAATGGTCGTGAAGCTGCTGTAGGCTCAGGTTTTCCGCCGCCAATGAGCGCGAAGATACGCAGAGTGCACCGCAGGCGGCCCCGAGTCGAAGGCAGGTTTGCAGGTTTTCACCGCGCAGGTAGCCGCACAGAAAGCCACTGAAGAATGCATCACCTGCTCCATTGGTATCCTGCACCTGGCGAACCTGAAAAGCCGGTTGTTCAACCCATTGCCCGTCTCGGCTCAACAGCGTGGCGCCGTCACTGCCGTGAGTGCATACTACCAATTCCTTACCATCGCCGATCATCCTTTCCATAAACCCGCGATAGTCCGGCAGATTGTCACTGGACAGGAAAATCACGCTGGCGGACTCAATAAACGGCTGATGGTGGGGGTTACGGCCGTCGTAGTCGTGAAGGTCCGTCCAGATGGGCTTGTTGGCGTTTTTTGCCAGTGTCATCGCCGGCTTGGTGTAGCCCAGTATATTGATCACCACCAACGTACAGTCGGAGATTGCGGCGGCCACCGGTACCCAGTCAACGACAGCTGGATCAGCCGGTGGCTGTACAAACAGGGAAATCCGGCCACCGTGAGGGTCCATCAGGTTCACGTGCTGCTCTGTCGGCGTGTCGGTGATTTCTGCAAGCAGCTCGATGCCGGGTTTTGCCAGTGCGTGGCGCACCCGATCGGCTTCAGTATCCTTTCCCAGCAGGGTATGGAGGACAACCGGATGCCCCAAAGCTGCCAGATTCAGCGCTTTGCCGGCACCGGTGCTGCCGACGGCTTTGTAACTGTGCCTGGGCCACAGTGTTTGCGGTGTTGGCGTTGGCAGGGCATCCAACTGAATGATGGTATTCAGCGATGCGCCGCCGATGACGACGATGGGTTTGTTCATGGGGTTGGTCTCGGCAGGAAGATCAGCCCATCTTATCCGGTGTGGAACGGGTAAGGCTCCTCCCTGCGGCTACGCCCCTTTCGTTGCCTGTGGTGGTCAGGTTCGTGCCAGACATTTGATGGCGGCAGCCGCGGCCGACGTGCGGTTTTCCACGCCCAGTTTGCGAAATACCTGCTCCAGATGCTTGTTCACCGTGCGCGGGCTCATTTCCAGAATCTGTCCGATTTCGCGGTTGGTTTTGCCATTGGCTATCCACAACAGCACATCGGACTCCCGGCCGGTCAGGCTGAAGCGCGTCCGCAGAGCGCCCGTGGCCTCGCTGGGCTTCTGCACCTCTTGCAGGCGCAACAGGTATTCCCTTTCGTCGACCAGAGTGAGGAACTCCACCGCGTGGAGCTCGGGCAGGAAATCCAGAGTAAGGCTGTGGCCGTTCTCCGGATTGTGGCTCAACCAGTTGGCCAGGTTATTGGTCAGTAGCTCAAGGTTGTTGGAGCCGCCGCCAGTGAGCCGCTGATGAACCTGGGGGGTGGACCACAGAATGGCTCCGTGACGGTCCACGGCAAACAGGTTCTGTCCGGCGGTATCCAGTGCGGCCCGAGCGCTGTGTGCCATGCGGGCGTTGGTCAGATGTACCTGCATGCGGGCCATCAGTTCGGTGGTGTTAATGGGTTTGGTGATGTAGTCCACGCCGCCGCATTTGAGCCCCATCACCACGTGCTCAGTATCGCTGAGGCCGGTCATGAAAATGATGGGGGTATTTGCGAAGTCCGGATTCTGCTTCAGCCGACGGCAGGTTTCGAAGCCATCCATGTTGGGCATGATGGCGTCCATCAGCACAATGTCCGGGGTGATGTTCTGACTGATGGTCAGGGCCTGGCTGCCTTCCAGCGCAATCAATACCGTCATGCCGGCACTTTCCAGGGCGTCGTTGATCATGCGAATGCAGTCAACTGCATCGTCCACCACCATAACGACCGTCTTTCGGGCTTCAGGTGTGCTCATGTTCCGTCACCTTGATCAAATCGATGATTTTTTCGAACTGGAAGTCGTTGGTGAGCTTCACAAGTTCTTCTACAAACACCGGATCGGCCTCGCTCCGGTAACGGAGTCCGTGCAGTGCCTCAAGAAGTCCTTTTTTGTGGCCGATGGTGGCCAGCCCCACCAGCGCGGCGCGATGTTCAGCCGCGGGCAGAATCAGCGTTTCCGATTCGGGCGTAATGGTGGCTGCCAGCGGTTCCGGGCTTTTCTCGAAGCGCCAGTCGAGGGTAAGCAGCCGGGCGATGTGGTCCAGCAGCAGGTTCAAGCGCACCGGCTTGATGATGTAACCGTTGTGCAGGGTGGGTGATTCCGGCCGGTTGCGTCCTTCGCTGGCGTCGGCCGATACCATGACCACGGGCACCTGATGGTTGTTGCTTCGCAATTGCGTAAGGATATCCCAGCCGCTGTAACCGGGCATGGAGACATCGAGTAACACCAAGTCGGGATGGCTGTTGTCGATGGCATCCACCACCGCCAGGGAGTTGCCGATGTCGACAATCTCAAAACCCAGCGGAGCTAGCATGGCTCGGATCACCTGGCGGTGGGAGGACTCGTCATCCACCACCATGATCTTGCGTCGCGGGCCTTTGTAGCCATAAATGCGCCGGGCCGGAGATGTCATGGATTCCGGGCGGGGGGTATGCAGGCTGGACAGCATCAGGCTGACGCGGAAGGTACTGCCTTCCCCGGGCGTGCTCTCTACAGAGAGATCGCCGCCCATGATTTCGGTCAACAGCCGGGTGATGGTGAGCCCGAGCCCGGTGCCGGTGCGACTTTGTCCGGGGGTGCGTATACGCTCGAAAGGTCGGAATATGCGCTCGATGTTTTCTTCGGCGATACCTTCACCGGTGTCCTTTATCGTGAACTCAGCCACCTGGCTGCGATATTTCAGGGTTAACGAAATGCTGCCGTTGTCGGTGTATTTGAGCGCATTGGACAGCAGGTTGATGAGTATCTGCCGCAGGCGCTTTTCATCCGTGGTCACCAGTTCGGGTAAGCGGGTAGGGCCGTGGTAACTGAAAGCCAGCCCTTTCTCTTCCGCTTGCAGCCGGAACATGTGCACCAGTTGCTCCATCAGCAGGTCAATACGCACTTCGTCCCGGTGCAGGTCCAGCCGCCCGGCTTCGATCTTGGAGATGTCCAGCAGGCCTTCGATTAGGTCTGCCAGATACTCACCGCTGCGGCGTATGACACCCAGCGCGTCCTTGCGGTTGTCGGGGATAGCGGTGTCGTTCTCCATCAGCTGGGCGTAACCCAGGATTGCGTTCAGCGGTGAACGCAGCTCGTGGCTGATGCCAGTCAGGTAGCGGCTCTTTGCGCCGTTGGCCGCTTCTGCGTGCTCCTTGGCCTGTTGCAGGGCCTGATCCGTGCGCTCGTGGGCCACGATTTCCTCAGTCAGAAGACGGGTCTGTCGCTGGGACTCCTCCTCGGCCACCACGCGGCTTTCATGGGCCAGCACAAACAGCCAGCACACCACGCCGGTGATAATGATCAGCACGAAGAACACCTTCCACAGGGTGATCGACAGCAGCGCGGCTTCGGTGGGCGAGTTCACCGGTGTCTTGGCGTATATCAGTGCCAGAAGAAGCCCGGACAGACCGTTGATCAGGAACAACAACGTCAGGAAGTGGCCAATGCGCGAGTGTAGTTTTGAGAGCACTGACTCGGGAATAAACAGGCCAAAAAACTGCTGCAGCTGATGCCGATAACCTGCACCGGGTTTACAGAAATCGCCGCAGCGGGCATCAAGGGAGCAGCACAGCGAGCAGATATTGCCGGCATAGGCCGGGCAGCCAGTCACGTCTTCCGGCTCGAATTCGTGTTCGCAGATACAGCAGGCGACAAGTTGTCGGTCAGTGGCGATGGGCACGAATGGGCGTGCGGTATAGAAGCGCCCACGAGTACGCCAGGCAATGACGGGCGCGATCACCAATGCTGAACCCAGGGTAATGAAGTGTGACAGCGCCTGGGGTACGTCGCCAATGGCGCCACCGTGGCACACCATACCAATGACCGAGGCCAGTATCATGGCACCGACACCAACGGGGTTGATGTCGTACAGGTGTGCCCGCTTGAACTCGATGTGTTTCGGGCTGAAGCCCAGTGGTTTGTTGATCACCAGGTCGGCCACCAGGGAGCCCACCCACGCCACCGCTACGACGCCATAGAAGCCCAGAGTCTCTTCCAGGGCGCGATAAACACCCAACTCCATCACCAGCAAGGCAATGGTCACGTTGAAGACCAGCCACACCACACGGCCCGGATGGCTGTGCGTCAGACGTGAGAAAAAATTCGACCAGGCAATGGAGCCTGCATAGGCGTTAGTGACGTTGATCTTGACCTGGCAAAGAATGACAAAGATGCCCGCGATGGCCAGCGCCACTTCCGGAGACGACGAGAGATAGCCGAATGCCACCATGTACATGCGGGTGGGGTCGGAGGCATCCAGTGCCGACACGCCATGGTTCAGGGCCAGTACAGCCAGGAACGAGCCCGCCAGGATTTTCAACGCACCAATGACGATCCATCCAGGCCCACCGGCCATCACCGCCGTCCACCACCGCAAACGCTGCCCTTGCTCAGGCTCAGGCACAAAACGCAGGAAATCGACCTGTTCGCCAATCTGTGCAATCAACGAGAACACCACGGCCGACGCTGCCCCAAAAAGCAGCAGGTTGAACTCGCCGCCCTGATTGGGGGCAGTGCCCTCAAACTGCGTCCAGTCTGACACCGAGCCGGCGTCCATGTAGATGATGAAAACAAACGGCAGCAGCTGCAGCACAATCCACGCCGGTTGGGTCCAGAGCTGGAACTTGCTGATGGCGGTTATGCCGTGGGTGACCAGGGGGATAATCACCACCGAACAAATGAGATAACCGATTACCAACGGTATATCCAGCAGCAGCTCCAGCGCCATGGCCATGATCGCCGCTTCGATTGCGAAAAAGATAAACGTAAATGAGGCGTAGATCAGCGAGGTGATGGTGGAGCCGATGTAGCCGAAGCCGGCGCCTCGAGTAAGCAGGTCTATATCAACACCATAGCGAGCGGCGTAGTAGCTGATGGGTATAGCGGTCAGAAAGATGATCAGCGCTACGGCGCAGATGGCCGCGACTGCGTTGTTGAATCCGTAGTGGATAGTGATGGCCCCACCGATGGCTTCCAGCGCCAGAAAGGAAATCGCTCCCAGAGCCGTATTAGTAACGCGGGCGGCGGACCAGCGCCGGGCACTCTTTGCGGTAAACCGCAAGGCGTAGTCTTCGAGCGTCTGGTTAGCCACCCACTGATTGTAATTGCGCCTTACACGGAAAATGCTTTGTCGTGCGGCCATCGTTGTGTTGCCTGTGTCGCTGGATAAGGAGTGCCCGAAAATAAGTGCGGTTGCGTGGCGCGGTGCACCGGACCTGAAAACACCAACAATTTTCGTGCCATGGACAGGAACGCAAGAAAAAGCGGACACATTTAAATCGTGTACCCGCGTTTTAGCCTGTATTGCCGGAATCAGGAATGCGTCAAATGACGTAGTGTGCTGGGGTGATTGCCGAATGGGCTCCCTTAAAGGGCGCAAGCAGAATGTTTGATGTGGACGCTGTGCTTTCGATGAAAAGCGCGGTACCGGATTTCAAACACTGCGAGGAATCACCATGGGTACGACAGATAAAAACGCCAGCATACGATCGCCTGGCAAGAGGCCAGGGTTTAGAAAAAGTCTGATGACACTGGCGGCGTCCGTTATGCTGGCTACCTCCGCGCAAGCGGCGACACCCAGTACGGCAGAAGTCAATACAACCGATCTGGCGGTGACGGATGACACCGTTACGGTTGGCATACTGCACTCTATCACCGGCACCATGGCAATCAGTGAGATTGGCTCGGTGCAGGCGGAAAAGCTGGCGATTGAACAGATAAATGCGTCTGGTGGTGTTCTGGGTCGCCAGATAGAGTTTGTTCAGGAAGACGGCGCCAGCGACTGGCCAACGTTTGCCGAAAAGTCCCGCAAGCTTCTGCGTCAGGATAATGTGGCCGCGATCTTTGGCGCGTGGACCTCCGCGTCACGCAAGGCCATCCTGCCGGTGATCGAACAGTACAACGGCATGCTGTATTACCCTACCTTCTATGAAGGTCTTGAGCAGTCCCCGAACGTGGTTTACACCGGCCAGGAAGCTACCCAGCAGATTCTTGCGGGTATCGACTGGGCGGTAAAGGAAAAGGGCGCCAAGAGCTTTTACCTGCTCGGATCCGACTACATCTGGCCGCGAACCTCCAACAAGATCGCCCGCAAGCACATCGATAAGCTGGGCCTGAAAGTTGTGGGTGAAGAGTATTACCCTCTGGGCCACACCCAGTTCAACTCGGTGATCAACAAGATCAAGCTCAAGAAGCCCGACGTGATTTTCGCTTCCGTGGTGGGCGGTTCCAACGTGGCCTTCTACAAGCAGATGAAAGCCGCCGGTGTTGATTTCACCGACGAGAAACCGCTGCTGCTGACGATCTCCGTAACCGAGGACGAAATCCGCGGTATCGGCGGCGACAACGTGGAAGGTATCTACGCCTCCATGAAGTACTTCCAGAGCCTGGACAACCCCAACAACAAGGAGTTTGTTGCGGCCTTCAAGGAAACCTACGGCGATGACATGGTGATCGGCGACGTTACCCAGGCCGCGTATCTCGGTCCCTGGTTGTGGAAAGCGGCGGTTGAAAAGGCCGGCTCTTTCGACATCGACAAGATTCGCGAAGAGTTCGCAGGCATCGAATTCACCAAGGCGCCGGAAGGTTACGTACGCATCCACGAAAACCATCACCTGTGGTCCAAGACCCGGATTGGCCAGGCCCAGCTTGATGGTCAGTACAAGGTGGTTCACGAAACAGAAGAGCTGATGGAGCCAGACCCGTTCCCGGAAGGTTACCAGTAAAACGGAATGGCCGGCGCCACCGCGCGCCGGCCTTCATCGCCTCCGCAACGCAAAGCATGTTGGTTTGAAGGGGAGAAGGGTCATGTTCGATGGCTACACCAGCAGTGAATTGATGTCGATATTTGCCATGCAGGGGTTTGCCGGGCTCTCCCTGTTTTCAGTGTTCGTACTGATGGCAATGGGCCTGGCCATCATTTTTGGTCAGATGGGCGTGATCAACATGGCCCATGGGGAATTCATGATCCTCGGTGCCTACACCACCTACCTGACGTCGAGTTTTTTCCAGTCCTACCTGCCCGGACTGTTTGGCGGTTACTTCTTCTTCGCCATCATCCTGGCCTTTTTGATATGCGCTGCCTTGGGAGCACTCGTTGAGTGGCTGATGATACGGCATCTCTACCACCGGCCACTCGATACCTTGCTGGCCACCTGGGGGTTGAGCCTGATCATGCAGCAGGCCTACCGCTCCATCTTTGGTGCCCGCGAAGTGGGCGTTGATCTTCCTGAATGGATGATGGGCGCCTTCCAGGTGACCGATTTGGTGGAACTGCCGATCAACGGCTTGTTCGTGATGATCATCGCGCTCTCCATTGCAGTCGCCGTTTACTTGCTCATGTACCGCTCCGGCTGGGGCAAGAACGTGCGGGCTGTGGTTCAGAACCGTCCTATGGCTGAGGCTGTTGGTATCAACAGTGCTGGTATCGACCGCGCAACCTTTGCCCTCGGCTGCGGTATCGCCGGGATTGCTGGTGCCGCGTTCACCATGATCGGCTCCACCGGGCCGTCGTCCGGGCAGGCCTACATTGTCGATACCTTCCTGGTGGTGGTCTTCGGCGGCGCCCAAAGCCTGATTGGCACCATTATTTCCGCCTTCGGCATTTCCCAGGCCCAGTCCACCATGGAGTTTTTCCTGAGTGGTTCCATGGCCAAGGTACTCACCCTGCTGGTTGTCGTCGGCATTCTGATGCTGCGTCCAGAAGGACTCATGGCCCTCAAGGTCCGTCGCTAGGAGATTGTCATGAAGAGTTCATCCCCCCTGAAATGGTTCGGCTCCCGCGAGGGCCTGTATTACCTGGCGCTGGCGTTTCTGCTGGTTGTCATCCTGCCGCTGGTTCTGGACCCGTTCCGGCTGAACATGGTGGGTAAGTACCTGACATACGCCTTCGTGGCGATCGGACTGGTGATGTGCTGGGGTAAAGCCGGCATCCTCAGCCTGGGCCAGGGCGTGTTCTTCGGCCTGGGCGGATACTGCATGGCGATGTTCCTGAAGCTGGAAGCCTCCACGCCAGAGGCGACGGCGATCCAGTCCACCCCGGGCATTCCGGATTTCATGGACTGGAACCAGCTCACCGAGCTGCCGTGGTTCTGGGAACCGTTCCATAGCTTCTCGTTCACGTTGATCGCGGTCATTGGCGTGCCCGTTCTGCTGGCTTTCGTGATCGGTTTTGCAATGTTCACCCGCCGTGTGGGTGGCGTGTACTTTGCCATCATCACCCAGGCCATTGCCGCAATCCTGACCATCCTGATTATCGGACAACAGGGTTACACCGGTGGCGTAAACGGCATTACCGATCTGCAGACCCTGAAGGGCTGGGATATCCGCACCGATGAGGCACGGACCACCCTGTACTTCGTCTGCGTCGGAATGCTGTTCCTTTGTCTGTTCGTGGCACGGCTTGTCCAGAACCGGAAACTGGGCCGCATTCTCGTGGCCATGAATGCCCAGGAAATGCGGGTGCGCTTTTCAGGCTACGACGTGGCTGCCTTCAAGATTTTCGTGTTCTGCCTGGCGGCGGCCTTCGCTGGTATCGGCGGCGCGATGTTCACCCTGATTGTTGGCTTCATGTCGCCGTCCTTCATCGGCATTGTTGCCTCCATCGAGATGGTCATCTTCTGTGCGCTTGGAGGCCGGTTGTCCATTCTCGGAGCGGTTTACGGTGCCTTGTTGGTGAATGCCGCCAAAAGTGGCTTTTCCGAATCCTTCCCGGAACTCTGGCCTTTTGCCATGGGGGCTCTGTTTATTGGTGTGGTGCTGGCATTCCCGAACGGCCTGGCAGGACTTTACCGCAGCTATGTCATGCCCCTGGAAGAGCGCTTGTTCAAACGCAAAGCGCCTGTGGCTAACGCCACCGCCGAGCCTTCGGCCACCAAGCCTGGTGCTGAAAAGGCTGACGATTATGATCCGATGATCAATACCTACTGCCCGGAGAAATCCTGATGAGTGCAGCCAAAAGCAAAGGCACGGATTTTCTGCTGGCGGTTGAGGGCCTGACCGTATCATTCGACGGCTTCAAGGCCGTGGATGACCTGTCTTTCTACCTCGACCCCAAGGAAATCCGGGTCATTATCGGCCCCAATGGTGCTGGCAAAACCACCGTTCTCGATCTGATCTGCGGCAAAACCAAGGCGACTGCCGGTTCGATCAAGTTTGCCGGCAAGGAGCTGACCAAACTCAAGGAACACCAGATCGTTCATTCCGGTGTGGGCCGGAAGTTCCAGACACCATCGGTGTTTGAAGATTTGACCGTGTTTGAAAACCTCGAGGTGTCCTACCCGCAGGGCCACAGCGTGATGGGGGCGCTGGCCTTCAAGAGGGACCGGGCGGTGATTGAGGCCGTGGAAGAGGTGGCAGAAACCATCTTCCTGACGGACGCCCTGAACGAACCGGCGGCCTCGCTCAGCCATGGTCAGAAACAGTGGCTGGAGATCGGCATGCTGCTGATCCAGAAGCCGGATCTGCTGATGCTGGATGAGCCGGTAGCCGGAATGTCGGTGGCCGAGCGCAAGAAAACCGCCGAACTGCTCCGGGTGATCACCAGGGACCATACGGTACTGGTGATCGAGCATGACATGCAGTTCGTTGGTGACATCGCCGACCGGGTGACCGTGATGCACCAGGGCAAGGTTCTTTCGGAAGGGTCCATTGAGCACGTGAAGTCGGACCCGAAAGTCATCGAAGTCTATCTGGGACACTGAACATGCTAAGCGTCAAACATCATTCGGTGGCCTATGGCCAAAGCACCATCATCGGGGACCTGAACCTTGAGGTGGGAAAAAACGAGATTGTGGCCGTGGTGGGCCGCAACGGCATGGGCAAGACCACGCTGATGAAATCCCTGGTAGGCATGACCCCCACCAAAGGCGGTGAGGTCAGCCTGGATGGTTCCAACATTTCCAACCTGAAGAGCTTCCAGCGGGTAAGGGCTGGCATTGGTTTTGTGCCTCAGGGCCGGATGATTTTTCCAACCCTTACGGTAAGGGAAAACATTGAAACGGCCCTGTCCGCCGTGGGTGAAAAGAAGGTACCGGAGGATCTGTACGAGATGTTTCCGGTACTGAAGGAAATGCAGAACAGGCGCGGCGGTAATCTGTCTGGTGGTCAGCAGCAACAGCTCGCCATTGCCCGCGCACTGGCCACGCGGCCCAAGGTGCTGCTGCTTGACGAACCCACCGAAGGCATTCAGCCCAATATCATCAAAGAGATCGCTCAGACACTACGGCGTATCCGCGATGAGCGCGGTTTGTCGATAGTTGTCTCTGAGCAGGTCCTGAGCTTTGTGATGGACGCGGCGGACCGGATTCTGGTGATCGAGAAGGGAACCATCGTGCACGAAGAGAACAGGGCTGAAGCAGACCAGGAAAAGATTGCCAGTTACCTGGCGGTTTAACGAGGAGCGAATTAATGAGACACGGTGATATTTCCAGCAGTAACGACACCGTCGGTGTGGCGGTGGTGAACTACAAGATGCCCCGGTTGCATACCAAAGCCGAGGTATTGGACAACGCCCGCCAGATTGCCAACATGATCAAGGGTATGAAAGTGGGCCTGCCCGGCATGGACCTCGTGGTGTTTCCGGAATACAGCACCATGGGCATCATGTACGACAATGACGAGATGATGGAAACGGCTGCCACGATTCCCGGCGACGAAACCGCCATCTTCTCTGCCGCCTGCCGTGAGGCCAATACCTGGGGTATCTTCTCACTAACCGGCGAACGGCATGAGGATCACCCCAGTAAGGCACCCTATAACACCCTGATTCTCATCAACAATGAAGGTGAGATCGTCCAGAAATACCGCAAATGTATTCCCTGGTGCCCGATTGAAGGCTGGTATCCGGGGGACACCACTTACGTCAGCGAAGGCCCGAAGGGTATGAAGATCAGCCTGATCATCTGCGATGACGGCAACTACCCGGAAATATGGCGGGACTGTGCAATGAAAGGTGCCGAGCTGATCGTTCGCTGCCAGGGCTATATGTATCCGGCCAAGGAGCAGCAGGTGATGATGTCCAAGAGCATGGCGTGGGCCAACAACTGTTATGTGGCCGTGGCCAACGCCTCCGGTTTTGATGGGGTGTATTCCTACTTCGGCCACTCCGCCATTATCGGCTTTGATGGCCGCACTCTCGGAGAGTGTGGCGAGGAAGATATGGGAATTCAGTATGCCCAGCTTTCGATCAGTCAGATCCGCGACGCACGCCAGAATGACCAGTCTCAAAACCACCTGTTCAAACTGCTGCACCGGGGCTACACCGGTGTTCACAACTCCGGCGATGGCGACAAAGGCGTAGCCGACTGCCCGTTTGAGTTCTATCGCACCTGGGTGATGGACGCTCAAAAGGCACAGGAAAACGTTGAAGCAATGACTCGCAAAACCGTGGGCACCGCTGAATGTCCGGTGGGTGAGCTGCCATTCGACGGTAAAGAAAAATCTGCAGGCGCTTAATGCCGGGAGTTGCTGATGCCGTTTATCAACGAACGGCTGGAAGCCAACCGGGAGTCCATAGAACAAAACCGGGCTGCCTCAGGCCCGGTTCGTGCTTCCCGGTTTCGCTTTGAGCCAGATGCCGTCATGTCCCGCCTGCGGGAGAACATCGTTGGCCAGGACGATGCCCTGACAGCCATGGAATCCATGCTGGTGCGAGTGAAAGCCGACATCGGCGAGGAAAACCGGCCACTCTCGGTGCATCTGTTCCTTGGGCCCACAGGTGTGGGTAAAACCGAAACCGTTCGGCTGACTGCAGAAGCCATTCATGGCAGCCGGGATGGCCTGTGCCGCATCGATATGAACACCCTGGCTCAGGAGCACTATACCGCCGCTCTTACCGGCGCGCCGCCGGGCTACGTGGGCAGTAAGGAAGGCTACAGCCTGTTTGATCTAGACAAAGTACAGGGCTCGTTCAGCAAGCCCGGCATTGTGTTGTTTGATGAAATCGAGAAAGCCAGCCGGGAAGTCGTCCGCGCCCTGTTGAACGTTCTGGACACCGGTCGGCTGATGTTTCCCTCCGGTAACCGGGAAATCGATTTCAGCAACACTCTGATATTCATGACCAGCAATGCCGGGGCTCTGGATGCTGAGGCGCACCAACAACGTTATCAGAAAGGTTGGCGCCGCTGGCTCGGGTTGTCGGCCGGTGAGGGTGGGTACTTGCGAGATGTTGCTCTGCGTCGGCATTTCGACCCTGAATTTCTGAACCGTATTGATCAGATCCTTACCTTCAACAGCCTTGCTGATAACTGGCTCGAAGCACTGTTGGACATCGAGTTGGTGGGGCTCAACCGGCGGCTGGGCAAAAAACACGCAGTGCTGTCACTGTCAACTAAGCTTAGGGGCGAACTGTGCTGTGGCTACGATGCCCGTTATGGAGCCCGGGAGATGTTGCGGGCTTTTCGCCAGCGTCTGGAGCCCGCGGTAGCCAGAGCACTGTTGGCGCATCCTGACTGTCAGCGGTTTGAGGCCGATGCGCAGAATGGGGCGGTCACCGTGCACCAATACGTCGAATGACGTAGGTGTGGGGGGCATTTCGCGAATACCTCCGGGGCGCGGGATCTCGGATAGTAAAACCGTTACCTAATTGTACAAGCCAACACCAAGGAGCGCCCGTTATGGCTGAAACCATTATCAAGATTGATCTGAACAAGTCGGCTTACGAGAACGACAAAATCCACAACCGCTGGCACCCGGATATTCCGCTGGTGGCCACCGTTAAACCCGGTGACGACTTCATCGTGGAATGCTATGACTGGACCGGTGGCCAGATCAAAAATGACGACAGCGCAGACGATGTGCGCGATGTAGACCTCAGCCAGGTGCACTTCCTGTCTGGCCCGATCGGGGTGGAAGGCGCCGAGCCGGGTGACCTGCTGGAAGTGGATATTCTCGACATCGGCACCTTTGAAGAAAGCCAGTGGGGGTTCAACGGCTTCTTCTCCAAGCAGAACGGCGGAGGCTTCCTGACCGAACACTTTCCGGACGCCCAGAAGAGCATCTGGGATTTCAATGGAATGTTCACCAAATCGCGCCATATTCCCAACGTGGAATTTGCCGGCCTGATTCACCCGGGGCTGATAGGTTGCCTGCCCTCTAAAGACCTGCTGGATACCTGGAACAAACGTGAAGCAGGACTGGTAGCGACAGACCCGGAGCGGGTGCCGGAACTGGCCACCTTGCCCAACGGCGATACCGCCCACATGGGCCAGCTGAAAGGAGACGCCGCCAAAGCGGCCGGCGCTGAGGGCGCTCGCACCGTACCGCCCCGGGAACATGGTGGTAACTGCGATATCAAAGATCTTTCCCGCGGCTCCAAGGTTTACTTCCCGGTCTACGTGGATGGTGCGGGCCTGTCGGTTGGCGACCTGCACTTCAGCCAGGGCGATGGTGAAATCACCTTCTGTGGTGCCATCGAAATGGCTGGATGGATTCACCTGCGGGTGAACCTGATCAAGGATGGCGTTAAGAAATACGGCATCAGGAACCCGGTGTTCAAACCCAGCCCGATCAAACCCCGTTACGACGATTACGTGATCTTTGAAGGGATCTCGGTTGATGAAGACGGTGGCCAGCATTACCTGGACGTGCATGTGGCCTATCGCCAAGCCTGCCTGAATGCCATCGAATACATGACCAAGTTCGGCTACACCAGGGCCCAGGCCTACGCGATTCTTGGTTGCGCACCGGTAGAGGGCCACATCAGTGGCGTGGTGGATATTCCAAACGCCTGCGCCACGCTTTGGCTGCCCACAGGTATCTTTGATTTTGACATCAACCCATCCGCAGAGGGACCGAAGAAAATGACCAGTGGCGGTATGGACGTACCTCTGTCGAAAGACAAGGAGTAGTTATCATGCCCGTATATGACTACAAATGCCGGGAACACGGCCTGTTCAACACCCTGGCGACGATGGAAAACAGCGCAAAACCGGTGGCATGCCCCACTTGCCAGGTGCTTTCGCCACGAGTGATTGTGCTGCCCCCGGAAATCGCAAACATGGACCCAGCCAGGCGCGCCGCCCAGGACCGCAACGAAAAGTCCCGCCACGAACCGGTGTTCTCCACCGCCGATCGCCGGGAGCAGGACCCTGAGCACAGCCGCAGCTGCGGCTGTGGCTCGCCAAAACCCGGAAAGTCGATGCTGTTCTACACCGCAGACGGGAAGAAAATGTTCCCCTCCATGCGGCCCTGGATGATCAGCCACTAAGGCTGTAGCAAACCGAAAGTCACTGTCACGTGTTTGCCCCCACTTCGGGGGCTTTTTTCGAGCGAACGACCGTACCGATATCGCCTAACGGATTATCCAGGAGCTTGTTATACAAAATGACCAGGGAATTCAGGGCCTGGCTTTTTGTGTAGCTGCCGCAAAATTGCGATTCACCGCTAGCCAAGCCAGAAACTCAATAACATCCCGAGGACCCATGTCCCTGGGATGTTTCATGTTCTGGAAGCGAATGAAATAGCGGATCCAGTACCAGTACGTCTTTTCAGTCCGGATGCTGTAATGATCCACCCGAATGAGCGTACGGACCTGGTCACGCAGGCGGGGCTGCTTTCCTTGCATTCGAGAGGCTCCTTGCCAAAACGAACCGTATATTTAAACAGTGTTTTTGGTGGCGTATATCTCAGATCTCTAATGATTACATGGCATGGTGTATGTAGTGGGCTAAACTGTTGATTTATAAGTTTCTGCAATCACTGAGACGTCGATCTAACTGCTGTTAGGCCCTTATGAATCGAAACTTCGAAATAGTAGACGGAATCTACCTCGTGCAAGAAAGTCACGAGCTTGATTTGCATAATAATTTTGACTTCAAGGACTTAGATTACTCCGTGGAGGAGCGTTCGCTTGTATTACACTGGCAACGATCGAATGGGGGTTGGGTGAGCTTCGATACGCCCAAGGCATTAACCATCGAGTTCAGAGGAGTTAGCGAATTTCGATTTATGCCGCGAGATTCTGAAGCTCCCTTTACTGAAGACGATTGCATCAACTCCTTTGGATACTGGGTAGACGAGGATTGGGCGGAAGGTGTCATTATGGTTGAGCCCAAGCAAAAGGCTGAGCCTCAATGGCTTACAGCAATTGGTTTTATGTTTGGTGCAATTCTGGCTGTCCAGGCGGAGAGTGCCGATGCCAACGTCTTGGCCTAACAAGGCCTATTCCTACAACATTGCTCATTCGGTAACCTCCTTTTCCTACTTTTCACTGCATGAAGGAAACACGAATGCTTATAGACCTCGGGTCGATCGAAGCAAAGCACGTCCACCCCATCCTGACCCAGACCGTAGTTCCGCGTCCAGTGGCGTGGGTGTTGTCGCAGAACCCGGGGGATGACTACAATCTGGCGCCTTATTCGTTCTTTACTGTGGTTACCGGTAAGCCTCCAATTCTGATGGTGTCTGTGGGCAAAAAGCCCAGCGATGGCAGCTTCAAGGACACCAGGGTGAACATCGAAGCCCGCAAGCAGTTTGTGGTGCACATTGGGAGCCGCAGCCAGGCTCAGGCCATGACGGAGTCGTCCCGCCATCTGGACCACGGCCAGTCTGAACTGGACCGACTGGATATGAAGTTGGTGCAGGAAGAAGGCTGGCCGATGCCCCGGGTCGAGGGGTGCCTGGTGGCGTTTTACTGCGAGTTGCGAGAGGTCATTGAAATGGGTGACACGCCGCAGTCGCTGGTGTTTGGCAATATCAAGAAGGTGTTTGTGGACGATCAGGTTGCCAGCATTAACGATCAGGGGCGTTACGTTATTGATGCCAAAGGCATCGACCCTATTTCGCGGCTGGGTGGCAGCGAATACGGCACCCTGGGCGATATTCTCAACGTGCCGCGCCCGGACTGAGGCAGACTGCAACAGGCTCAAACGAGCTGACAGAACTGACCGAAACGGCGCCGAATTCATCGCATGGGGCCAATTTCGGCGTTTTCCCTCCTGGGCTATTCTCATCCTGTTGGCGTGTGATCCGCGCTGAAATGTTGATAAAACAACGGCAAATGCCGACAGGGTGGTTATGAGCGAACAACATGTAGACGTACTGATTGTCGGCGCCGGCGTTTCCGGCATTGGCATGGCCTGTCACCTCAAACGAGAGTGCCCGGGTAAGTCTTTCACCATCATTGAGCGCCGTGAGTCCCTTGGAGGCACCTGGGATCTGTTCCGCTACCCGGGTATCCGTTCCGATTCCGACATGTACACCTTTGGCTACAACTTCCGCCCCTGGACCGGGGGCAAGGTGTTGGCGGATGGCCCGTCGATCAAGCAGTACGTTCACGATACCGCCAGGGAAAACAACGTTGAACAGCATATCCAGTATGGCCTGGCGGTTGTTTCCGCTGAGTGGTCAGGCGCAGACAAGTGCTGGACACTGACGGCCCGCAAGGAAGCCACCGGCGAAACCGTTACCTTTACCGCCAGCTTTCTGGTGGGCTGTACAGGGTATTACAACTACGATGCCGGCTATAAGCCTGACTTCCCTGGCGAGGCCGATTTTGGCGGCCAGATTGTGCATCCGCAGCACTGGCCTGAGGACCTGGACTATACCGGCAAACGTGTGGTGGTGATTGGCAGTGGTGCCACGGCCATCACCCTGGTGCCAACGATGGCGGAGGAAACCGCTCACATAACCATGTTGCAGCGTTCGCCCACCTATCTGATGCCGCTGCCATCCCGGGACGCCGTGGCGCTGGGCCTTCAGAAGGTTCTGCCCGCCAATGTCGCCTATCGGCTGACCCGTGCCCGTAACGTCAGCATTGCACGGCTGCTGTTCAATCGTTCCCGCAAGAACCCCAAGGCCATGCGGCGGTTGTTCCTGGCCATGGTACGCCGGCAACTGGATGGCAAGGTCGATATGCGCCATTTCTCACCCAGCTACAACCCCTGGGATCAGCGCCTGTGTGTGGTGAAGGACGGTGATCTGTTTGAGTCTATCAAGGCGGGCAAGGCGTCGGTGGAGACGGACCATATCGAACGCTTTACCAAAAACGGTATTCTGCTGAAATCCGGCAAGGAACTGGAGGCCGACATCATCATTCCGGCGACGGGGCTGGATATCCAGATGCTGGGTGGCATGGACCTGGTGGTGGATGGTCATCCGGTCACGCTGCGGGACAAGGTGATCTACAAGAACGTAATGGTGGAGGGCGTACCCAACGCCGGCATGATTTTCGGGTACACCAACATCTCCTGGACCCTGAAAGCCGATATCGCGGCTGAATACCTGTGCCGCCTGTTCAATCATATGGATAGCAAGGGGCAGAGCGTCTGTATACCCCGTGACACCGGCGACAGTCGCGCCGGAGACACCATGATGGGCGGCCTGGATTCCGGTTATATCCGCCGGGCTGACGACAAGTTGCCAAGGCAGGGAACCCATGGCCCCTGGAAGGTCAGCCAGAACTATCTGGAGGATGTGAAAACCCTCAGGTTTGAGCCTATCGAGGATGGTTACCTGGAGTTCGATGGTCGCCGGCCGGTTCAGCAATCCAAACCGAAACGCGGTTTCATGAGGCCGTTGCGTTCAGCGCTGTTTGGCTCTTGAAGGTGTGACACAGCTCGATCATTGATGAATGCAACTACAAATCTGCCGCAAAATATGGCAGTCTCATTGCCCGTTTTTGAACAGGCAATGATGTATGTCCGGCCGTAAGAATAAGAAGAATATGCCGTTGTGGCATCCGGTTCTCTGGCCTTCGTGGCTTCTGGTCTTCACGCTTTATCTGCTTGCCCTGCTGCCAATGTCGGCCAAACAGCGTTTTGGCCGGCGGCTGGGCTGTTTTCTGGAAGGCAAGCTGACGTCACGGGCCAAGGTGGCCAATACCAATATTGCGACCTGTTTTCCGGAGCTTGATGACGCCGCTCGTGAGCGATTGGTGCGGGATAACTTTGTGGCCTGTACCCGTGGTTTCCTGGAAAGTATTCACGCCTGGTGGCGGGATATGTCGGGTTTTTGCGAGGGCGCCGAGGTTCAGGGGCTGGAGCACCTGCGAGAAGCCCAGGCCAGAGGTAAAGGTGTGCTGTTAATCGGCGGGCACTACAGTATTTTCGACTTTGCGCTTCCGCTGATTGCCTGTCACCTGAAGAAACCGGGGTATATGTACCGCCCCAACAATAATCCGGTGATTGACCGGATGATTGAAAACGGTCGCCGGCGTCACTTCGGTATCCGCCCGTTCACCAAGCGTGAGTTGAGGCCGTTGGTGTCGTTCCTCAAAAAAGGCGGGGAAGTCTGGTTTGCCTGCGATCAGGACTTTGGCAAGAAAACCGAGCTGTTTGTGCCGTTTTTTGGCACCGAGGCCGGGTGTATTACCTCACCCAGCTACATTGCTCGAGTGTCCGGTGCCTCAGTCATCTGTGTGAGCCATCTGCGGATGCCTGATGGTCGTTACCGGGTGATATTCTCGCCAATCCAGGAGGGATTTGGTGTCTGCAAACAGAGCGATACGGAAACCTGGAGTCGTTACATCGAAGACACCGTTCGTGAACAGCCAGACCAGTACCTATGGCTGCACAAGCGCTTCAAAACCCGGCCCGAGGGGTGTGCCAAGGTCTATTGATGCCTCGGGCTGTTTTCAGGATTACTCGCGGCCCAGGTAGCGCCGGACAATGTCCTTCCAGCCTGATGATTCCGTGACCTCAAGAATCTGCTCGGACACCGGCCCACGCAATGGACTTTCTGACGGCAGGGCCAACCCATAGAGTTGCTGCTGGAAAATACCGGGCAGCAGGGTCAACCTCTTGTCCCCCAGTTGCAGGTTGCGGTATTGCAGCAGGGCCCTGTCGTAGACCACGGCATCGGTTTCACCATTGGCGACTGAGAGCATGGCGCTGGTCAGGTCTGGATAGAGTTGGTGCCGAATGCGCTGATCTTGCAGATACTGCTCGCTGGCGGTGTTAGCGATGGTGGCTACGTTGGCGCGGTTGAGGTCGTCGGGGCCCTGAATCTGATATTGCAGGTTGCTGACGGTGAGCGATGAGGTAATCGCTGCGGTAAAACTCGCCACCATGATCAACCCGGCAAACATCCACACTAACGCAACCATTCGGCCCGCCAGCGACACCGGAGCCTTGTCACCATAACCAACAGTGGTCATTGTCACAGCCGCCCACCAGAAGCTCGCTCCTATTCCCTGTACCGCGGTGCCACCAAACTGCTCCGGATTGCGCCGACGCTCAAACAGCCAAAGCACAAATCCCACAGCCAGAAGCAAGCCACCCAGGGCGATAACCACGCTCATAAATTGCCAACTGATCAGCGCGCGAAGGCTGGCGAGCAGCCCCTGCTCCGGCGCCGGAGGTACGGCGATGGACAGGCCTGTCTGGTAGAAGGGGTGGGTGAAGTCGAATGCCGCTTCCCGTTCGGCGGTCATGGTGAGAGCTCCCACCGCCACGTCGACTTGTCCGCTTTCGACCTGCGTCAGTAGATCACTGAAGGAGAGAGGAACGAATGTGTATTCCCGGTCCAGGCCTTCGACAACCTGGCGCCACAGATCGATACTGATGCCTTCCCACTCGCCGCTGTCGGTTTCCATGACAAAGGGCGGGACAGTGGTGATGCCGACTTTGATCGGCTCCGGTTGTCCCGCCGCCTGACTGGTAAACAGCAGCAGCAGGAGGGGCAGGGCAAGCCGTGAGATCCATCGTTTCATGGGTAAGTCCGTGTTGTCAGGAAGTTAGTCAAACGCTGAGCTGATCACATCACGGTAGTTCCGGATGCGCTGTACATAGTGTACCGGTTCGTAGCCAGGGGCGTAGCCGTAGCGGGTACTCGGGTAATAGCGCTTGTCAGCTTTCAGCGGCAGGACTTCTTTCATATCGTCCCAGGAGTCGGGGTTTTTGCCCAGTTCGCGCGCAAGCTGGCGGGCATCCAACAGGTGACCACGGCCAATGTTGTAACTGGCCAGGGCAAGGAAGGTGCGGTCTGGCTCGGGAATGGTTTCGGGTAACCGGCGATGGCGATCCGCCAGGTAGCGGGCACCGCCATCAATGGCCGCCACGGGGTCCAGACGGTCCATTACGCCAAGGGATTCGGCGGTGTTCCGGGTCAGCATCATAATGCCGCGAACGCCGGTGGGTGATACGGCAGCCGGGTCCCAGTGGGACTCCTGATAGGATAGCGCCGCCAGCAAGTCAGCCGGCATGCCGGTTGTGGTTTCTGCTTCGGCGAAGCGATCAATAAAGTCGGGAAGTCGCTCATCTATCCGGCGGTTGAGGGCGCGCAGGTCGACGAAATCGAATTCGCCGATGTACGCGTAATAGCGGCTCTCGATATAGCCGATGGCTTCGTCACCGTCGGTGCTGTTCATCCATTCCCGGGTGGTTCCCGCCAGATCGTCGGAACCGGCTGGTAGGTACCAGCCCAGGTTATTGCCCTGGGTGAGGTTCATGGCCACTTCCAGGTGGGGGAAGTGGCGGCGCATGACCTGAACGATGTTGGAGTCAGCGACGGTGCAGTCGATGTCCTGCTCAGCGACTTCAGAAAGCAGAACTTCGGTCGTTCTGCTGTCATCTTCGGTGAACGTGATACCTTCGTGTTCGCTGGCGAGCTTGTTCAGAGTTTCTACGTAGCTGGAATCGGCGGTGACCGCAATGCTGACCTCAGGCATGCTTTCCGGTTTCCTGGGCATGGGCCGCATGTCACGATGACACACCAGTTGCTCGGTGATTTCGGTGTGGGCGGGCCCGCGTGTGAACCGTTCTGTACGTGATGGCAGGTGGGTCAGCCCGGCGGCCGCCAGATGCGTGTTGCCGGCTTCCAGTGCCTGCAGAACCTCAGCGGTTGAATCGTGCATGGTCCAGTTGACGGTCCAGCCTTTGCTCTCGGCGAAACGTGAAACCAGGCTGAACTCTGGGCCAATGGGGTTCTGGTGGCGGTCGAGATAGTAGGTGGTGGCGCCGTTGCGAGTCGCCACTTCCAGTACGCCGGTTTCTTGCGGCGGCGCGAGTTGTTCGGCCGTTTTACTGATGGATGCGGATTCAGATTCACCCTGGCTACAGCCAGCCATTATAACAATAAGTGGAAGCACGGCTCCCTTCAGCGCATGAGTCATTAAGACCTCGTTATTTTGGATTTATGAAATTATACGGGTTTCTACGTACTCAGTGTGGAAGCGTATCACTTTGATTTTGCGTGGCCTGTGCAGGCCGGGGTTAACTGGCCTATGCTGGAGAGGTTCGATACTCCAAGGAGATGCGTAATGAAAGTCTGGACCAGGATCCCGATTCTTGCAGCCCTGCTGAGTCTGCCACTGGCTGCGGTCGGTGCCGATGGGGCCGATGGAATGGTGACGACGCAAAGCAATCACAGCGTTGCGATGACGGCAGACAAGTTGGTCTCGACCCTTAAGAGCAAGGGTATGACGGTGATGAACCGCATTAACCACACTGAGGGGGCCAGCAAGGCGGGGCTGGAACTACGCCCAACCGAGGTAGTGATTTTTGGCAACCCGAAGGTGGGGACACCCCTGATGCAATGTGCCCAGAGTGTAGCCATTGATTTGCCGCAGAAAGCGCTGATCTGGGAAGACAGTGAGGGAACGGTCTGGTTAGGCTATAATGACCCGGAGTATCTGAAACAGCGTCACGATATTGAAGGCTGTGATCAGGTCATCAAAAAGATAGAGGGAGCACTGGCCGGTTTCGCAAAAGCGGCAACGGAATAACGTTTACTGATGCCCGGCAGTCACGTGCGCACGTGGGTTGGTGTCAGAATCCGACGGCCAGGCTGGCGGTGACGGTGTGGCTATCGTAGCTGTAGCGATCGATATTGCTGTTGTTGTCGGTACGGTCCAGATCCAGACTGAGAGATGTTCGACGAGAGAAACGATACGTGGTGCCAACGGACAGTGTATGACGCTTGTCTTCACGACGTATCGTTTGTCGGCCCTCGGGAACAATCAGTTGGTGTGGCGTACGATAGTAACTGAAGCGAAAGCCCGCCCCGGCTTCAACACTCAGTTGGTCAGTCAGGTCGTACTCAATGCCTGCATCAAGGCCATGTCGCTCGGGCGACACACTGAAGAACTCCTCTCCGGTATCCAGATTGTCCCGGTCATTGTAGTCAGCCCGGTATTTGAGTTCCGCTGTCCAGTTCCCGGGCCGGAGACGGTAATGGGCATCAAGCCGGTACATCTGGCCCCGATAGGCATCGAATCCAGGTAACGGAAAAATCTGGGTGGCCTCTGCTCTAACCAGGCATCGCGCGCCGGGGCCTGGGCAGTCGAGGGTGGTTATGCCGGCCATCAGGCGAGCGCGACGTTCCCTTGATCGCCGATCCCTCCATATATAGTCGCCGCCAAGGCCTACGCTGATCACTCCCGGTGCGGTTCTCTGAACCCATTTTGCACCCGCCTGAATCACCTGCAGGTCAAACGTGTGCTCGGAAGGGTACTGACGCGAATAGAACTTGATGTCCGAACGCAGTCCCGCCGAAGAGTCGCCATAGAGGTAATAGGAGGCAGCCGCCAGAGTTTCCACAAAGCCGCTGTCGAGCTTTCGGGGGGCGGTATCCGGGAACAGCGCAACGTTGTCTTCATAGCCACCCCCGATGGAAACCAGGCCAGCCCAACGTTTTCTGGGTGAGGCAGCATGCATCGTTGGATCGAGGCGTTCAAGTTGACGGGTGGCGAGCGATATCAGGTTGTCGTCAGGATCGGACGCAAGCACGTTCTGGAACGCTTGTGTTGCGGCGTTCTGATTTTCACGGGCCAGGGCGGTCAACCCGATGTTGTAGTAGGCAAGCGCTTTCTGACGGGTGGGGATAAGGGTCCGGAAGGTTTGCTCCGCCTCCTCGTAAAGCCCGAGTTTGTAATAGACAACGCCCAGGTTGTAATTGAGTGAGCGGGAGCTCAACCCCTTCGAGACGGCGGACTCAAGTAAGCGGCGAGCTTCATCCAGGTCACCGGCGTTAAACGCCTGGATACCCTCACGGAAGAGCGTCTTAGCCTCGGTCGTATGCTCCTGAGCATGGGCGGTTGACAGCGCGAGACACAACACCAGTGCGATGGTCAGAAGACGGCGCAAATACTCTCTCCGGAATAGTCTGAACTCGGACTCAGAGTATAACAGCCATTGGACGGGCGAGCGCCAGTCCTGAAGGGATCAGGTGTGACGTCTGTATCTAATCTACTGCTGTCCGGTTTCCTCCAGATTCAGGCCACTGTCGTTTAACAGGTCCAGATCGGTATCGCCGGTGCCTGGCAGGTCCAGTCCAGGGTCTTCGATGCCCGGCAGGTCCAGTTCTGGTTCGTCTTGGATGATCTCGCCAGGCAGTTCGATGCCGAGCGCGTCACGAGACTCCCGTGACTGTTCGGAGAGAGTGCTCTCGATATCCAGCATGTCTTCCCGGGTATCGGAAGCGAAGTCGCCGGAATCCGTCTGCATATCACCGAACCCGTTTGCGCCGGCGGGCGCGTCCACGGACTCCGGAAGCTCAAGTTGTTGCACAAAGGAATCGTCCAGCTCCTGATCGTCCGCGACCATTCTCATGGTCACATCAAGATCGTCCTGAGCCCAGGACAGAGCCGGTGTAGCAAGCAGAAGGCCGAGCATGGCCGGAGCAAGCCAGCGTATATGGATATGTCTTTTCATGATGAAGGCTCCGTGTTTCCTGGAATGGCGGTGCTGAACGTTTTGCGCCGGGTTCCATCGTCTAGGTGCGCAACCAGTTTGCCGGAACCAGGGAACAGTACGTTGATGGGCAACGCCAATACGTTATCGCCTTGCTTGAGATCCACCGTCCAGCTGATGGTCTGGCGCCCCGGGAAGGGTGCCAGTTCTGCGTTGGGCGGTAGTTCCAGGGTCAGGGTGACGTTGTCCATCGCCTTGCGGGAATTGAACGCCAGCCTGACGGTTTTCAGTTCCGCTCCACTTTCGGGTTCAGCAACGGTTTCTGTTGCTGTCTGCCCGGGAGCATCTGCGATGTCTTCGGGCAATCCCGTATCTGCCGGGCCGACCTGCATACCGATGAAGATACCGAGTGCCAGCACGGCGGCAATTGATGAAGCCCAGAGTGACGTTTTGCGTAACGTGGAATTCCGAGGTGTCTCGCCAGCGAGTGCCATTGCACGAACGCGGGATTCGAAATCGTCGTTGGGCTCTGGAACGGTCTGGGCCATGATGCCTTTTTGCAGGCGTTGTTCATCCTCCCAAAGTTCTGAGCAACTGGCACACGTCGATGCGTGAGCTTGGAGGGCTTCCTGTTCATGCAGCGGAAGATCGCCGCGAACCAGGCTGTCGACCTCCTGATGGAACTGACGACACGTCATGGCATTCACCTCTTCACCCTTCACGTTGTTGCTTTTCGAAAGGTTCCATTTGTTTTTTCAACCGTTCCCGCATAAACGCTCTGCTGCGATGCAGGCGTGATTTTATCGTACCGACAGGCACATCCAGAACCGTTGCAATGTCCTCCTGGCGCCAGCCATCCGCGTCGTGAAGCAATAACAGGGTTCGTTGGTCTGGTGGCAGGGTATTCAGTAACCGCTTGACGGTTTCGCCAATGCGCGTTTGGTCGATACCGGCGGACGCATCCGGGCTTGCCTCGCCGAGGGATTCTATGAAGGCGGTCTGGCTCTCCGCAGCGACCAGTGTACTGACGCTGATTTCTCTTTGGCTGGATTGTTTTCGGGTGAGGTCAACAAAGTGCCGGTACAACACACGGTTGAGCCATGGCTGGGGTTGCTGCACGTTTTCCAGTTCGTCCAGCCGGGGGTACATCTTGACCACGACATCCTGCACCAGATCCTCTGCGTCCTGTTTCTGGCCAGTCAGGCGGTAGGCGAAAATATACATGCCTTTCATGTAAGGCAGAATCAGCCGGTCAAATCGCTTTGACGACGACGAACGAAATGGGAGCAAAGCCAATCTGATTCCCTCGGTCTGTGGTTGGCACGGTTTGGCGGGTGCCCCGTCCTCAGGCCATTCTTGTAGGTGTTCGGATGTCAGATTCTGAACATACCATCATTATTGCCTTTTGTTCGAGACAAATTTCTCGCTACAAGAACCAGTTAGCCCTTCCTTTTGCGAATTCTCGTCTATTCGGGAAAATTTTTTTGGAACCACCGCAATTAGACTTCCGTGTTAGGCCGAAAGACACAGGACGAGTCTCGAACTACAAAAAAACGTACAGAGGTAAACAAGTATGTTCATGCGCCAAACGCGACTGATGTCGATGGTCATTTTGTCGGTCAGCCTGACGGGTTGTTTTGAAAGCAGCAGCCAGACTACAAAGAATGCGGACCCAGACTACGACATTACCAATCCGGCCGTGGAGCGGGGAACTCACCCATTATTTGACCCGTTGACCACCCAATTCCCGATTCCAAGCGATTCCCTTTTCTATCTCAGTGAGGTTGACGACGGCACCATGCTGAACGGCAGCGATCCTGCCAACCCAGTGACCACGGGCATTGGATTTCTCGATGGAAATTCAGTGCTGGCACCCATTGATATCAAGATCAGTGGCAGCCTGGACAGCCAGCAGACCCTTGATGCACGTGACTTTATCTCCGTGGAGGGCGAAGTTGTCCCCAACCCGGATCAGAATGTGTTCCTGATTCCCCTGGAATATGCCGGTGGCGATAGCCTCCGTCAAACCTCCGGAGAGGTCGCCGGAATTTCATCGGCGATTCAGTACCGGCGGGCACTGGCACTTGAGGAAAGCGGTAATACCGCCGAAGCCGATGCGATTTTCGATGCCCTGGTTGAGGACAGACTTCGGGTTGAGCTGCTGGATATCGATGGTGGCCAGAACAATATGATCCGGATTCTGCCGGTCAAGCCACTGGCTGAGAAAACCCGGTACGCCCTGGCCATCACCGACGACATTGTAGACACCAACGGCGACCCGCTCGTTGGCGCTCCGACCTACCAGTCGGTGGCGGACCCGGAAGCGGTGCTTTCCAATGTTGCGTTCGAGCCATTCCGCGAGGCGTTGTTACCTGCCCGCCGACTCGCTTCCGACTATTTTGAGTTCAAGCAGGCGTTTTCCATCGCTGGATTCCCAAAGACGTTCGATGACGTTGTGTTTTCCACAACGATCACCACAACGGCGGTAGACGACGTGCTGCTGGCAAATACAGCCCCGGTGACGTTCTTCCGCAACAGCCTGGGTATTGCTGCCCGACAGGAAGGGCTCCAGCAGTTGATCTCCGGATTCTACAACCTGACTCAACAGCCGCTGGAGGGGGCCGCGACGGCGGAACAGCAGAACATCAACGATGAAATCCATGCAACGCTGACGGACACAGATTTCCGCCTCTACGACGCCGAGCTCGCCGGCCTGCTCAGTGATGCCCGGGACGCTGGCATGGTCGTTCAATATCAGGACCTTGTCAGCAATGATCAGGCGGACCGCAGGGTCGCCTATGCTTTGCAGGCCGCAACAGCGATGGCCGTCGATACTGTCGCCGACAACGAGGGTGAAGCGCAGGCGCTTGCAACCGCCGCTGACAACCTTATTGATGCCCCGAAGCCGCGAACAGTAAGAATGTTCAACCAGCGCGACGGTGGTGAGATAAATCCGGCGTTGGCTCAGGAAGTTCAGGGCACTCCTCTTAATATCCATGTCTATGAGGGCGAGATTACCCTGCCGTATTTTCAGGGCGTGCCGGAGGCGACGGATGGTTCAGCTGTACGCTCGGCCAGTTGGCTCCCGGCGGACTTCAGCGCCGAGGAGTCACTCGACCAGGCGCCCTCCGATCGGGTGACCTACCGTTTCCCGTTTGTTGAAAAGTCCGGTGAAACAACGGTCCCCATTGTGGTTGCCGCGCCCGACACCAACCAGGCCTTGATTGCCCCGCAGACCCCGGCAAATGGTTTTCCGGTGATCATCTATCAGCATGCCGTGACCACCGACCGTTCGGCGATCCTCCCTCTGGCGACAGCCGCTGGGTTGTCCTGCGCAGACCCTGGCAATACCTTTGACTGCTTCGTCACCATCGGTATCGATCAGCCGCTGCACGGTATTTTCGGAGAGGGCGTGGTTGGTCTTAATCCCATCACCACTCAGGATGGTGCTTCGGCGGACGCCGTCGAGCGTCACTTTGGCTTCGCCGCTGACGCGGATCTTAATCCGGTACCGGCGGGTGAACTGCAGGAGCCCGAATCGGGAAGTCTGTACCTGAATTTCACTAACTACGCCAACACCCGTGACAACATGCGCCAGGGCACCCTCGACCTGCTTAACGTGAACGCCTCGTTGCAGGCGATCGAGGACGCCATCAACGCGTGTCAGGCCGCCGGCGATTGTGCCCAGGGCCTGAGCATTGATCCGAGCCGGGTCTATTTCATGAGCCATTCGCTCAGTGGTATGGGTGGCGCGGCCTTCCCACCGGTTAACAATGCAGCGAGTGCTGCGGGCAACTCCAATCTCAGCCCGGTTCTGGCCTCGAATCTGCTGAACACCGGCGGTCAGTTCACACGTCTGTTCGAAAACTCGCAGTCACTGGCACCACAGCTTCTTCCCGTGCTGGACGCCGCCTCTGACGGCGTGCTGGCGCAGGGACGTACGGAACTCAACATCTACTTCAATGTGTTCCAGTCGCAGCTGGATTCGGCAGACCCTGTCGCCTATGCCGGCTTTTATCAGAACACCAACACGTTGCTGACTGAAATCGTTGGTGTTGATGATGACCCTGAGCGCCCAACTGACGACACGATTCCCAATGCCGCGGATGATCAGCTTTACGCCATGGGGCCCCTTGAAACCACGGTTCCGGAAACCGGATTTGTGATCAGTAGTGAGCGCGCACCTCTGGCGGGTACGGATCCCCTGGCTGCGGGTATGGGCGCTGAGTCAACGCCGCTGGCAAGTGGCCTCCCAGCTATAACCCGCTATCTGGAAGGGTCACATGGCAACCCCGTGTCTGCCGGTCAGAAAGCGGCGGATGCCTTTTCTTCACGTGGGGTTTTCGACGAGATGATCGCGCAGATGCTGGAGCTGTTCAGTGATGGCACCGTTTCTGTCAGCAACCCCTGTGTCGTAAAGGATGCCGATACCTCAGGTACGGACTGCTCCGCCGAGGGCAACACCGATCCAGGCAGTGAGCCGGACGGCGGCGGAGATGGTGGGGGTGATGGTGGCCTGATTGGTGGCGGCCTGATCTAGAAACCCAACGGCCAGACAACCAGCGCTTCGGAGATCCCGGAGCGCCCGTTCCCGATAAACACGTGTATGTCGATGGCGATTCTCTCCATCAATGGGGAAGCTTTGCCTGAAAAACTGGAGCTACAGACCAATGACAACAAAAAACCGAGACCGTAAACGCCTGGCGCTGGCTATCGGCGCAATCGTATCCACAGCCCCGGCGATGGCATTCGATTTCGACATCTACGAGATCGACGCCTCGCTCTCAACGACCCTGACGGCAGGGATTGCCTATCGGTTGGAAGATCAGGACAAAGATCTGATCTCCCAGGGCAACCTGGGCCCGGAATTCGCATTCAGTAACACGGGCGCCTCGTCCAACAACTTCGACGACGGCAACCTGAACTTTGAAAAGAACGAGCCATATTCCCAGATCCTGCGTGGCCGTAGTGAACTGTTCCTGGACTACACCCCCGACAGTGACACGCTGACGCGGGTCGGGGCGCTGGTGCGAGGCACTTATTATTACGATCACGAACTGAAGGATAACCGTCGCGCCAAGGACCCGGTCGGCCAGCGACGTGAATTGAATGATGAGGCCAAAGATAACGCCTCCGGTGTGGATCTTCTCGACGCCTACGTGTTTACGGACTGGTACTTCGGCGATACGCCGGTGTCGATCCGTTACGGCCGTCAGGTGGTGAACTGGGGCGAAAGCACGTTCATCCTGGGCGGTATCAACGCGGTCAATCCGATCGACGTTCCCGCGTTTCGTGCTCCCGGCGCGGAGCTGAAAGACGTATTGTTACCGGTGGAGATGTTGTATACGTCGGTTGGCCTGACGCCTGAAATCACCATGGAGGCGTTTGTTCAGACCGACTGGGAAAGCTTCAGGATTGACGACTGTGGTACCTATTTTTCCTCCGCCGACGTGGCGGCCGATGGCTGTGGCCCGGTATTACTGGCGGGCCAGGTGCCGGACTCCCAGGCGCTGGAAGAGGGATTCGTGTCTCCGCGCCTGGGCGATCGCGAGCCCGGGGACAAGGATCAGTTCGGTGCCGCGTTGCGTTGGTATCTGACCGACCTGGGGGCCGAGCTGGGGTTCTACTACACCCGTTATCACAGCCGTCTTCCGTACATCAGTGGTGTGGTCAACAATCCCTCGGACCCATCGGCAAACCAGAAAAGCGACCCCAACCTGCCCAACTCCAGGTTTCCCAGCTATTTCATCGAGTATCCGGAAGACATTGATCTCTATGGCATCAGTATCAACACCACACTGCCAACGGGCACTTCGCTGGGGGCGGAATACAGCTTCCGGCCAAACCTTCCCATCCAGTGGAACACGTTTGAGCTGATCTACGGAGGCTTGCAACAGCGTGGTCCGGATGGACAGGTAGTGAGTAAGCTGGAGCAACGCCAGCGTGAGAAGGATCCCAATTTCAACTATGCCGGTAAGGCTGTTGATGGCTACGACCGTTACAACGTTTCCCAGGCCCAGGCCACATTCATTCACTTCATTGACCGGGTAATGGGCGCCGCCCGTTTCATCATTGTTGGTGAGGTTGGTGCCACCTATATCCACGATCTGCCCAGCACCTCGGAAGCCCGCTACGGGCGATCGGGCATCTACGGTGTGGGGCCGGTGCCGCTGGAGGGTGACAACTTTACCGGTGACTACTGCAGCCAGGGCACAGACAGTGACCCGCGTTTGAACATCAACCCCAGCAACTGTGGAGGTGGTGGGTTTACCACGTCCTTCTCCTGGGGCTATCGCACGCTGTTTGTCTGGGACTATCCGGATGCCGTCGCTGGCGTCAACTTGCGCCCCCGGCTCTTTTTCTCTCACGACGTGAAGGGCTACGCACCAGATCCTGGTGGCAACTTCCAGGAAGGCAACAAGTCACTGGGCCTGGCCGTCGAAGCCACCTATCAAAACGCCTACAAAGCCAATCTGAGCTACACCAACTATTTCGGGGGTGATTACAACGTCATCAATGACCGGGATTTCGTGTCGGCCTCAGTGTCCTATTCATTTTGAACCATTGTCTGAAAACCGAGGAGTAATCCATGATTAACCGAAAAAACCTGCTTTACAGTGCATTAGCGTGCTCGATGCTGTATTCCGCGTCAGCCGGCGCAGCGGTGTCGGCTCAGGAGGCTGCCAAACTGGGAGATACGCTCACGCCAATGGGCGCCGAGAAGTCCGGTAATGGCGATGAAATTCCTGCCTGGGACGGGGGGCTGCTTCAGGCACCGGGTGCGTACCAGGGCGACGGCCGATACGTGGACCCGTTTCCCAAAGACAAAGAGCTGTTTCGTATCGATCAGAGCAACGTTGACCAGTACGCGGACAACCTGACGCCCGGCCAGATTGCGATGATCAGGACGTACGACGACTATTTTATGCCGATCTACCAGACCCGGAGAACGGCGACCTATCCTGCCGACGTGCTGGAGAAAACCAAAGCCAATGCCACCGAAGTGGAGTTGGTGGAAAGCGGGAACGGTCTCAAGAACTACAAAACAGCGACCCCGTTTCCGATCCCCCAAAATGGCCTTGAGGTGATTTTCAACCATATCACCCGCTACCGCGGCGGTTCCTTTACCCGCAATGTGGCACAGGTAACACCACAGCCAAACGGCGATTTCAGCCCGGTCAGGTTCACCGAATCGTTTACCGAGCGGGTGGCGCTGGAGGATTTCGATCCAAGCGAAGATCCCAATGTGATGTTCTATTTCAAGCAGGCCATCACCGCTCCGTCTCGCCTCGCGGGTAACGTACTGCTGGTGCATGAGACCATCAACCAGGTTAAGGAGCCCCGCCGCGCATGGTTGTACAACTCCGGGCAGCGTCGTGTTCGCCGTGCTCCCAATGTGGCCTACGATGGGCCGGGTACCGCCGCAGATGGTCAGCGCACGTCTGACAACCTGGACCTCTACAATGGCGCGCCAGACCGTTACAACTGGGAACTCAAGGGCAAGAAAGAGCTGTACATTCCGTACAATTCCTATCGCCTGACCGACGAGAGCCTGAGCTATGACGACATCATAAAGCCCGGCCATGTCGACCAGGGCCTCACGCGTTATGAGCTGCACCGGGTATGGCATGTAACAGCGACACTCAAGGATGGTGAGCGGCATGTCTACGGCAAACGGGACTTCTACATTGATGAGGATACCTGGCAGATTGCAGCGGTGGATCACTACGACGGCCGTGGCAACCTGTGGCGTGTTGCCGAAGCGCACGCGATGCAGATCTACGATGCCAACATTCCGGCCTATGCCTTTGAAACTCTGTATGACCTGTTGTCAGGGCGCTATCTGGTGATGGGGCTGACCAACGAGGAAGACGAGCCTTACCAGTATGGTACCGAGCGTCGCTCCCGTGAATACACGCCGGCTGCGTTACGCCGGGACGGTGTGCGTTAATCGTTAATGGCGGACCGATAACCCTGCCTGGCTTGGCAGGGTTATCCCCGACGGGGGACCACATCAAAGATCCCTGCCCGGTAAAGTTCCTTATAGCTATTCCCGAATCACTCTGTTAGTGTGCCCAGCATCCTGCCTCTAGGGATTTCCGCAATTCAAGGCTTCAAGCCCGTGCGAACCATCCATACGACCTGTCAGAGGACGTCACCCCGTTAACGGTGTGTGGCCGTAGTCGTCTTTTATTCCATGAATCTTCATGGCATCTGCCCGCATTCGCCGAGAACGGAGTTCGTGGAGGCAGACTAATCAAGAGTTGATCCACTATGAGTTTTTCTTCACTCGGTTTGTCCGAGCAACTGGTCCGTGCCACTGCCGACCAGGGTTACGAAACCCCATCACCCATCCAGGCCAAGGCCATTCCCGCCGTTTTATCCGGCAGGGACGTGATGGCGGCTGCCCAGACGGGTACCGGTAAAACCGCAGGGTTCACCCTGCCATTGCTGCAGCGCCTGGCGGAAAACCCCCGCACTGGCAAAGGCCCGCGTGTACTGATCCTGGCGCCTACCCGCGAGCTGGCGGCCCAGGTACACGACAGTGTGGCCCTTTACAGCCGATACATGCCGACCAAGTCCGCCGTGGTGTTTGGTGGCGTAAAAATCAATCCGCAGATGATGAAGCTGCGCAAGGGCCTGGACGTGCTGGTGGCCACACCCGGCCGTCTGATGGACCTGTATCAGCAGAATGCAGTTCGCTTCAACGAAGTGGAAATCCTGGTGCTGGACGAAGCCGACCGCATGCTGGACATGGGCTTTATCCGTGACATCCGCAAGATTCTTGCGCTGTTGCCCGCCAAGCGCCAGAACCTGTTGTTCTCCGCCACCTTCTCCAATGAAATCCGCACCCTGGCCGAAGGCCTGCTGGATAACCCGGTGCAGGTGGAAGTGGCAGCCCGAAACACTGCTGCGGAAAGCATCAAGCAGTCGGTCTATCCGGTTGATCAGAGCCAAAAAACCGCCTTGCTGAGCAAGCTCGTGCGAGACAATGGTTGGGAGCAGGTGCTGGTGTTCACCCGTACCAAACACGGTGCCAACCGCCTGACCCAGAAGCTGGAGCGTGACGGTATTACCGCTGCTGCGATCCATGGCAACAAGTCACAGGGTGCTCGTACCCGCGCCCTGGCTGATTTCAAACAGGGTGAAGTGCGTGTACTGGTCGCAACCGACATCGCAGCCCGTGGCCTGGACATCAAACAGCTGCCCCAGGTGGTGAACTTCGAATTGCCGAACGTGCCGGAAGACTACGTTCACCGCATTGGCCGTACTGGTCGTGCCGGTGAAAGCGGCCATGCACTGTCGCTGGTCAGCGCTGACGAGGGCAAGATGCTTGCCGGGATTGAGAGGCTGATCAAGAAGCAGTTGCCGCGCAAGTCTGTTGAAGGCTTCGAGCCCCAGAACAACCTGCCATTGAAGCCAAAAGCCAAGGCAGACCCCAGCCGGGCCCGTGGTCGCGGCGGTAACGGTGGTGGCAATGGTAAGCCCGGCGGAAATGGCCGTAGTTTTGGCGGTAAGCCGGGTGGTCGCAGTGGCGGCCGTAGCCAGAATGGCAACGGTGGTCAGGCAAGGCGCTCACCCCAGCGCGAAAACGCGTAGTCCTGCCTACTCCACTGAAAACGGGGCCCCAGGGCCCCGTTTTGGGTATTGGCTCAAGCTGACTTTTTGCCGTCCGGTGTCTTTTCCTCGAGGCCGGTGTCGGCGCCTTCCGGCACAAACACATCGCGTACGGTCAGCGGCTTGCCGTCGGCATCCTGAACTTCAACCGGTAAAATGGCACGCCCGGTTTCGCGGTCCCTCAGGTCCAGCGGTGTTTGATCTGGCGCCGGATTCCATTTGTCGCCCCACTGGCGAAGGGCGATCACAATCGGAAACAGGTCCCGGCCTTTTTCGGTCAGTCGGTACTCGAATCGTGAGCCGTGTTCGCCCACATCCACCTTCTTCAATACCTCGTTGTCCACCAGCCTCGCTAACCGGTCGCAGAGAATGTTGCGGGCAATACCCAGCTCTTGCTGGAAGTCCACAAAGCGGCGGGTGCCATACATCGCGTGCAGCACTACAAGCAGAGACCACCAGTCACCCACCTCGTTAAGGGCGCGGGCGACGGAGCAATTGGAGTCATCAAAACGTTTTCTGGCCATGTTTCGGAGTGTACCTAATAGGGTTGCATTTTAAAACCAGATTCAATATGGTTGCTTAAAGAAACCAGATTAGTAAGGTTGCGATCTACCATGAGCATGAATCTTGGCCCTTTGTTTGAACCCTTTGAACTCCACAACCTGACCCTGCGCAATCGCGTGGCGATGGCTCCGATGACCCGCAATTTCTCGCCGGGCAACGCCCCGAGCCAGGATGTGGTGGACTATTATCGCCGTCGCGCTGAAGGCGGTGTTGGTTTGCTGATTACCGAAGGCACTACAGTGAATCATCCTGGCGCCAACGGTTATCCGAATGTGCCGTTCTTTCATGGCGACACAGCTCTCGCCGGCTGGAAGGATGTGGTTGATGCGGTCCACGAGGCTGGCGGGGCCATTTTCCCGCAGTTGTGGCACGTGGGTGCCGTACGCAAGGAAGGCACCGAGCCGGACCCAGCAGTACCCGGTTACAGCCCGTCCGGTCTGTTTTCACCGGGCAAACCCAACGGCAAGGCGATGAGCAAGGACGACATTGACGACGTCATCACGGCGTTTGCCGACGGTGCTCAGGATGCCAAAGCGTTGGGCTTTGACGGTGTGGAGATTCACGGCGCCCACGGTTATTTGCTGGATCAGTTCCTGTGGGAAGGCACCAACCAGCGTGATGATGAATACGGCGGCAGCATGGAGAACCGTCTGCGCTTCGTGGTTGAGATCGTTGAAGCGGTCCGCCATCGGGTAGGCCCGGACTTCCCCATCATGCTGCGTTTCTCCCAATGGAAACAGCAGGATTACGAAGCGAAGCTGGTGAACACACCCGAGGAACTGGAGCAGTTTCTGAAACCGTTGGTGGATGCCGGTGTGGATATCTTCCACGCCTCCACGCGCCGCTTCTGGGAGCCCGAATTCGAAGGCTCTGACCTGAACCTGGCAGGGTGGACCCAGAAACTGTCTGGCAAGCCGACCATGTCCGTTGGCAGTGTGGGCCTGACGGAGGACTTCATCAGCGGTACTTTCGCCAGTAAGAAGGAAGCGGTGGAGCAGTCCGGCATCGACGAACTGGTTGAGCGCATGAACAACAGCGAGTTCGAATTGATCGCCGTTGGCCGCGCATTGCTGCAGGACCCCGAGTGGCTGGTGAAAGTGAAGGACGGCCGTATTGGCGAGGTCGAGCCGTTCGCGAAAAAGTCGCTGGCAAAGCTCTACTGATCAGACAAGGCGTTGACAACAGGCCCCGGCGAGACACCGGGGCTTTTTTGTGTCTGTCCGGGCTGTAATTTAACCTGTTGCCGAAACCCGTATGATTAATGCTCTTGTTTTCAACTAAAGGGATACACCATGAAGTCTGTAACTTCTCTTTCAGCCATTGTCCTGCTTGCGTTGACTCTGGTTATGGCCGGCTGCGCCACGGTCGGCCAGGACTTTGCCACCCATAACGTTGACCAGATCGAGATCGGCGATACCACCCGCGCCGATATCCAGGAGATGTTTGGTGAGCCCTGGCGCACCGGTATCGAGGACGGCAAGCGCACCTGGACCTACGGCAAGTATCGCTGGTCTGCTTTCGGTGACGCCGAGACAACGGACCTGGTGGTGCGATTCAACGAAGATGGCACAGTGTCTTCCTACGTCTACAACACCACCAAGTAACGATCAGATTTCCGGAGGCTGGTGAATGGATGACCAGGGTGATCCGGCGGATATCGAACAGTTACTGGACCGTATAGAAGCAGGGGCCGCTGGTCGTTCTCACGTTTCCATCGGTGAAATGATGGATGCAGTCGGGCGCCGGACCTTTGGGCCGCTGGTGCTTCTGGTTGGCCTTATTCTGGTGACGCCCCTCAGTGGCGTGCCGGGAATGCCGACCCTGTTGGGCCTGCTCACACTGCTGACGTTGGGGCAGGTTCTGTTGGGTCGGACCCAGTTCTGGCTGCCCAGCTTGTTGCTCCGGCGTCAGGTTCCCCGCCAGAAGCTTGTACAGGGGCTCCATTTACTGCGCCCGGCCGCACGGCGGATCGACCGCCTGATACGCCCAAGATTCACTTTCCTCGTCAAGGGTCCTGGCCTCTACGCCATGGCGCTTGCGTGCATGGTGATTGCGATCGTGATGCCGGCGACGGAGCTCGTGCCATTCAGTGCCAGTATTGCTGGCGTGGCGCTGATGACATTCGGCCTTGCGATGATTTCGAAAGATGGTCTCCTTGCCGTGCTTGCCTGGGGTGTTTCGCTGGCGGGGCCGGTGATGTTGGTGCGAACCATCGGCAGCTGAATAAGGCCAGATTACGTAAAGTCGGGGGTTATGAACTAAATTGTCAGTAGAAGAACGCCTCATTCACAGGCGAAAGAGGAGAAACACCATGATACGTTTATTCTATCTGGTATCTTCGATTGACAGTGCAAAAGAAATCTCCGACGACCTTCACGAGCACGACGTCACTGACTGGCGCTTCCACATTGTCAGCAAGGACGAGGCCGGCCTCTACACTCACCAGTTACACACCGCGTCCATCCTGGACCGAACGGATCTGCCCAGGTACGTGGAGCGCGGCGCCATAGCCGGCTTTGTGCTGGCGCTGGCCTTCCTTGTACCGTTGGCCTTGCTGGAAGTTCTGAACATGCCGGCGGCGGCCTGGATAGCCCTGTTTATCTTTGTGGTGGTAGCGGGCGCCTGGATTGGTGGCTTTGGTGGTATCCAGAGTGAAAACTACCGTATCGAGCCGTTCCATCATGATATTGAGGCAGGGAAGTACCTGATCATGGTGGATGCCCCGAAGGACCACATTCCCAAGGTCAAGGAACTGATGGCGAAGAACCACCCCGAGGCCAAGTTGCAGGGCAAGGATTCCAGCATTAACAATCCGTTTGCCGGCCGGCGTCGGCATAAGATCAAACAGGCCTGATGCGAGGCACTGTTCAAAACGGAATGGTTTCATGACAAAGAACGGTGTCATTCTCACCGGCGGTGGCGCGCGGGCGGCGTATCAGGTCGGCGTGCTTCGCGCTATCGCTGACATGTATCCGGACTGGAACCACCCGTTCAATGTCATTATCGGTACCTCGGCCGGGGCGATCAATGCCATGGCCCTTGCCGGTAACCGGGGGCTGTTTCGCCACAGTATTGATCATCTCGATAAAGTCTGGTCGGAACTGACCATGGACCGGGTATTCCGGGCGGATACCTTTAGCCTGATGCGCAGCTTCAGCGCCATCGCCCGCAAGATGATCAGTCGCCCCATTGAGAGCGGGCCGGTTTCCTTTCTGGATAATTCGCCACTGCGGGAATTGCTGGAGCGGGAGATCGACCTGCAGAGCATTCGGCAAACCATTCAGGAGGGCCACATCGACGCTGTGGGCCTGAATGCCTGCGGTTACGCGACTGGCCAGAATGTGTGTTTCTTTGAAGGGGCTGAAGGGCTGCAAGGCTGGTCGGTCGGACAGCGTGGCGGCACCCGCACAGAGTTGGCAGTGGACCACATCATGGCGTCTGCGGCTATTCCCACTCTGTTTGCGCCGGTGAAGATCAACCGCGAGTACTTTGGTGATGGCGTGACCCGCCAGATGGCCCACATCAGTCCGGCATTGCGACTGGGTGCGCGCAAGGTGCTGGTGATCGGGGTTAGTGCCAACGCGATGTGCCCGTCCAGGCGCCCGGAAAAACCCGGTATGCCAACGCTGACCCAGGTACTGGCCCACGTGTTCAACGGCATGTTCCTGGATACGCTGGATTACGACATCGATCGCTCACGGCTGATCAACCAGTTGCTGGAACTGATCCCCGAGAAGAAACTGAAGGAATCCGGGCTGGACCTGAACCCGGTGGATATTCTGGAAATTTCCCCCTCCGAGCCCATCAACGAAATCGCCATGAAATACATTGACGCCATGCCGCTGGTGTTGCGACGGTTGACCGGTGCTTCGGACAACGCGCCTTTTTCCAGCGCCAATCTCGCCAGCTTCCTGCTGTTCGACAAACGCTTCTGTCGCGATTTGATTGAGCTGGGCTACCGGGACGGCCAGAGCCAGTCCCGGCAGATTGAGCGGTTTTTTGAGAAGGAATCCGGGGCTGAAGAATCAGCCCCTTAACCCACCAACCAGCTTGTCGATGCTTTCCTTGGCATCGCCAAACAGCATGCGGGTGTTGTCTTTGAAGAACAGCGGGTTTTCCACGCCTGAATAACCCGTGGCCATGCCCCGCTTGAGGACAACCACCTGGCGCGCTTTCCACACCTCAAGCACCGGCATACCGGCAATCGGGCTGCCCGGGTCTTCTGCGGCGGCCGGGTTTACGGTGTCGTTGGCACCGATAACCAGCACCACATCGGTGCTTGGGAAATCGTCGTTGATTTCGTCCATTTCCAGCACGATGTCATAGGGCACATGGGCCTCGGCGAGCAACACGTTCATGTGTCCGGGCAGTCGACCCGCCACAGGGTGAATGCCGAAACGCACGTTGACGCCACGGTCCCGCAGGATTTTCGTCATTTCGCTGACGCCGTTCTGAGCCTGCGCCACAGCCATGCCGTAACCCGGCACGATGATCACTGAATCGGCATTGCGCAGTTCCTCACACACATCATCCGCGGAGGACTCATAGACGGACTGGTCAGTATCGGCGGCGCTTGAGCTGCTGCTGGTCTGGCCGAAGCCGCCCAGGATGACGCTGATAAACGACCGGTTCATAGCCTTGCACATGATGTAGCTGAGGATGGCACCACTGCTGCCCACCAGGGCACCCACCACAATCAGCAGGTCATTACCCAGCATGAACCCGATAGAGGCCGCCGCCCAACCGGAGTAGCTGTTGAGCATGGACACCACTACCGGCATGTCGGCGCCGCCGATGGCCATGATCAGGTGAATGCCGAGCACCGAGGCGATGACCGTCATGATGACAAGGGAAATCAGCCCCAGCGCCATGCTGTCGGTACCGAGGAACCAGGCGCCCAGCAATACGCAGGCAATGATGGCCACCAGGTTCATCAGGTGTCGGCCCGGCAGGGTCAGGGCTTTGCTGTCGATGCGGCCATCCAGCTTGCCGCAGGCCACCAGCGACCCGGTGAAGGTCACGGCGCCGATAAAGATACCGACAAACACTTCCACCAGCTTGATGGTGTGTTCGGCACCCGTGGTGGCTACCAGGGGCTCGATATAGCCTGAGAAACCGACCAATACCGCCGCCAGGCCCACAAAACTGTGCAGCAAGGCAACCAGTTGCGGCATCTGGGTCATTTCCACCTTGTTGGCGATGGGGATACCAATACCGGCGCCCAGCAGCACCGCAATCACGATCGCGATAACACCACCGTCCACGCTCGCCAGGGTGGCGCCAACAGCGATGATGATGCCGGCGACACCATAAAGGTTCCCGCGCCGGGCGGATTCCTGATGGCTAAGGCCACCCAGGCTGAGGATAAAACAGATACTTGCGACCACGTAGGCCACGCTCACCAATCCTGTGCTCATATCGGGCGCCTCCTACTTGCGAAACATTTTGAGCATGCGATGGGTGACCCGGAAGCCGCCCCCCACGTTGATGCTGGCAATCAGCACCGCGAAAAAGGCCATGATGCCAACGGCCAGATTCTCCGCCTGGGCCAGGTGGAGAATGGCACCGATCACAATGATGCCGCTGATGGCGTTGGTCACGCTCATCAGAGGCGTATGCAGGGACGGCGTCACGTTCCAGATAACCTGCCAGCCGATAAAGCAGGACAGGACAAACACCGTGAAGTGCTGCAGGAAGCTTTCTGGCGCATGGGCACCAACCCCGTAGAGCGCCAGGGCCGTGACCAGCAGCAGCGCACCCTTGCCAAACTGGCTGCGGCGTTTGGCGTCTTGCCTCGCGGCCTCCTTGTCGGCAGCCGTGGGTTCTTCAGTGCCGGGCGCCGGCTTGGGGCTGACCGGCGCTTCCGGTTGAGGTGGTGGCCAGGTAACGTCGTTCTCTCGCACCACCGTCAGGCCACGGATCACATCGTCTTCCATGTTGACCTGGGGCTGGCCGTCTTTCTCTGGTGTCAGTTCAGTGATCAGGTGTACCAGGTTAGTGGCATAGAGATCGCTGGCCACCTTGGCCATACGGCTGGGCAGATCGGTGTAGCCAATCAGCGTTACGCCATGATGGTGAGCGACCTTGCCGGGCTCCGTCAGCTCGCAGTTGCCCCCGCGTTCCGACGCCAGATCGACAATCACACTGCCGGGTTTCATGGATTTCACCATATCGGCGGTGATCAGCTTGGGCGCAGGCTTGCCGGGAATCAGGGCAGTGGTGATGATGATATCCACCTCTTCGGCCTGTTCCGCGAACAGCGCCATCTCCGCCTTGATGAACTCGTCGCTCATCTGCTTGGCGTAGCCGCCGCCACCGCTGCCGTCCTCGTCGTCGAAATCCAGCACCAGGAACTCGGCGCCCATGCTTTCAACCTGTTCTTTCACTTCCAGACGGGTATCAAACGCCCGCACAATGGCGCCCATGCTGTTCGCGGCGCCGATCGCGGCAAGGCCTGCGACGCCGGCCCCGATTACCATGATTTTCGCCGGTGGTACCTTGCCAGCCGCCGTCACCTGGCCGGTAAAGAACCGCCCGAAGTTATTGGCCGCCTCAATCACCGCGCGGTAGCCGGCAATATTGGCCATGGCGCTCAAGGCGTCCATCTTCTGGGCACGACTGATGCGGGGCAGGCTATCGATGGCGAAGGAAGTAATCTTTTTGGCCGCCAACTTCTCCAGCAGCTCGGGATTCTGCGCTGGCCACAGGTAGCTGACCAGGAACGCCCCTTCCTTCATCAGATCCACTTCGTGTTTCTTGAGCGAAGGGTTTTTCATCGGCGCGCGGACCTTGAGGATAAAATCCGCGTCCTGCCAAAGCGATTTGGTGTCTGCCGCAATGGTAGCGCCCACTTTTTCGTAGGCGTCGTCCGTATAATTCGCGGCCTCACCCGCACCGGCTTCGACCATTACCTCATAGCCAAGGCCTATCAGCTTATGCACCGAGGGCGGCGTTGCCGCTACCCGTCGTTCATCCTCGAAAATCTCCCTGGGGATACCGATCTTCATTGTAAGTACGTCCTCCGGAATGACCGATTCACTGAAAATCTCGGTTTTTACTTATAGGTAGACGCTAACAGATTTACAAAGGTTTTCCTAAAAACGAACAAAGCGAAAAAACGGAAAGGTAAAACGAAAAAAATAATAAGCCCGTTAGAGGTCCTTCTCTAACAGTGCCTGTACCTCACTTTCGGCCAGCCCATCCAGCATTGCCCCCCGAAACTGGCGGTTGATAAACCGCTCGGTTTCATGTTGGATCATTGCCCGCTGCGCCGGTTTCTCGATGTAATCCATTGCCCTGAAAAGGATATAGCGAATGGTCATGCGGGAGATCTCATGAATCGTCTCCGTCGGCACAGCACTGACCAGCCGCCGCTCGATAATATCCTCCGCCATCTCGCGCGCGCTGGCATCCAACTGCGCCTCAAGCGCCCTGCGCAACAAAGCCGACGGCCCGTGAAGCTCCCGCACCGCCACGGTCGTCGCTGCCGGGTTGGCCAGGAAGTAGTGGTAAACAAACGTCACCGTATCGTGGGACGCCTGCTCCGACGACTCCGCCATCCGCCGCAACTCCCGCACGCCGGCTTTCATGTCTTCAGCAATGTACCCAAGTACCTGCAGACCGAACTCGTCCAGATTCTTGAAGTGCCGATAAAAAGTATTGGGATTCAGTCCGGCCTCACGGGCCAGTTCCCGGAGACCGAGAGATGTCAGGCTGCGGCTCTGGGTAATCAACCTGAGCGCCGCCTGAATCAGCTTCAGTTTTCCACCACTTAAAACATTCATGAAGCATCACCAAAGTTCGAAGGGGTAATTGGGAAGGCTTTTCCGAAACTGTGCGGAGCCATGGATGGCGGAGCCCAAGCGCCACATGGATGTGCTCGAGCGTGTTTCGGAAAAGCCTTCCCAATTGCCCCAGCCCCCGAAGTTTGATCTGGGGGACAGTTAGTTATCAAACGAGGCCAAACAGCCAGATCCAGATGTTTGGAAGTATACAACTGTCTACTCTGTTGGGTATACATGTGTCTACCGCCAATCATCATGGCGAAACAGACAACAACAGGCAAGGCCAAAAGGCCAGCGAACAACGAGGTGGAAAACATGAGTCAGACAGCAAAAATCGCCATCATCGGCACCGGATTCTCCGGCCTGGGCATGGGGATCAAACTCAAGGAAGCCGGATACGACAACTTCGTCATCCTCGAACAAAGCGACGACGTCGGCGGCACCTGGCACGAAAACCACTACCCCGGCTGTGCCTGCGACGTCCAATCCGCCCTCTACTCCTTCTCGTTCGAACAAAACCCCAATTGGACCCGCATGTTCGCCCAGCAGAAAGAAATCCAGGCCTACCTGCGAAGCTGCGCCGAAAAATACGACCTCATGAAACACGTGCGCCTGAACACCCACGTGGCGGGTGCCCGCTTTGACGAAAAAACCCAAAGCTGGACCATCGAAACCTGCGACAGCCCCAAACTCTGGGCCTACATGCAGGACAAGGGCCTGAACCCCGGCGACAAACTCAACCGCAAAGACAAGGGCCTGCCCAAATTCAGCACCTTCAAGGCGGATGTTGTGGTTTCCGGCATGGGCGGCCTTAGCACCCCGGCATACCCCAACATCAAAGGCATCGACACCTTCACCGGCAAAAGCTTCCACTCCCAGGACTGGGACCATGACTACGACTTCAAGGGCAAGCGCGTAGCAGTGATTGGCACCGGCGCCTCAGCCATTCAGTTCGTACCGGAAGTGGCCAAAGACGCAGCTCACCTCGACCTCTACCAGCGGACTCCACCGTGGATCGTGCCCAAGCCTGATCGCGAGATCCGCCCGCTGGAAAGGATGATGTTCCGCAAGTTCCCGCAGACCCTGAACGCCTTTCGCCAGAGCATCTACTGGATGCTGGAAGCACGGGTACTGGGCTTTGTAGGCAATCCGCGAATCCTCAAAATCGGCGAATTACAGGCACGCCGCCATATCCGCAACCAGATCAAGGACAAGGAACTGCGCAGGAAAGTTACCCCGGACTTTCACTTCGGCTGCAAGCGGGTGCTCATCTCAAACAACTATTACCCGGCGCTGGCCCAGGATAACGTCGACGTGCTGACCGACGGCATCCGCGAAGTGCGTGGCAATATGATCGTGGATAACAACGGCCATGAGAGGGAAGTGGACTGCATCATTTATGGCACCGGCTTCAAGGCCCAGGACCCGATACCCGCAGGCATGGTACATGGCCGTGGCGGCCAGGACCTGCTGGACGCATGGAAAGGCGGTGCCGAAGCCTACAAGGGTAGCGCCATTGCCGGCTTCCCCAACTTCTTCATGCTCATGGGCCCCAATACCGGCCTCGGCCACAGCTCCATGGTCTATATGATTGAAAGCCAGATCCAGTATGTGCTGGGTGCCCTGAAGAAAATGGACAAGCACGGCTGGAAGAGCGTGGAAGTGAAGGAAGACGCCCAAAGCCAATACAACGCCTCTATTCACGCCAAGCTCGGCGACTCCGTGTGGCAGACCGGCTGCAAGAGCTGGTATGTAAACGAGAACGGCAAGAACACCACGCTGTGGCCGGGCTTCACCTGGCAATTCCGCCAGCAGACGAAGCGGTTTGACGCGGGGCAGTATGTGTGTGAGCCAGAGGCTGTTGAAGCGGGTGAGGCTGTTGTGACTTGATCGCTGGCCCCAATGGGGCCATGGTTTGGTAATGGGAGCAAATGGAGCACGCACCATGACCAAACCAACCCTTCCTGACCTATCCCAAATACAGGCAGCAGAGCAGCGCATTCGACCGAAACTGGGCGAAACACCGCTCCTGACTGTGCCTGATCTGGATGCCACCATGGGCCAGCCGCTGGGTTTGAAGTGTGAGAGCTTTCAGCGCACCGGCAGTTTCAAGGCTCGGGGTGCACTGAACTGGCTGCTGACCGCCAGTGCTGACGAACTCGAGGCTGGCCTGGTGACGGTGTCCGCCGGGAATCATGCAATCGGCCTGGCCTGGGCGGCGGCCATGCAGGATGTTCCGCTCACGGTGGTGATGCCGGAAGGTTCCAGCCCGTTGAAGATTCACCGCACCCGGGCGCTGGGCGCCGAAGTGATTGTGCACGGAAATATCCAGCAGGCGGTGGCGCTGTGCCATCAATTGCGGGATGACAAGGGGCGGACGCTGGTTCACCCTTACAATGATGTCCGCATCATGGCTGGACAGGGCACCGTTGGCCTGGAATTGCTGCGCCAGCAGTCGGATGTGGATCGGATACTGTGCCCCATCGGAGGCGGCGGTTTGATTTCCGGGCTGGGGCTGGCCATCAAGGCACAGCGGCCGGAAGTGGAGCTGATCGGCGTGGAGCCGGAGGGTGCGGCGACCATGTTTAACGCCTGGCACAAGCAGGATGCCAGCGCCAGCCTCGACTCGGTGGATACCTGGGCTGCCAGCCTGGCACCGGCAGTGGTCGGTGACTGCACCTATGCCGCGTCCCGTCAGGTGGTGGACCAGATCGTGACGGTTACCGAGTCGGCTATCCGGGAAGCCACACGTCGCCTGCTGACTGAAGCCAGGCTCTATGTAGAGCCTGGTGCCAGTGTCGGGCTGGCGGCGTTATTGGAAAACCAGGTTGCGCCTGATCCGGACAGGGCCACGGTTCTGATTATTACTGGTGGTAACCTGGACCCGGAGCAGGTTAGTCAGTGCCTTTAACAGACGAGAGGGGCATGCTTAACTAACCAGCGTGCCGCCATCCACTGCCAGGCATTGCCCGGTAATGTGTCGTCCGGCTTCAGACGCCAGCAACACCGCTGCACCTTTCAGATCTTCTTCGCCACCAAAGCGCTTGAGCGGAATACGCTCAAGCATTTTGTCGCCTTGTGCATCCAACAGTCCCTGAGACATCTTGGACGGGAAGAAGCCTGGACAAAGCGCGTTCACATTGATGTTGTAATGACCCCATTCGGACGCCAGGGCGCGGGTGAAGTTCACCATGGCGCCCTTGCTGGTGTTGTAGGCGATGGTCTGCATGCCCTCCGGGTTGCCAGATAGCCCGGCAATGGAGGCGATATTGATCACCTTGCCGGTCTTGCGCGGGATCATGCAGCGCTTGCCGACGGTCTGGGTGAGGAAAAAGCTGGCGTTCACATTCAGGTTCATTACCTTCATCCAACCCTCGGGCGGATAGTCCTCCGCTGGGGCTCCCCAGGTGGCGCCGGCGTTGTTCACCAGAATATCGATGTCGCCGAGCTGCTCGATCACCTGATCCACCACCTTGGGAATACCTTCCAGATCGCCCAGGTCGGCGGCGATGGTCACCACCGTCACGCCCTGGCTTTCCAGGTGTTCTTTCGCCGCGTCCAGCTCGTGCTGTTTGCGGGCGCTGATGGCGATCTTCGCGCCCAGTTCACCCAGCGCCTCGGCCATTTGCAGGCCCAGACCACGGGAGCCGCCAGTGATAAAGGCGACTTTGCCGGACAGGTCCAGTAGTTGTTTTACGCTCATAGTCGATTCCTTGTTATCAGTCCGAAGGTTCAGGCGCTGGCGGCCAACAGGCCGTCGCTGACCTGGGCCAGATGATGATCCGCGTCGCCGAACAGCAGGTTGATGGTGGTCAGCCGCTTGAACAGGTGCGCCGCGAACATTTCGTCTGTCACGCCCATGCCGCCGTGCAACTGAACACCTTCCTGTGCGACATAGCGGGAACCCTGACCGACCAGGGTTTTTGCCATGGACAGGGCATTGCGGCGCTCGGCCCGGTCGTCGGAATCGGCGGTGCTAGCGGCCAGAATGGCCATGGATTTTGACTGCTCTGCCTGAATAAACATGTCCGCCATGCGGTGCTGAAGCACCTGGAATTTGCCGATAGGTACACCGAATTGCTTGCGGGTTTTGATGTAGTCCAGCGTGGTTTCGTTCATGGCTTCCATGGCCCCCACGGCTTCGGCACAGACCGCCGCAATGCCCAGATCGGTGGCTTTCTCAATGTGCGGGAACGCCTGGTCCAGCTCACCCAGAAGATTGTCGGCGCTGACGGCGACATTGGAGAAACTGATGTCTGCGATGCGGTAGCCGTCATGGGCGGCGTAGTCGTCAATTTTCACGCCTTTGGCATTGGCATCGACGATGAACAGGGACAGTCCGGTCTCATCATTGGTGTTGCCGCTGGTGCGCGCAGAGACGACCAGTTGGTCCGCCTGGCCGCCATGGATGACTGCGGTTTTCTGGCCGCTGACCATGAAGTGGTCGCCGTCCTTGCGGGCAGTGGTCTGTACCTGGCTCAGGTTGTAGCGCGCGCCGGGTTCGTAATGTGCAAAGGCCATCTTGCGCTCGCCGGAAGCGATCGCCGTCAGGTACTCGTCTTTTTGGGAGTCGTTGCCCACATCACGAATCAGCCCGCCGGCCAGAACGACCGTAGCCAGATAGGGCTCAACCACCAGGCCGCGACCGAAGTTTTCCATCACCACCATGGTGTCGACGGCGTTGCCATCCAGACCGCCAAAGGCTTCGGGGAAGGTGAACGCCAGCAGGCCCATATCCGCCAGGGCGGCCCAGGTGTTCGGGTCGGTGCCATTGCCGGATTCGATGAAGGTGCTGCGCTTTTCAAAGCTGTACTCGTTGGTCACAAAGCGGCGCAACGAGTCGTTCAGCATTTGCTGTTCGTCGGTAAGATCGAAATTCATAAGATCGCCTCCTTTAAAGACCAAGCACGAGCTGGGCGATGATGTTGCGCTGGATCTCGTTGGACCCGCCAAAGATCGACAGCTTGCGCATGTTGAAGTAGTCACCGGCCGCCGGAGTGGCATCGATGGACCCGGCGCGCGGGCCGTTGTAGTCCAGTTCCAGGGCGTCCGGAATGTGCGCGATCGCATCCTGTCCGGCGGCTTCCATCAGCAGTTCAAACAGCTTCTGGCCGATCTCGGTACCACGGATTTTCAGGATGGATGCCTGCGGGCCGGGGCCGCGCTTGTCGGTCAGCACCCGAAGTACGGTCAGCTCCAGTGCACGCAGCTCGATATCCAGTTGCGCCAGACGATCGCGGAAGCGGGTGTTCTCGATCAGCGGGCGCTGGCCGTCCTGTTCCTCGTTGGCGACAACTTTTAGACGCTTCATCAAGGCTTTCCACTGGCCCACATTGGCCAGACCAGTGCGCTCATGGCCCAGCAGAAACTTGGCGTAGGTCCAGCCCTGATTCTCTTCGCCGATCAGGTTCTCGGCGGGCACTTTCACGTTATCGAAATAGACTTCGTTAATCTCGTGCTCGCCATCCAGCATGATGATGGGCTTCACATCGATGCCGGGATCGTTCATGTCGATCAGCAGGAAGGAAATGCCCTGTTGCGGCTTGCCTTCGTTGCTGGTGCGCACCAGACAGAAGATCCAGTCGGCGTGCTGGCCAAGGGTGGTCCAGGTTTTCTGGCCGTTGACGATGTAGTGATCGCCTTCGCGTTTGGCGGAGCAGCGTAGTGACGCGAGGTCGGAGCCGGAGCCCGGCTCGGAATAGCCCTGACACCACCAGTCTTCGCCGCTGAGAATGCCCGGCAGAAAGCGTTGTTTCTGCTCGTCGTTGCCAAAGGTCATGATCACCGGGGCGACCATGCGCAGGCCGAAATCGAGCTGGCGTGGCGCACCGGCGAGGGCACACTCTTCTTCAAAGATGATCTGTTCAATCGGGTTCCAGCCCGGGCCGCCGAATTCTTCCGGCCAGGTGGAGGCGCCCCAGCCTTTTTCATACAGAATTTTCTGCCAGCGCTGGGTCATGTCTTTATCGTGGCGCAGGCGTTTCTGAACGCGCTCGCGGATGTCGTCCGGGAGGTTGTCTTCCAGGAACTGGCGAACTTCGGCGCGGAAGGCCTCTTGTTCCGGGGTGTAATTCAGGTCCATGTTTTACCTCTTTGTCTATTGGCTGAGGTTGATGGTTCTTTTGGCGTTTGGAGTTGCCTGGTAGTTCTTAATGCCCGGGCCTGTTAGCTCGGGGCGGCGTCGGTCGGTAACGGCCTTTCAAAAAACGCTGTGAACACGTCCGTGTGCGCTTGGGCTCCGCCATCCCTGGCTCCGCACATTTTTGAAAGGCCGTTACCGACCAACGCTTCAAGTCTGTTCTTGCCTGCTTAAAAAATGTCTTGCCGAACGTTCGCAATGCGCTTACCGGTTGCACCTGTTTGCCTCTGCACAAAGTTCTGGGTGGCCGTTGGGAGTGGGTGTCCAAAACCGTGCGGAGCCATGGATGGCGGAGCTC